>NZ_JABBAM010000104.1 GCF_018607965.1 Planktotalea sp.
CCTCTCTGCCATCGCTCTCGCTGCAACCGTCATCTTTTGGTTATGAGTCCTGACCTTAATTCTGCGATATGATCAAGGCGGCGGGTGATGCCCGTCAAATCACCAACGCCGTCGCCAGCATCGTCTTGAAATGACCTTGGGTAAACCTGATAAATTACAGCGCTGCGCCACCATCCGTTCATTTGAAAGCTCCTCGTTAAGCCAGATGTTAGCAGCCGATTTTCTGATGAAAAGCGGCTTTCGATGATATCCGAGCGTATTCGGTGAAAATTTTAGATAGACGAGCGTATCCTACCAACGTCAGCGTCCCGCGCTTTCGCAAAAGTAGGAAAATCCAACCCTTTCACTTTCCATCCATACTTCCGATTGGCTTACTCTCCGCAAGTTCGGGTTCCCATTTTTGGGTGCTGTGGGTTGAAGTTGAATGCTAAGCTTTGCTTAGAAGAATATCCAACAAAGTTGAGAACTCCTGCACATCAAGCGTGTCAAAGCCGGCACATAAAACACGCATATGTTCAGCCCTTTCGGCGCCGAGCACGGGCACTGCGAACATGCGATATTTCTCCAGCATCTCCTGGTCGCTCAAGGGCTGATCGATGTCACCACGTGGTGTTTTGGGGCTGGCTTCATAACGTTGGCCATCAGTGGTGATCAAAGTGACTGCCGCCCATCGTTGATCCACGCTTTTACGGGTCAGTTCATCATCATCGATCAACTCAACCGCGGTGCTGACGCGTAAAATATCTGCATCTGTTAGAATGTCGGGCGACATTTCAGCGGCACCAAATGAACCGCGCACGATCATTGTCGCGACGGGAAACGCGATGGAATAGGCCAATTCATCCATGCTGTGGGGCGTGTGGCCCGCAAGGCGGGTCGCGTAGTGGAATGTGCGAATTTCAACCTTAGCGATCTGACTGTGATGCAGCGCGTGCTCAGTCATCAATTCAAGGGCTGCATCCATGGAGGGATGCGCCCAGCGACAACATGGATACTTCTTATAGTGCGTATGTTTTAGCGTCAGCCAGTCCGTTCCCAAGTCACCCCAAAAGGGGGCCGCTTCAGCACTTTCGCAGGTCAGTGCTGGTGCGCCGGTAAAACCTTCAAGCGCAAGATAGGCCGCAGTGACACCAGAGGGCGCGCCCCAACCAACGCCGTCGCGCACCATGGTCGGGAAGTCGATGCAGCGCATCATTTGGCTGCGTGGTCCGTGGTATTCTGCGATGCCGACCGCATGACGTACCTGTTCAGGGGTAGCGTTTAGAATGCGTGCGATTGCAGCGGCAACGCCTACTGCGGTCCAAGCGCCTGATGTATGGTAGTCTGGGCAGGTCGCGTGTTGAACCTGTCCTGCACGATAACTTACTTCATAGGCAATCGCGAGCCAGACAGCGAAATCGGCTCCTGTTATGGCCCGACCAAGAGATCTTTGGGCATCGGCAACGGCCAGGAGTGCAGGAAATACGGCAGACCCGGCATGCCCCTTGTTCGGGGTCGTCCCATCATGCGCGTCAATGCTATCAACTGTAAACCCGCCCGCCATCGCGGCACCCGCGGGACTAACCGTGCGCCCGTCCATAAGCATTCGACTTGCACCACCTGTTGCGGGTCCAAACAACGTCGCAGCGGTTTTACACGCAATCTGTGACATCTCGGTGCGCGCACCAATGGCGGCGACTCCCATTGTGTCTACAAAGTTGACGCGAAGCAGGGCGCGCATGTCTTCGCTCAAGCCTTGGTAGGTCAATTCATTTGTGAAATTTTCGACACTAAGGGGCATGCTGTTGTTCCACTTCAGGGTGTTGATCTACATATTGATAGCAGCCTCTTTTGAAAGCGCAAATGACCCCCGCGTCTGGTTGAGGTGCAAACACAATCACGTGGCAATTATCGCTTTCAGAATGTATGCAGACTCAAACCCTTGCATCTCATTCAGGAAGGCTTTTCGTATGACTGCCCCTCAAACCGATACGTCATCTGAAATAATTCTTCATAACTACCCACAATCCCCTGTCGCTGAAAAAGCGCGTATTGCGTTTGGCATAAAAGGCCTTTCATGGCGCTCTGTCAAAATCCCACGCATAGTCCCCAAGCCCATGCTGACGCCCTTGACTGGTGGATACAGACGTACGCCTGTCATGCAAATCGGCGCTGATATCTATTGCGATTCACAATGTATTTTGCGCGAACTGGAGCGACGCCACCCATCCCCTAGCTTCTTCCCAAGAGCGGATGCGGGTCTTATGTGGAGCCTCAGTCGTTGGACGGATGGCGACATGTTCGATCTTGCGGTGAAGATTGTTCTTGGATCAGTGGGCGAAGGACTGCCCGAGGATTTTGCACAGGATCGTGGCCGTCTTTACCTTGGTCAGGATTGGGCGGCGGGATTGAAAGCGGCCAACGCGGCGCTTCCTCACCTTGCAGCGCAACTTCGCGCGCCAATGGGTTGGATCAATGCACAATTGTCTGATAATCGCGCGTTTCTGCTTGGTGCAGACCCCGCCTCTATTGATGCGCAGCTCTATCATTTGGTTTGGTTTATCCGCGGGCGTTGGGATCGCGGCCCAGCCTTTTTGTCCGAGTTCACCAATCTTGAGCGATGGGAGCAAAACGTCTCTAACATTGGTCACGGAACAATGTCGGGCATGTCACCCGATGACGCACTTTTGCGTGCAAAGGAAAATGAGCCAATAACAAGCGCGCGCGTTGACCCGCTCGATCCCCAAGGGCTTGTTCCGGGGATGGTTGTGACGGTATCGCCCGACATTGATGGTGGTGAACAACCTGTGGAAGGATCAGTTGTCATGGCTGATTGTTATACAATCGCTCTTCACAGACATGATCCTGTTCTTGGTAACATCGGGGTGCATTTTCCAAGGGCAGGGTACAGGGTTGTGATCCAATCCTGAGTTTGTCGCGTACTAATTTGAAGCCTTTCAAAAAGTTAACTGATAAGAAGAGCCGCAACATGCAAAAACTGAAACTCCTCGCGCTTACGCTTGCGGCACTTTTGTCGACGTCAATCGCAGCGCACGCACAGCTGTCACTTGGACTTGGCGTTGCCGTGGTTCCCCAGTTTGAAGGATCCAAAGACTACAATGTGAGAGCTGCTCCCGTCCTTTCATTCAAGAATGATAAAATCTCCGTGCGCACCAATGGCCCTGGATTTGAAGCGGATTTGCTGTCTTCGCGCGCCGTGGATGTGGGCCCGATCGTGCGCTACAGTTTTGGTCGAGATGGATCGAAAATTGACAATGCGCAGGTGAGTGCGTTGCCAAATATCAAGGGTGGCGTTGAACTGGGTGGATATGCGCAAGTCAACATTCCGCTTGGTGGCTTTTCGACCTTCATCGCGCCTCGCGTGTCTGTTGTTCAAGGGGTGCAGGGCGGTGCCGTCGGAACGGTTGTCGAAGCCGGGCTGGGCGTTCTGCGCTTGCAAGGTGATTGGACGTTGGGCGCGCGCGCGACAACGACCTATGCATCGGCAGACTACATGAACAACCGTTTTGGGGTCGGCACCGCGAGCCCGTTTGGACTTGCAAGCTTCAATGCCGGGGCAGGGATCAAAGACGTTGGCATGACCCTATTTGCCAACTACAAAATCAACGAAAGCTTTTCGATTACAGGTGTTGCTGGTTACAAGATGCTGCAGGGCGACGCTGCCAAAAGCCCGATCGTTCGCGTTTCAGGCACACGTGATCAAGGGTTCATTAGTTTGGGCGTTACCTACAGTTTCAACTGATCCGTTGTGGCCGCAGCCACTCGGCGATCTTCAGGTGGTAGAAAATTGCCGTTTGGAGTACCGAGCGTTCAAATTGGCAAGTTCAAGGCGGGGGCGCTGAATGCTGTGATCATCGCTCACGCCAGCTTGCTTCATTTCTCAATCCACGACCAAACGCCACCCCCTTCAACGCATTGAAGACGGTGTTTTTAGACCGCCGCTACCTTCGGGCCCATACGTGGTCTGTGGATCGTGTCATGCGGCTTTGAGACCAGCGTCGAGGGCAGATAGTATGATTTTTGCATCTTGCTCAGTTATAACAAGAGGAGGGGAGAGGATCAGGTTTGGACCTGACACACGCACCATCGCGCCATTCTGATAGGCAACCTCTTGAACCGTCGCAGCGCGATCTGCGTCGATCGGTGCTTTCGTCGCGCGATCACTTACCATTTCGATGGCGGTCATAAGGCCATGGCCACCACGTACATCACCTATTATATCGTATTTTGCCATCAATGCCTGACACCCTTCATATAACTGGGTTCCGCGCGCTGCGGCGTTTTCGATAACGTTCAGCCGCTTGGTTTCAGCAAGGCAGGCTAGTGCTGCGGCGGCCCCAACTGGGTGGCCCGAATAAGTGTATCCATGACCAATTTTGGCGGCTGGATTACCCTCAAATGCCTCGATCATGCGGTCCCCTAGCATCACTGCGCCAAAGGGGAAATAGCCGTTGGTGATCGCTTTGGCCGTGGCCATCATGTCGGGTTTGATGCCCCAAAGACGTGCGCCCGACCATGCACCTGTACGACCGTAAGCCGTGATAACTTCGTCAGTGATCAACAGAATTCCGTTGCTATTGCAGATCTCTTGAACCATGGGCGCAAAGGATTTGTGGGGTGGGATAACACCGCCAGCCCCCAAGATCGGCTCCATAATCATCGCCGCAATTGTGTTCGCGCCTTGGAAGGCGATTTCTTCCTCGAGCGCTGCAATGCAAAGATGTGCGAGCTTTTCAGGGCCAGATTCATTGAAAGGGTTACGATACGTGTAGGGCGCGGGGATGTGGAAACACCCCGGTAGCAGCGGTTCATAGGCATTGCGGAAATTGGCGTTGCCGTTGACTGATGCACCACCGATATGCGTTCCGTGATACCCCTTTTTGAGGCTTAGGAATTTGACGCGCCCGTGTTCGCCGCGCAGTTTGTGATACTGACGTGCAAGGCGCAGCGCGGTTTCGACAGAGTCCGATCCACCAGACGTAAAGAACGCGCGGCTTAAGCCGTCAGGTGCAAAGAATTCACCCAATTCATATGACAGCTCAATCGCAGCGTCGTTGGTGGTTCCGCGAAACGTTGAATAGTAGGGCAGCTTTTCCAGTTGCGCACTCATTGCGTCTTTGACGGGTTGGCAAGAATACCCAAGATTAACGTTCCAAAGGCCGCCCACACCGTCCACGACACAATGGCCGTCGATATCCGTGATGGTAACGCCATTTGACCCAGTTATGATTTTTGGCAGGTTGTCGATACTGTCTTGTGGCGACGTCATTGGGTGCCACATCTGACGGGCGTTATTTTCTTTCAGAAAATTTGAATCTTTCATGATGCGGCTTCCAGTTCGTTTGAAGGAGAAAATGTAGTGGCCCAGGCGGCCTCAATGAAATTAGGGATATGTCCGCCCCAGTTTCGCGTTATTTCACGGCTGGCGAGGATCAGGTTTTGATTCACGCAGCGCGCTAATGTGGGCGTGAAACGTGTGGCAACGCTTGCGACAGAGACCGAGCCTGCGAAAAGTCCAGTTTGGTCAAACACTGGCGCGGCGACCCCTTGGATTTCGGATTCAAAGCTGCCGTTTGCCATGCCAAAACCAGTCGCGCGAGTGAGACGAATGTTGTCTAGTAGATCTTGCTGCGTGGTCACTGTATTCGGCGTAAAACTGGGCATATCGTTCAAGGCGATGTCTTGCAAAATCTCAGGCCCAAACGCCAATGCAGATAGTCCTGACGCGGTCGCGTGAAGGGGGAATGCGTGGTTATCCATGATCGCACGAATACTGTGATTAGGCGATTCGACCGAAGTCAGCGGGTACACAATGTTGCCCGATAAAACTGTTACGTGAGCCGTTTCACCAGTTGCCTTGGCAAGTTCGACAAGAGGACCTTGCACGCCAAGCTTTCGCGGTACAGTCAGTTCCCTCGTCTGGGCCAATTGCAACAATGCGGGGCCCAAGCGATAGCACTTATTCAACGGATTTTTTTCAATAAACCCAAAATCTTCAAGCGCTTGCATGTGCCTGTAGGTTGTTGCTTTGTCTCGCCTTGCTAAACGGCAAAGCTGGGATAGACCTATTTCGGGGCGAGACGGCGAAAAATAGGACAGAAGTTCCAATGTTTTGGTGGTCGAAGACATGTTGGTAAAGCGTTCTGCGTTAGGGATTAAAAAAAGTTTGACAGATGGTCTTTAACAAGACAACCTTTTTCTAGAAATAACGGTTCACTATATGAACCATCTTTGGGAGAAGACAATGTTGAAATTTGCGAAGACGCTCACAGCAATGGCAATTGCCATGACGGCCGTCACAGGAGCCGCACAAGCGGAGTATCCAGAGAAGCCTGTATCCTTTATCGTTCCGTGGCCTCCGGGTGATCTTGAAGATGTGCTAACGCGCATGATCGCGGAAGATTTTCAGACAGAGTACGGCGTCGCCGCCGCAGTTGTGAACAAGCCTGGTGGTGGTGGCGGTCCGTTCCCCGGTGCAATCGAAGTCGCAAATGCGCCAGCAGATGGCTATACTATTGGATCTTTCATCATTGCGATCCCAGTCGTTGGCCCGCAGATCGGTATTCCTGAACTTAACCCCGATCCCTTTGTGCCCCTTGGCAACTTTCTGACCTATCCGTTTGTCATCGCTGCTGGCGGCGATGCTCCCTATGATGATGTCGCCGGTCTTGCCGAGCACGCGAAAAGCAACGACGTTGTTCTTGGGCACTTCGGAGCACCCCTTGTTCCAACTCAGGTGACATTCGGTCTTGCAAAGGAGATGGGTTTTTCATTCGCCTCTGACGCAGCATTTGATGCGCTTGATTGCAACACGTTGGCATCCGGTGATGTGGACGTGATCAACACGACACTTCAGCTGATCCTGCCATGCCTTGATAGTGTCAAAGTTCTGGCATCCATCGGATCAGAGCGCATTTCGCTAACACCTGATACGCCGACTGTTGCAGAGCTTGCGCCGTCTTTGGATGTCGCTCTTTGGAACGGTCTATTCGTTCACAAGGACACACCACAGGACGTGCGCGACAAGATCATCGCTGTTGCACAAAAGACAGTGATGTCCGAACGCGCGCAAAAGCTGGCAATGGAAACGGGCGCGACTGTTTATTGGCAGAGTGCTGACGATGTGGCCGCGCAGATCACGAAAGACATCGCGACCCTTGCAGGCATTGAAACATTGCTTTCCGAATAAGCGAATTAACGACTTTAAGTCGGGCGGCACCGTTCGCCCGACGACCCCTTAACTTCTCCAAATACAGTCTGGACCAAACGCATGTCGCGTGTGAAAAATCTGCAAGTGCTGTTCAAGCGGTATCGCCGCCCGGGGGATATCGTTTTTGCTTGGGTTCTGCTGGCCGTTTCGCTTTTCTTGTTGTCGCAAATTTTTGATCAAACGGCTTATAAGTCTGGCAAAAAGCTGTTTGCACAACCCCGTTTTTGGCCTGCTGTTTCACTTTCCTTGATGACGGGGTTTGCAGCGTTTCATTTGCTTGGATCCCTTTTGTCAGAACGGATTGAAGGGCGCTGGCGCGAAGTCTGGCTTTGGGTTTCGTCTCTTGAATATGCGGGCTGGTTTATCGGCTACGCGATGCTGGTTCCTTTGACAGGTTACCTGCCTACAACAATCGCTTTCGCCGTCCTTTTGGTTTTGCGCGCGGGGTATCGAAGCCGTGCCGCGTTGCTGTCAGCTGTCGCAAGTGCGTTTGTGATCGTGCTTTTGTTCAAGACTTTCTTGCAAGTGAAATTGCCTGCAGGGAAGATATACGACGCTCTGCCGGACGGGCTTCGCCAGATCATGCTAAATTATTTCTGATCGGAACTAACCATGGAAGACCTCATCGCAGGCGCCGCAATGCTGGCCCGCTTGGACGTGATCATCGCGCTTTTGGTTGGCTCTATCGGGGGCGTCATCATTGGTGCAATTCCGGGGGTAGGCCCTGCGGTTGCTATTGCGATCCTGTTGCCAGCAACGTTCTCGCTGGATCCAATTGTCGGACTAACCATGCTTTTGGGAATCTACGGATCGTCTATGTATGGCGGCGCGATTCCAGCGGTCTTAATCAACACGCCCGGTACGGCGGTGAACGCACTTACGTCGTACGATGGCTACCCGATGACCCAACGCGGCGAAGCACACCGCGCGGTCTCACTCGCCTATAGCGCGTCATTCTGGGGCGGGATGTTCGGTATTTTTTGCCTGATCCTGCTCTCACCTGTGCTTGCACTGATCGCACCAATGTTTGGTAGCCGAGAGATCTTTCTGGCAGCGCTATTAGGCATCATCCTCGTCGTGTTGGCACATCGTGGGCAAATCATGGCGGCGGGTATGCTCGCGATGTTCGGGATATTCTTGCAAACTATCGGCTTGGACGCGGTGACATACACGCAGCGTTATACGTTTGAGATGTCGTTCCTCACCTCTGGCATCAACTTGATCGTCGTCGTGCTGGGCCTGTTCGCGTTAAGCCAAGCTTTCTTTCTGCTTACCGCCCCTGACGAAAGCCCAGAGGCCAAGCCAGTTCAAGGCAAGATGACTGCAGGCATCAAAGAGTTGATGAAGCACAAACGCGTCGCCACAGTCGCATCTGGACTTGGTGTTATCCTTGGAATGATCCCCGGAACAGGAGAATTCACCGCACAATTCATGAGCTATACCTACGCGCAAAAGACGTCCAAAAACCCTGAACTTTTCGGCAAGGGATCACCCGAAGGACTTATCGCATCAGAGGCTGCAAACAATGCAGTCCCCGCTGCCGCAATGATCCCGCTTTTGGCGCTGGGCATCCCGGGTGAAGCACTGACCGCGATGATGCTTTCGGTCTTTTACGTTCACAACGTTATTCCAGGTCCACAACTGTTCCAGAACAATCTGGATCTGGTGTACGGCCTCTATATTGCGCTGATATTGCTGAACATTATCGTGATGGTGTTTTTGCTGTTTTCAACCAACATGCTGACAAAGATCATTCGCATCCCCACGCGGTTTCTAGGGGTAATGATCCTGATTTTGTCCTTTGTCGGAGTGTATTCGCTGCGCAATTCCCTGACGGACGTGATGCTGTCTGCTGGGTTTGGCGTGCTCGGTCTGATCCTGAAGCGCCTGAACCTGCCGATTGTCCCGATCATTTTGGGCATGGTTCTGGGCGGCATTATGGAAGTCAAACTGCGCTCGGCGCTGCCGCGTCTTAAAACGCCAATGGATATGATCGATAGACCGATCGCCTTCATCCTATTTGTTATGATCCTTCTGGTGATTGCGCTGCATATCCGCACGCTGATCAAAGAATACCGGACCCATCAGCCCGACGAAGATCATAATCTCCACGACACTCAAATGAGGTAATTCCCATGGATCAAAACAAAATCGACGCGCTAAGGGCGCAAGCGGTTCTTCCACGTGGGCATGTGATCGAAGGTCAACTGGTCCATGCGTCTGATGGCGCGTCCATGGATATTCTGTCACCGATTGATGGACAGGTTTTGACCACGACCGCGAAGGGCACTGCTGCGGATATGCACGCGGCCATCGCGTCTGCGCGCGCTGCGTTTGAGGACAAGCGCTGGGCTGGACAACCTCCCGCTGCGCGCAAAAAAGTCTTGCACAAATGGGCTGACTTGATCGAGCAGCACGCATTGGAACTGGCTGTTCTAGGCGTGCGCGACAATGGCACCGAAATCAATATGGCGATCAAAGCAGAACCAGGTTCAGCCGCTGGAACGATCCGCTATTACGCCGAAGCGCTTGATAAAATCTACGGCGAAATCGCGCCGACGTCACCCGACATCTTGGGTATGATCCACAAGGAACCGGTGGGCGTTGTTGGCGCAATTATACCGTGGAACTTCCCGATGATGATTGGGGCGTGGAAATTAGGCCCTGCCTTGGCGATGGGTAACTCGGTTGTGTTGAAACCCTCCGAAACCGCATCCCTATCCTTGATGCGTATGGTCGAACTTGCGCTAGACGCTGGCCTGCCGCCCGGTGTGCTAAACGCTATTACTGGTGAAGGTGCGGTTGTTGGCGAAGCGATGGGCTTGTCGATGGATGTGGATGTTCTGGTGTTCACAGGGTCGGGGGGGACAGGACGGCGCTTGATGGAGTATGCTGCGCGCTCAAACATGAAACGCGTTTATCTTGAGCTCGGCGGTAAATCCCCGAATGTGATTTTCGCAGATGCGCCCAATCTTGATGAAGCAGCGAAAGTCGCGGCCGGAGGCATTTTTCGCAATTCGGGACAGGTCTGTGTCGCAGGATCGCGATTGTTGATTGAAGCGTCGGTCCACGATGATTTTGTAGCGGCCGTGAGCAAGGCAGCCCAAGCGATGCGCGTTGGTGATCCGCTTAAGCTAGAAACCGACATCGGTGCTGTGAACTCCGAAATCCAATTGCAACAAAACCTTGGGTTTGTTGACACTGCTCGCGCGGAGGGCGGCAATGTTGTTCTTGGAGGGTCACGCATTCTGCAAGACACGGGCGGTTACTTCATGGAACCAACGATTGTGACAGGCGTTACGCCGGACGCAACCTTGACCCAAAAAGAAGTATTCGGCCCTGTTTTAGGTGTAACAGCTTTTGAAACCGATGAAGACGCCGTGCGCATTGCAAACGCCACTGTCTATGGGTTGGCAGGTGCCGTTTGGACGTCGAACCTGTCGCGCGCTCATCGCATGGTGCGAGATATCAAAACTGGTGTCATGCATGTGAACACTTATGGGGGCGCGGATGGCACTGTTCCCCTTGGCGGTCATGGCCAATCTGGAAATGGCAGTGATAAAACTCTGCACGCACTTGAGAAATATACCAATCTCAAGACCGCTTGGATCAAGCTTTAGGAGCGCGCAATGAGCGATAAAACTATTCTGGTCATCGGAACGTACGATACAAAGGATGACGAACTTGGCTTTCTTGCTAGCGTGATCCGCGATCAAGGCGGGCAAGTTGTTACGATGGATGTGTCTGTTCTGGGCGATCCGTCCAAACCTGCGGATTTTTCCAAACATGATGTGGCTGGTGAAGGTGGAAGCACGATTGAAGCGGCCATTGCAACGGGGGACGAAAATCATGCAATGCAGATTATGGCAAAGGGTGCATCCCTGTTGGCTGCGCGTCTTTATACGCAAGGCAAATTCGATGGCATGATCGTGCTGGGCGGCACGATGGGTACTGATTTGGCGCTGGATGTTGCAGCGGCGTTGCCGCTTGGTGTGCCAAAGTACATCGTGTCGACCGTATCGTTTTCACCGTTAATCCCAGCGGAACGTTTGGCTGCAGATACGCAGATGATCCTTTGGGCTGGTGGGCTGTATGGACTAAATTCAGTGTGCAAAGCGTCGCTCAGTCAGGCCGCGGGTGCCGTTCTAGGGGCCGCGCGGGCGGTCCAAAAACCGGATGCAGATAAGCCTTTGATCGGGATGATGTCGCTTGGCACTTCCGCTTTGAAATATGTGATCCCGCTCAAACCAGCACTTGAAGCGCGTGGGTATGAAGTTGCAGTGTTTCACGCCACAGGTATGGGTGGGCGGGCTTTTGAAAGTCTTGCAGCGCAGGGTGCTTTTGCGTGCGTGTTTGATTTTTGCACGCAGGAATTGGGCAATCATGTGAATGGGTCCAACATTTCTGCAGGGGTGGATCGGCTTTCTAATGCGGGCATCTTTGGCACGCCACAGATCGTTGCGCCGGGGTGTTATGATCTGGTTGATATTGTGGGTTGGCAGCCAATTCCTGCCAAATGGGAGGACCACCCCAAGCATGAACACAATCGCCTGCTTACGTCTATTGTTCTAAATGGCGCAGAACGGAAGCTGGTTGCAGAGGCGCATTGTGAACAGCTTGCAAAAGCGAAGGGCCCGGTTGCGGTATTGCTGCCCGAGCATGGTCTTGGTGAATGGGATCGCGAAGGTGCGGATCTGCATAACAAAGAAGGTCTTGCTCAATTTCTGAATGACTTCGAAGCTGCAATGCCGACTAACGTCGATGTCCAACGGATCGCGTGCCACATCAACGACGCGGCCTTTGCAGACAAAGCGCTTGAGGTTTTTGATGCATGGCGCGCGGACGGTATCGTGGAGGGTTAATCCCGCGCGTCTGGATCAAGCAGCGCCAGTAAATCAAGCAGATGTTCGTAGTTTTCATCACCCAAAGTCTTGCGTAGCTCTACGACAATGCGCGCGGATTGGCTGGCATGATCGTCGATAATCTTTTGGCCCACTTCGGTGATCGCGATGAACTGGCGGCGTCGATCTACGTCGTCGCGGGTTTGAGTGATCAATCCCTTGTTACGCATAGTTGTTGCAATGCGGGTCAGGCTGGGAAACAGAAGGCTTGCGCGGTTGGCGAGGGTCGATGTATCAAGGGGACCGTGTTCTGACAAAACGCGCAAGACACGCCATTGCTGTTCTGTAATGCCCGTCTCGGCCAACATGTCACGAATGGGGGCCATTACGCCCTCACGTGCGCGGATCAAGGCAATTGGCAAAGAGCGCGAAGTTGATGGAAGTTTGGCGGTCATGAACGTACTCTTTTTTGTAGTATCAAGGTCTTTGCTGCCAACTCAGGCTTGACAATGCAAGACACACTTACTTAACTTGATAACAATTAACATGTTAAGGAAAAAGCATGCCGCACTTTCACATAGAGTATTCAGCTAATCTCGAAGGGGCTGTCGATATCGGTCATCTTTGCGAAGTGATCCGTGATGAAGCTGCTGCAATCGCGGCTTTCCCAACCGCTGGCATCCGTGTGCGTGCGACGCAGGTCGATCACTATGCGATCGCTGATGGGGATGCAAAACATGGGTTCATCGACTTGTCTGTTCGTATCCGCGAAGGCCGCTCTGAGGATGTGAAACGCGACGCACTTGCGCGTATTTTCGAAGCGCTCAAGACATTCATGGCACCCGCAATGGCAACGCGTTCTATCGCATTATCCGCAGAATTGCGTGACATTGATGCGAGTTTATCGCCAAAATTCGGAAATATCAGGGATCATCTGGAGGACACCGCATGACTGCGCTCGACGACAATATCAAGAAATTGACAGGTTACCTTGAACGGTTTCGCGACACTGGGATCCGAAATCGTATTGCGGGTCAGGATGTTGCTGGCAGTGGAGGCGTTTTCCGGACAACGTCACCTGTGGATAAGAGCGTTATTTGTGACGTCGCGCATGGTACGGCGGATGAGGTCGACAAAGCGGCGCAGGCGGCGTCTGATACGTTTGCAGGATGGCGCGATATGCCGGCATTGGAACGCAAGAAGATCCTGATCAAAGTCGCAGAGGGCATTGAGGCGCGCGCTGAAGAGATCGCGCTTTGCGAATGCTGGGACACAGGTCAAACGATAAAGTTCATGTCCAAGGCAGCTCTGCGCGGGGCTGAGAACTTTCGTTATTTCGCGGACCAAGTTGTTCAGGCACGCGATGGCCAGCATTTGCAGTCCCCCACGTTAATGAATGTCACAACGCGTAAATCGATCGGGCCTGTTGGTGTGATCACGCCGTGGAACACGCCGTTTATGCTCTCCACATGGAAAATCGCACCAGCGCTTGCCGCTGGATGTACGGTCGTTCACAAACCTGCCGAAGCTTCACCATTGACGGCGCGTTTGCTGGTCGAAATTGCAGAAGAAGCAGGTTTGCCGCCTGGTGTTCTGAACACTGTCAACGGCTTTGGCGAAGGCGCAGGCAAAGCCCTTTGCGAACATCCCAAAATCAAGGCAATCGCCTTTGTTGGGGAAAGCAGCACGGGATCGCTGATCACAAAACAGGGTGCGGATACACTGAAACGCAACCATCTCGAACTTGGCGGCAAAAATCCTGTCATCGTGTTTGACGATGCAGACTTAGAACGTGCGCTGGATGCTGTGATCTTTATGATCTTCTCGATCAATGGTGAGCGCTGTACATCGTCGTCGCGGTTGTTGGTACAAGACACCATTCGCGCAGAGTTCGAGGCCAAGTTGGTCGAGCGTGTAAATAATATTAAGGTTGGGCATCCGCTTGATCCTAGCACCGAAATTGGCCCGCTCGTGACTGAAGAACATTTCAACAAAGTCACCTCATATTTCGATATTGCTAAAGAGGATGGCGCGACGATTGCTGCAGGTGGCGTCACCGTTGGTGACGAAGGATATTTTGTGCGCCCAACCGTATTTACCAATGCAAACAACAAGATGCGTATTGCGCAGGAAGAGATTTTTGGCCCGGTTCTCACCTCGATCCCTTTCTCGACAGAGGAAGAGGCGTTGAGCTTGGCCAATGATACGGACTATGGTCTCACAGGCTATCTGTGGACCAATGATCTAACCCGCGCGCTTCGGTTTACTGATGCTTTGGAGGCAGGCATGATCTGGGTGAACTCAGAAAACGTACGCCATTTGCCGACGCCTTTCGGTGGCGTGAAATCCAGTGGCATAGGCCGTGATGGCGGCGATTGGAGCTTTGAGTTCTACATGGAACAAAAGCACATCGGCTTTGCCACAGGTCAGCATAAAATCACCAAATTGGGAGTCCTCTAATGCCAATTCCTGCCCCTAATCTATACCCTGATTTCAATACGATCCGTCTTTCGCATGTTTGTTTGAACGTGAAAGACCTCGGTGCGAGCAAGATGTTTTATACCGACATTCTTGGCATGCAAATCACCGATGAAAGCGACACGCACATCTATCTGCGCGCTATGGAAGAACGTGGGCACCATTGCGTTATCTTGCAAAAATCAGAACAGCCCGGCACCGTTGAAGTCATGGGTTTCAAAACCTTTGATGACGCAGATCTGGATAAGGCTGAGACGTATTTTCAGGGCAAAGGTCGCCCAACGTCATGGGTAGAACGAGCTTATCAGGGGCGCACTTTGTTGACCTCGGATAACATGGGTATCCCACTTGAATTTTATCACAAAATGGATCGCCTCAACCCGATTCATCAGAACTACGCGCTTTATCGTGGGGTGAAGCCGCTGCGCATTGACCATTTCAATTGCTTCACACCAGACGTGGATGCATCGGTCGCATTTTACAGCGATTTCGGGTTTCGCGTGACTGAATACACTGAGGATGAAGAGAGCAAAAAACTCTGGGCTGCTTGGATGCATCGCAAAGGTGGCGTGCACGATATGGCCTTCACCAACGGCACTGGACCTCGCATGCACCACGTTGCATTCTGGGTGCCTACTCCGCTGAATATCATCGATTTACTTGATCTTATGGCGACCAGTGGATATGTGGATAACATCGAACGTGGTCCGGGGCGACATGGCATTTCGAACGCGTTCTTCCTCTACATTTTAGACCCTGATGGGCACCGGATTGAAATATATTGCTCAGACTATCAGACTCTGGACCCTGATCATGAGGCGATCAAATGGGACCTAACCGACCCGCAACGCCAAACTCTTTGGGGGGCCGCCGCACCGCGTAGCTGGTTTGAGCAAGGTACCAAATTTGTCGACGTCGACACCAGCGAGTCCGAGATCACCGCCAGCCCGATTATTGCACCATGAAGGAACATCTCATGCGCTTTGCGACCTATTCTTCAAATGGCGACACTTTTTATGGTGCAGTCACCGATGCGGGCATGATTGCCTTAAACACAGATTTTCCAGATTGGCCGACGCTGTTGGACGCTGTGCAAGCTGATGGTTTAGCAACTTTGGGGCAGGTGGCGGAGGGCAAGGCGGTCACGCACACCGACTTCCAATATGAAATGGTGCTGCCAAACGCGCCACGTATTCTCTGTGTTGGGGTCAACTTTCCTGATCGCAACGCGGAATACAAAGACGGCAGCGAGCAGCCCAAATACATGTCGCTCTTTCCACGTTTCGCGAGCGGCTTCACGGGCCATGATCGCCCGCTGATCCGCCCACCCGAAAATGAAACCTTGGATTATGAGGGCGAAGTCGCAATCGTTATCGGCAAAGCTGGACGACGCATTTCGCAAGCGGACGCCTATGATCACATCGCTGCATTGACGCTTTGTAATGAGGGTACAATTCGCGATTGGGTCCGCCACGCGAAATTCAATGTGACGCAAGGCAAAAACTGGGATTGCTCTGGTGCGATTGGTCCGTGGTTGGTTCCGTTTACAGACGCCAAGCAACTAGATGGTGCGCGCATCATTACACGGGTGAATGGCGAGGTGCGACAAGACGATGTGCTTAGCCGCATGATGCACCCGATCCGTCGTGAGATTGAATA
>NZ_JABBAM010000088.1 GCF_018607965.1 Planktotalea sp.
TTTTCGCGCGATTTTAATCTTTGGGTGCAGTACCCGCTGCAAATCCCCGCACAAATCCCAAGGACTCACGCAGCTTTAATGAACTTTGAAGTTCGACTGACTTGCCAGTGCTTTTCTTTTCTACAATCGCAGTCAGTTCAATCGCCGCTCGTTTACCCATTTCGCGGTGCGGAACATGCATAGTTGTTAGGCACGGAGAAACGATCTGAGCCAATTCAATGTCATCAAAGCCCGTTATTGAAATATCTTCGGGAACGCGAAACCCAACCTCTTGCGCGCGCAGCAAAGCGCCAACAGCAAGGACATCATTGCCACACATAATAGCCGTTGGGTGTGGTTGATCTTTGACAAGTGCGTCAAACGCGGTCTTCCCGTTCTCGATTCCATAAGATATCTCGATGATGTTCAGGTCAGATGGATCAAGATCAAACGTTGCGCAGGCATCTTTAATACCCTGAACGCGCTCGGCAGCACGATCATTTCCCTTTGTAATTCCAGAGATCACACCAATACGACGATGGCCTTTTTTGAATACTTCGCCTGCGAGGGTGCACATTGAAGCTCGGTTATCGAAACCAATAGAAGGTTGGATTTGGTTTTTCGAAAATGCCCACGCCACCAAAACCGGGACATTTTGGCGTTCCAGATAAGTGTAGATTGCAGGGTCGCGATCATGCCCAATCAGCAATAATCCATCAGCACCGCGTGCAACCAATGCCTTTATCTGTTCTTCTTCAACATCTGAACGGTAGGCTGAACTTGAAACAAGCAGGGTGTAACCGCGTTCATGAAGTTCTTCTTGAAAAGCCTGTAAGCCGCGGGCAAATATGGAGTTTTCCATGGTCGGGATAATAGCGCCAATCGTGAACGTACGTTTGGCAGCCATCACACGCGCCCCAAAATTAGGCGTGTACCCCAGCTTTTCAACCGCATCTAATACTCGAAGTCTGGTTGCCTTAACAACCAGCTTGGGCGAGTTCAAACAACGCGAAACGGTTGCGGTCGAAACACCCGCTGCTTTGGCTACGTCGTCTAGTGTTGGAATCGCTCTATCAGAATTCATGCTTCGCCTTGCTGCCCGTAGTCTGGCCCTACAGATAACACATTCTAACGCGTTCAATAGTTAGAATTCACCTCTCATTTTTGAGCGTTCGCAAGTTTAGATTTGAGATATGAAATAATCTGTCGTTTCCAAAACTTACGCGAGCAAGCGTCGCTGTCCGTCACGCGCCGAGGCGTCGGCGGCATCAGCAAGAACTTGTGCTTTCAAACCGTCCTCCCCCGAAGGTGTCATTTCTACGCCTCGCGTTATGTGGTCAACAAAATGCTCCATTTCTGCGCGATACGCCGCTGCATACCGTTCTAGAAAAAATGGTTGCGCAGCAGCACTGCTAAAGCCAATGCTTGTCGCAATCTCTACCGAATTTTCAAGCATATTATGCGCGCGTAACATGCCGAGCGAGCCATGCACTTCGATGCGCTGGTCATAGCCATAGGTCGCGCGACGTGAATTACTGATCTGACACAGCTTTCCGCTCGCTGTTTTCAGCGTCACAACCGCAGTGTCGAAATCGCCCTGAGCGCCAATTGCAGGATCAACCAGACACGATCCAGCCGCCGTCAATTCAACCGGATCTTCACCCAGCAAAAACCTTGCCATATCAAGATCGTGGATCATCATGTCACGAAAAATGCCGCCCGAGCTTTTGATATATTCCGCAGGGGGCGGAGACGGATCACGTGAGAGAATCGTGACGATTTCAACGTTGCCAATCACTTGATCTGCGATTTGCTTTTGCAAATGCGCAAAGCTGGGATCAAAGCGGCGGTTGAAGGCCGTCATGAAAGGAACGCATGCCTTTTCGACAGCTTTCAGACATTCGCGAATACGATCCACAGATAAATCAACAGGCTTTTCGCAGAAAATCGCTTTACCGGCCGCTGCCGCTTCGTGAATCAAATCGTAATGCGTCGTTGTCGGCGTGCCGATCACCACCGCGTCGATGTTTTTGTCTGCGATAATATCTTCTGTACTCATCGCCTTTGCGCCTAGCTTGGACGCCAATGCCTCAGCCGCCGCTGGAATAAAGTCAGACACAGCCGTCGCCCGTGCGCTATTCATTTGCGCCAAGCTTGCGCCATGCACTTGGCCAATGCGCCCTGCCCCCAAAAGTCCGATGTTGAGCATTTCTTTACCCTTTCAAGGCAACCAAGACGCGGCGCGCTGCCACAACCATAGGATCATGAGTTTCTTTCAAAATCGTTACCCGATCAAAACGAGCCGCGTCCGCGTTCACGGCTTCGCGCATCGCCGCACCAAACGCCATGCGCAGTTCGGTTCCGATATTGAATTTACAAATATTCGTCGTTTTCGCCAGTCGTGCGCGCTGTTCCACGGGCACGCCAGAACCACCGTGAATGACCAAAGGCACCGTCGTCAACTCTTGGATCGCAGCGATGCGTTCCTCGTCCAAGCCACCCTCTTTGTCCTCTTGCAAGTGCACATTTCCAACCGAAATCGCCATTGCATCCACACCAGTGTCGCGCGCAAAAATCGCTGCTTCCTCGGGGTCTGTGCCAGCCGATTTCTCACCGTTGGAATAGCCAACAAAACCAATCTCGCCCTCACAGGAAATCCCAGCGCTATGCGCCATTTCTGCGATCTTTAACGTATCTGCAATGTTTTGGCGCAAGGGTGTGCGTGATCCATCAAACATCAGGGATGTAAAACCGCTATCCAATGCCGCAGAACACTCATCATAGGTGTAGCCATGGTCCAAATGCGCAACGACCGGCCCGCTGGCCTCCTCCGCAAGGTGGCGAAACATTTTGCCCAGCACAGGCAACGGCGTGTGCGCGCGGCACCCTGGCCCTGCTTGCAGGATCACAGGGCAGTTTTCCTCCTCGGCCGCGGCGACGAATGCGCGCATGTCTTCCCAACCAAGCGTCACGAGGCCGCCAACAGCGTAGCCACCTTTCAAAGCAGGCTGAAGCACATCAGCCAAAGTTGCGAGTGTCATTTAAATTTCGCGATCATGTCTTTGATGCCAGGGATCGTTTCAATCTGATACGCATGCGAGGGTTGGAAATACTGTACGAGCGAGCGTTGGGACAACCCACCAAGAATGGTGAAGTAATACATCTGATAGCCCGGCAAAACCGCACAAGGATGGTATCCATTATCGATACAAATCGTTGATCCATCGACGATGTGATAAGCATCGCCCGCTTTTCCGTCTTCACGCTGCAGCATCTGCACTCCTGATCCGTGGTTCGGCTTGAAACGGAAGTTATATGTTTCGTCGTGACGGGTTTCATCTGGCATACGATCCGTGTCGTGCTTGTGTGATGGAAAACCAGACCAGCCACCTTCACCCACGGTGAACAGCTCAGATACCAACAAGCGACCGACTTTGTCGTGGTACTTTGTTCCTAAGATGTGCTTGATTTTACGATGCGTTTTCGTGTCGTCTGATCCATATTGCACAAGGTCCAACTCGTCAGAGCGCACAGCAAACGCGTCCAAAACCTTGTTGTAGCGCGCACCCGCGATGAAAATTTCAGCCTCATCAGACGTACATACCATTTCGGCTTTAGCCGCTGTTGGAACATAGACGCCCTCAGGCTCACCGCCCCAAACGTCCTCGACACGACCGCCGATACCGTCAGCCTTGAAACCTTCGACGTTCACATCAACAGAACCCGTCGCTGGCACGATGCACGTTTCGTATCCCCCAACTTCATATTCAAACGCTTCGCCCTTTTTCAACTTTACGATATTGAAGTAGTTCAGCGGAACAGTGGGATCATCTGCGTCGACGATGGGTTTATTCTCGTTGTCAAATGGCGCGATATGCATGTGCGTTTTCCTTTAAGCAGCCGTCGGGCCGGGATGTTCGGCCAAGAAGGTTTCTAGTGTTTTCGTATTGGGCATCGCGGGTGCGCAACCCGGGTTAGAGACCGTAACAGACGCGCAAGCAGAGCCGCGCAAAATCGCTGTTTTCAGCGCATGCCCATCTGCAAGCGAAGTCATCAGGCCTGCCATAAAGCTGTCCCCCGCGCCCGTCGGTTTCAGGGCATCGACGGGATAAATGCCTGTGCGGATTTCTTCGCCATTCGCAAAGGTTATCGCGCCCTCTGGACCCATCTTATAGACCACGATCGTTGCGGACGTTTCAGATAATTCGCGCGCTTTCGCGAGGCCCTTGTCGATGGAACTCGCCATAAAGCCAAATTCTTCATCATTGCCAACGATCATATCGCACTCAGCGGCCGCGCGGCTTAAAACATCAGACGCGACCTGCGGTGAGGGCCATGAATACGGGCGATAATCCACGTCGAAAATAATAGGAACACCCGCTTTTTTCGCCAGTGCAAATGCGTGAAACGTTGCCGCGCGCGATGGCTCGGCGGCGAACACAGTGCCCGCGGTGATGAGCGCGCTGAATTTGGTGTAATCCACCGCTTCGACGTCTGCTATATCCATCTGGAAATCTGCTGCGCCATTGCGATAGATCACTGACTGATGATCCTCGATGCGACTTTCATATACTGCAAGTGAATTGCGAAACTCTCCAGCAATTGGCGTGACATGATCCGCGTTCACGCCGTAGGCGTTAAGTTGGTTCACGCAGTAGCGCCCGACACTGTCATCCGACACACGTGTTACCAAAGCGGCCTTGCCGCCTAGCTTGCAAATCCCAGCCGCGATGTTTGCGGATGAACCACCCATCGCAACCGTGAGCGTCTCAGCATTCTCCGTTTTGGTCCCTGCAGGATCGGGATAAAGATCCATCCCAACACGACCAACGACTATAAAATTGTTGGCCTTAATTCCTTCAATCAATTCCATGCTCACACGCCTTTCCGTTGACGGCTGCGGGTGGATTCCTGATCCACATGCGCGGCTTGGACTTTGGCGTTGTCTGTAATGTGGGGCGTGCCAACTTCCCACCATGTGTGGCCCTCAGTCGTCCAACCTTCATAGGGGTCAACCTTGGCACAAATCACATAGGTTCGATCCGAAGCTTTCGCACGTTTGAAGGCCTCGCCAAGGCCAGACATATCGACTGTTTCAGCGACTGCACCTAAAGACCGTGCATGGGCTTCGAAATCGACGCGCACTTGGCGTGTTGCTGTCGGCGTATCAGCGATCAAGTTGTTGAAGCTCTCGTTGCCTGTGTTGTTTTGCAGCTTGTTGATCACCGCAAAGCCACCGTTGTCCAGCACCAAGATAATCATCTTTTTATCTGTCAGAACCGATGAATAGATGTCGGAGTTCATCAGCAAATAAGACCCATCTCCCGTAAATACGATGGTATCTTTGTCCGGCTCATTTTCGGACTGTGCAATGCGTGCCCCCCAGCCACCAGCAATTTCATAGCCCATACAGGAGAAGCCAAATTCAACATCAACCGTGCCAATATCCAGCGTCTTCCAATTCGCCGTCACTTCCGCAGGCAAACCACCAGCCGCCGCCACAACGCGATCACGCGGATCACAAAGGTCATTCACAACACCAATGGCTTGGGCATATGACGTAGGACCATTTCCAACGCGCGTATTCTCGGCGATGTAATCATTCCATTTGGAACGCTCTGCCCTTGCATAATCCGTCCAAGCCGTGGGTGCCGTATAACCAGACGCCGCCTGCCCCAAAGCAACCAGCGCCATTTTGGCATCCCCAACAACTGTGCGCGACATGTGTTTGGCCGCATCATGTCGCCCTACATTCAGGCCGATGATCTGCGCGTCTTTAGAAAACGCTGTCCACGATCCCGTTGTAAAGTCCTGCAAACGCGTCCCAACAGCCAGGATGACGTCCGCCTCTTCTGCAATCGTATTGGCGGAATTCGAACCCGTAACTCCGATCGGACCAATGTTCAAAGCGTGATTATTTACCAAATTCGCGCGTCCTGCGATCGTTTCGACGACCGGGATCCCATGCGCCTCGGCAAAGGCCGTCAACTCAGCGACCGCCCCAGAATACTGAACTCCGCCACCCGCAATAATCATTGGGCGCTTTGCTGATTTCAACAAGGTTGCCGCCTCGGAAATCTCGGACACATCAGCCGCTTGGCGACGGATGCGGTGCACGCGTTCTTCAAAGAAGGACACAGGATAATCATAGGTCCAGCCTTGGACATCTTGCGGCAGGCCGATAAACGCGGGGCCACAATCAGCAGGGTCCAGCATCGTATTCAGAGCGGCAGGCAATGAATTGATGATTTGCGCGGGATGCGTGATGCGATCCCAGAATCGTGAAACAGCTTTGAATGCATCATTCACTCCGAATGTCGGATCGCCGAAATGTTCAAGCTGCTGCAAGACCGGATCAGGCAAGCGCGTGAGGAACGTATCACCACAAAGCATCAACATCGGCAAACGGTTCGCGTGGGCCAGTGCCGCACTTGTCAGCAGGTTCGCTGTACCCGGCCCCGCACTGGCAGTGCAAAACATAAAGCGCTGGCGCAGATTCGCCTTTGCATAGGCCGCTGCTGCGAATCCCATGCCCTGTTCATTTTGCCCACGATAGAGCGGCAGTACGTCATTGTGATCATAAAGCACCTGGCCCAAACAGGTTACATTCCCATGGCCGAAAATACCGAAACCACCGCCACAAATACGCGTTTTCTTACCTTCAATCTTTATATATTGCGCAGCCAGATAGCGAATGATCGCTTGCGCGGTGGTCAACGTAATCGTCTCGTTAGATTGGCCCATCCCGCAGTCCTCGCTCGTTTGAATAACTTGCCACTCAATATGGGTATTGACCAGCAGACAGGTTTAAAATACCCATTTTGCAACCGGTTGCAACGGGTTTTTAGAAAGGATTGCTGCGATGACGCAAATCAGAATTGGAATCGTTGGTGGTGGCTATATGGGCAAGGCCCATGCGGCGGCATATTCCAGCGTCGGCACGATCTTTGAAACCACCTTGCGCCCTGTTCTAGAGATGGTTTGCGCCACATCTGAGGCATCCGCGGAACGCTACAGAGACAAATTCGGCTTTAACCGTTGCACCACGGATTGGTCCGCTTTGGTAAATGATCCCAACGTGGACGCGATCATCATCGCCTCCCCGCAATCAACGCATCGCGCGATAGCGGAAGCCGCCTTTGCCTTGGGTAAACCGGTGTTTTGCGAAAAACCATTGGGCGAAACACTGGAGGATAGCCGCGCGATGCTGGCCGCCGCCGAGGCTGCGGGCGCAATAAACATGGTCGGTTTCAACTACATCCGCACGCCCGCATCGCAATACGCGCGCAAGCTGCTAGAAGACGGTCGCATCGGCGACATCACTTATTTTCGCGCCGAAATGACCGAGGATTTTCTGGCCGATCCCGACGCCCCCGCCACATGGCGCACGACGGGCATGGCCAATGGCTGTATGGGCGATCTGTCACCGCATATCATTAACTGCGCACACGCGATGATGGGCCCTGTCAAATCCCTAAGCGCCATTGTGCAAACCGTACATAAGACGCGCGGCGGCGAGGCCGTTACCAACGACGATCAAGCCCAGATCATGGTCGAATTCGAAAGCGGTGTCGTCGGTCACATCCACGCAAGTCGTATCGCGACGGGTCGCAAGATGGGCTACGCGTACGAAATTCACGGCTCTAAGGGAATGATCCGCTTTGACGGTGAAGATCAAAACGCGCTGCATCTTTATGTGCGCGAGGGCGACGCCGCGCAGCAGGGGTTCCGCAAAATTCTGACTGGCCCTGAACATCCAGACTATTTGCCCTTCTGCCAAGGCCCAGGTCATGGCACGGGCTACCAAGACCAAATCATCATCGAGGCGAAGGATTTCCTGACCGCCATCGAAACCAAGCAAAACATCTGGCCCACCTTCAAGGAGGGCATGGAAGTGAACCGCATTGTCAAAGCAGCCATTGAATCAAGCGAGAAACGCGCTTGGGTTGATGTCGCTGATTACTAGAGGACTGAAATTATGATCAAAATCGGAAATGCACCCTGTTCTTGGGGCGTCGAATTTGCGGATGATCCGCGTAACCCTAGTTGGCGCAAAGTGCTGCAAGAGAATGCAGAAGCGGGCTACACTGGGATTGAACTTGGTCCCGTCGGCTTTATGCCCGAAGACCCTGCGATCCTGTCCGAAGCGCTTGAAGAATTTAATCAAGAGCTCGTTGGCGGCGTTGTTTTTCGCGCGTTCCATGATCCCAATGCTTGGGATGATGTCATGGACGGTGCTGTGCGCACCTGCAAGGCGCTCAAAGCGCATGGTGCAGAACATTTGGTTCTGATCGATTCCATCTCGCCGCGCCGCGCGCCCACTGCGGGTCGCGCATCAGAGGCCGAGCAGATGGACAAGGCCGAATGGACCGCCTTTCGTGACAAGATCGCGACTGTCGCCAAGATGGGTACAGAGGAATATGGACTGACCGTTGGAATCCACGCCCACGCTGCTGGCTTTATGGATTTTGAGCCTGAGTTGGAGCGTTTGCTCAATGAAGTCGACGAAAGCATCCTGAAAATTTGCTTCGATACAGGCCACCATTCCTATGCTGGCTTTGACCCCGTCGCGTTCATGCAAAAGCATATGTCGCGCATCAGCTACATGCACTTCAAGGACATTGATCCCAAAGTGAAAGCGAACGTCGTTGCCAACCGTACCGATTTTTACACGGCGTGCGGCGATGGCATCTTTTGTAACTTGGGCGACGGTGACGTGGACTTTCCAAAGGTTCGCCAAATCCTGCTCGACAACAATTTCGAAGGCTGGTGCACAGTTGAACAAGATTGCGATCCATCGGGCGACACATCCCCGATTGATGACGCGAAACTGAACCGGGCTTATCTACAATCCATCGGCTTTGAGGGCGCATAATATGACAAAATTGAAATGGGGCATGATCGGCGGCGGGATCGGTAGCCAGATCGGCCCAGCACATCGCTTGGGCTCTGGCCTTGATGGATTGTTCGAATTCACAGCAGGTGCATTGGATCACCGCGCGGCTGAGGGGATCGAGTATGGTCAACGCCTTGGCCTTGGCGATCGCGCCTATGGATCTTGGCAGGACATGCTTGCGGGTGAATCCGCGCGTGAGGACCGCGTTGATCTGGTCACTGTTGCAACGCCAAACTCAACACATTTCGAGATTACCAAAGCCTTTCTTGAGGCGGGGTTTCATGTGCTTTGCGAAAAGCCAATGACAATGACCGTTGAAGAGGGCGAAGAGATCGTGCGCGTTGCCGAGAAAACCGGCAAAATCTGCGCTGTGAATTACGGCTACACAGGCTATTCCCTTGTGCGTCACATGAAAGCGATGATTGCACGCGGTGACATCGGCAAGGTCCGTCTGGTCAATGCTGAATTCGCCCACGGTCACCATGCAGATGCGGCAGATGCGGATAACCCGCGCGTGCGTTGGCGCTATGATCCGGCGCAGGCTGGCGTGTCAGCACAGTTCGCAGACTGCGGTATTCATGCGATGCACATGGCGTCGTTCGTGACAGGCCAAGAAGTGACCAAACTGTCTGCAGATATAGTATCCTGCCTAGATGTTCGCGTTCTCGAAGACGATGCCATGGTCAACTTCCGCATGGATGGCGGCACTGTTGGACGTCTTTGGACATCGTCCATCGCAATTGGGCGTCAGCACGGTTTGGGCATTCAGGTGTTCGGCGAAACAGGTGGTCTGCGTTGGTCACAAGAACAGCCAAATCAGCTGTATTACATGCCCCTTGGTGGTCGCCTTCAAGTGATCGAGCGCGGGGAAGCGAACCTATCCCCTGAAGCCGATCGCACCACACGGGTCACCATCGGTCACGCCGAAGGGATGCCACTGGCGTTTGCAAATATCTACAAGGATCTCGCCGAGGCGATCAACGCGCGCAAAGAGGGTCGTGAGATCGATCCAGCCGCCAACCTGTATCCGCTTGCACAAGATGGTCTGCGCTCTATGGCGGCGGTTGTGGCAGTGGCCGAAAGCGGCAAGCAGGATGGTGCGTGGCTTGATGCCCGACCGCCGATGTTTCAATAAAAACGTCAATCAAAGAGGGCGCGCTGGGGAAACCTAGCGCGCTTTCAATGTTCCGCGCTCAACAAGGGAGCAGTCGAACAAGCGCGCTTCGGGCGTCAGTGTTTCATCCTCAACCAAGGCCGTCACCCGTTCAATCGAGGCAGAGATGATTTCTGCGAATGGGTTGTGGATCGTCGTCAGATTGATGTTATCCCAACTCGCCATATCGATGTCATTCAGCCCGATGATACCAACGTCGTCAGGCACGTTCATTCCCGCAGATTGCAGCGCTGAAATCGCCCCGATGGAAAGGACGTCATCGCCGCAGAAGTAGGCCTTCGCGAGTGTGGATTGCAGCAAAGCCTTCATTTCCGCCTGCCCTGCCTCAAATGAATAGGCAGCCGCAAAACTTGAGGATGCTGTCACGCCCGCATGTTGCGCACATTCCAATAGAAATCCGTTTTCACGGTCCAAAGTAGAGGTCGCACTTTCAGGCCCACCAAGGAAACCAATCTCGGTATAACCGCGTTCAATCAACGCACGCGCAGCCATGCGCCCTGCTGCGATATTGTCGATACCAAGGATATCCACCGCAGGTTTGCCAGAATGACGCCCAAAGGAATGCACCACAGGGATCCCCGCGTCGCGGAACGCTTCGGCAAACGTGGGGGGCAATGTGGATGAGGCCACGATGACACCATCCACGGAATATTGCCGCAGCATCCTGATAGAGGCGTCAGGGTCCGTTTCATCGGTGAGGTTCACCAGCAATGGCCGCAGATCGCGTTCATGCAAGCCACGCGTAAACATATCGAAAACTTGAAGAAAAACAGGGTTGTGAAAGTTGTTCGACACCAAGCCAATCATCTTGGTACGGCCCGTGGTCAACGATGAAGCCAGCGCGTTAGGGCTATAGCCTAGCTCATCCGCTGCCTTCATTACCTTCTCGCGCGTCTTGCTGGACACGGAGGCACCCTTGGTAAAGGTACGTGATACCGCAGAGCGCGACACGTTCGCCAGTTCCGCGACATCTTTTAAAGTGACAGCCATAGACCCAGCGTGATCCCTATTCCTTTGGCGTCTTGCTATAGTCGATAGTCGCGAAACGCCAACCGCAAATTGCCGCAAAGCCAAGGAAGATGATCGCCCATAGGATCGCGCCTTGGGATAGTTCAAACGTGCCCCAAACCGCCATCACCACAACAACAGCGATGCGAATCCAAAGGGGTGCGAAAAAAGGGTTTTCCAGATCTAAAAACTTGCTCACGCAGCCCCCTCGAACTGTGCACCGGTTTTAGCCCCCGTGATATAGGCTACAACGTCCTGCCCATCGGTTTCGCCCACTTTGAGATCGGCAACCATGCGGCCACGACGAAACACTACAATGCGATCCACAAGATCAAAGACCTGACGCATGTTGTGCGACACAAGGATCAGGCTTTCGCCCTGTTCTTTCAGCGTGCGCACAATGTTTTCAACTTGCGCGGTTTCCTGCACACCAAGCGCAGCTGTGGGTTCGTCCATGATCGTCAGCTTACTGGCGAAGGTCGCCGTGCGGGCAATCGCAACGCACTGGCGTTGACCACCTGACATATTGGCAATGGTGTTCTTGATCGTCGGGATCTTAACGCCCGTCTTCTCAAGCCCGGCCAACGTAGCCTCACGCATTGCTTTGTAGTTAAGAATACGAAACGGTCCGAGGAAATTGAACTTTGTGATCTCGCGCCCGAGGAACAGGTTGTCTGGCACGTTCAAATCATCCGCAAGTGCCAGCGTTTGAAACACTGTCTCAATACCAGCTTCTCGCGCATCCAAAGGACCTGCAAAATTCACTTCATTGCCTTGGAAAATCACCGTGCCCCGCGTGCGCGTTTCCACACCGGTGATCTGGCGCACGAAGGTAGATTTACCCGCACCATTGTCCCCCATTATCGCAACATGTTCGCCTTTGCGCAGCACGAAATTCGCATCGTTCAACGCCTGTACACCGCCATAGTGTTTCGTGAGGCCTTTGGTTTCCAGAATGATATCTGACATAATCTCAGCCTCCCCTTAAGAGCGCGACGCTGCGCGTTTTTGTTGCAATTGATCCAGCGCAACCGCGCCGACGATAATGCAACCTAGCACCATTTCTTGGTAGTACGCGCCTAAGCGTAAAAACGTAAAACCAGAGGTGATGACACCGATTATCAGCGCGCCAATCACAGTTCCAATGATGGACCCGCGCCCACCAAACAGCGACACGCCACCGATCACAGCCATCGCAATCGCTTCGAGTTCATAGGACAGTCCCATGCCTGATTGTGCCGTCAGGTTTTTCGAGGTCAGGATCACCGCAGCAAGGCCCGCGAGCATACCTGCGATCATGTAAACCAACATCAAATGGCGCGGCACGTTGATGCCAGACATCCGCGCGGCGGCCTCGTTAGAGCCAATCGCATAGGTATGTTTGCCATAAACCGTGTAGTTCATGATGAAGTGGAACAGCACCGCGAGCGATAAGAAGATGATCACTGGCATCATGCCAGCACCGATCTTCGCATAGGCTTCCGTCGGGAAAGAGACCGGATTGCCTTTGGACCACCACTGCGCCACGCCGCGCGCGAATAGCATCATGCCAAGCGTCGCAATGAACGGAGGAATCCGCGAATAGGCGACCAACAGACCGTTTATCGCCCCCGCTGCTAAACCCACGCACAGGCCCACAATGATGGGGATAACGACAGGTAGATCAAGGAATGAAGGACCAAAAATCGCCTTTGGATTGATGCCACCATTCACTTCGCCCACTTGCGCAAAGCTCATTGCAATCATGGCCGTTGCACCAACGACTGACCCCGAGGACAGATCAATACCTGCGGTGATAATCACCTGCGTCACGCCAAGGGCAAGAATGCCGATGATCGCGACTTGAATGATGATGATACGAAGACGCGCTTCGTTGAAGATGGAATCAAAGCGACCCTTGCTGTCAAACAGCAGGCTCTGCCCCATGAAAATTGCACCCAGAATTTCGAAAATGATCACAATCAGAATGAGCGCGCCAAAGACGTTTAATTCATTCGGCCATTGCCGTTTAGACGCATCTATTGATAGGCCGCCTGTCCCTTGGCTGGAATCGGACATCTCACAGCACTCCTGTTTGGATCAAAATTTTATGAGGTTTTAAAGTCAGGGCAGCGCTAAGGCCGCCCTGACAAAAGTTAAGAACGCATCAGCGTAACTTACATGAAGTCGTCGATGTTCTCAGGTGTGACCAACTTGAACGGGATGAAGACAGTCTTGTCGACGTCTTCACCCGCGATCAACTTAAGCGCTGTGTCGATGGAACCAGCACCCTGACCAGCAAGGTCTTGGAATACTGTGACGTCCATGTCGCCCTGCTTCATAGAAACCAGCGCGTCGGATGTTGCGTCAACACCGCCGACAACAACGTCAGCCATATCGATACCAGCAGACTTCATCGCCTGGATCGCACCAATCGCCATTTCGTCGTTGTTACCAAAGACCGCATCGAATGGCTCACCAGAAGAAATCCAGTTTGTCATAAGGTCTTGTGCTTTGTCGCGGGACCATTCTGCTGTCTGCTCATCGATGATTGTGATGAAGTTACACATGTCCATGCCGATCACGTCATGGAAGTCTTTTGTACGCTGAACAGCCGCTTGGTTGGACAACTGACCCATCAGGACATACGCAGCCGCGCCGCCTGATTTGCCTTGTGCGCGCAGATCTTGGCACATGCGGAAGGCTGCCAATGTACCGGACTCGATCTCGTTAGAGGCTACGAATGCCTGACCATCTGGCAGTGTCGCCATGTTGATTGGCTGACGGTTCACATAAACGAGCGGTACGTTTGCAGCAGCCGCCGCGTTGGACATCGCTTCGGTTGCGTTCGTGTCAACTGCGTTCAAGATGATCGCATCAACGCCAGACGCGATAAAGTTGTTGATTTGGTCCAGCTGCTTGGCAACATCGTCCGTCGCGTCTTCAACTTGCAGGCTCACACCATCAAGTGTTTTTTCGTGAGCTGCCATGCCGTTGCGCATAACTGTCAGACCGTTGTCGTCGAAACGCGCAATGGACACACCGATTTGCTGCGCCATTGCACTTGTGCCCATCAAGGCAACAAGGCCAGCTGTGAATAGGATCTTGTTCATTGGTTTCCTCCCAGAAATGTGCCCGGCGCACGTATGAATAATACCGGGGCCTCAGTTAAAGGCCGTTACCTCCACGCCTCGTGCGACCCTGTTGTCAGGTGCTCAAAGTATGAAGTCGTGTATCGCCTGCGCAATCGCGACAGGTGACAGAATGCGTGATTCTCGGTTTACTCTACCCCGATTAGAATTTTTTGCAACCGGTTGCATTAATCAATTTCACGCGTGGAATATCGAAAAAACGGGATTTAGTTCACAGGGCAATAAAGTCATACTCTGTTTCGAATCAATTCTCGAAGCAGCGCGCACAGGCGCGAGTAAGGCAGCAATGAACATTCTCTTTATCATGTATGACCAGCTTCGCTTTGATTACCTTAGCTGTGCAGGCCATCCGCATTTACAGACCCCGAACTTCGACAAGGTCGCAGCCATGGGCGTGCGTTTCACCAACGCATATGTGCAATCCCCCGTCTGTGGCGGCTCGCGTATGTGTTACTATACGGGACGGTATGCATCATCCCACGGCGCACAGTGGAACGGCTTTCCTCTGCGCGTCGGCGAACACACGATGGGCGACCACCTGCGCAAAGCAGGCATGGACAGTTGGCTGATTGGCAAGACCCACATGAGGGCAGACGCGGAAGGAATGGAGCGCCTTGGCCTGTCTGCGGATAGCGTGATCGGTGCGCGCCAAGCAGAATGCGGGTTTGACACATGGATCCGTGACGACGGGCTCTGGGGGTATGGACCAGACGGGTTTTACGACGAAAAACGCTCGCCCTATAACGAGTATCTTAAAGGCAAAGGCTATCCATCAGAAAACCCTTGGGCCGACTTTGCCAACGCGGGAATAGATGACGCGGGCGACATGGCGTCAGGCTGGATTTTCAAGAACGCTGACAAGGCCGCAAACGTGCGTGAAGAAGATAGTGAAACGCCTTGGCTAACCACGAAAACAATTGAATTCATTGATGAAAAAAAAGCAGAGGGCACAGCGCCTTGGATGGCGCACGTCAGTTTTATCAAACCTCATTGGCCCTATATCGTCCCCGCGCCCTACCACAATATGTTCGGCGAAAATCACGTCCCTGCCCCAACGCGCCACGAGGTAGAGCGCGAAGATCCGCAGCCTGTGTTTGGCGCATACATGCAGAACAAAATCGCCACTGCGTTCCAACAAGACGAGGTACGCAAAAAGGTAATCCCTGCCTACATGGGCCTGATCAAACAATGCGATGACCAACTTGGCCGCTTGCTGGATCACTTAGAAGCAACCGATCAAATGAAGGACACAATGATCGTACTGACCTCTGATCACGGCGATTATCTGGGCGATCATTGGCTTGGCGAAAAGGACCTTTTCCACGAGCAATCCGTCAAAGTTCCAATGATCATCTACGATCCCCGCGCCACTGCCGATCCAGCGCGTGGAACGACCTGTGACGCACTTGTCGAATCTATCGACCTTGCGCCAACGTTCGTTGAGGCGGCGGGCGGTAAGGTTGCAGGCCACATTCTTGAGGGGCGTTCCCTTTCCCCTTGGTTGCGCGGTGAAACGCCCGATTGGCGTGAGTATGCAATAAGCGAATACGATTATTCGGCAACGCCACAAGCGGTTCGTCTTGGGATAGAGCCCCGCGACGCCCGCCTTTTCATGGTGTTTAATGGACGGTATAAATTGATGCACGCAGAGGGTGGTTTGCGCCCGATGTTATTTGATTTGCAAACCGATCCAGAAGAATTCTTCGACCTTGCGAAATCGGACACGCACAAAGCCGAGATAGATCGCCTGTACGACAATCTCTTTACTTGGGCGCGACGCATGTCGCAGCGTGTCACCAAATCCGAAGACGACATCAAAGCGATGCGCGGCAGATCAATGCGCCGTGGAATCTTACCGTTCCTTGCAGACGGGACAGAAGTTCCCGAGGAATTGACTGCGCTCTACTACGGTAAGGCGCAGGCTGATTACACGTCAGACTGACTAGGGTCAGGACTCATAAC
>NZ_JABBAM010000021.1:0-10278 GCF_018607965.1 Planktotalea sp.
CAAAACTGTATTTGTTACGCTGTCCCGCCAAAGGTTTGTATCACCAACAGCCTGTGCGTTCACAACTTCGTGACGCCCAAGCGCATGCCAAACGGTGCCATCTTTACGAACCATTTTGTTGATTTCAGACTTAGATTTGTTCCAACTATCGATGGAATTAACAATATTGACAAAGGCATAGTCAGAAGCATCGATTTCTTCGTCTTTGACGACGTCCCAAAACCGAGGCGCTAAAACACTTTGATAAGATCCCGGCGCAAGTCGATCGATCAACGTGCGAAAACGAGAGCTAAGGAGTGGTGGCGGTGCCGATATTGGATAGCCAAAAGCGCCAATAACGTCCGGCAATATCAAGGTTGAAGGCCGCATGTTTGCAACAGTTGTCGGTAAGTTTGCAACTATTTCGTCACTCAAAGAAATCTGGTTCTCTAGAGCTTGAGCTGTAAACGCCAGCAGCGGACTCCAATCGTCTTTTGGCCAAACATGGCCAGAATGCGGAAGTGCACTAAGCGTATATCCGATGGTCATCTTTTCATCGGTGCTGCCCAGTGTCAGTTTATAAAAGCCCACAGAACGCTCCTCGAATTAGCCTGAGTATCTCAATCAATGCGCATCTTTGGCTTGGGGTGACGCAACAAGTAAGGTGCGTGGTCTCACGTACCCTCCCTCAAGAAATCAACGTACCTTCAACGTCGCCAAACCGATCATCGCCAAGATCAGCGAAATAATCCAAAACCGGATCACAATCGTCGGTTCCGCCCAGCCCTTTTTCTCGTAGTGGTGATGGATTGGGGCCATCAGAAAGACGCGTTTGCCAGTACGCTTAAAATAGAGCACTTGGATGATGACCGAGAGTGCTTCGACCACAAACAAACCGCCGACGATGGCCAGCACCAATTCGTGCTTGGTGGACACGGCGATCGCACCCAAAGCGCCGCCAAGAGCAAGCGAACCTGTGTCGCCCATAAAGACGGCTGCGGGGGGCGCGTTGTACCAAAGGAAGCCAAGACCACCGCCGAAGATGCCCGCGGTGAAGATCAGGATTTCACCTGTGCCGGGGACGTAGTGCACGTCTAGATATTCGGTGAAATCGACACGACCAACGGCATAAGCGATGACACCAAGCGTACCGGAGGCGATCATCACGGGCATGATGGCAAGGCCATCGAGGCCATCGGTAAGGTTAACCGAATTGGCGGCCCCAACGATAACGATCACGGCGAAGGGCACAAAAAGATAACCAAGGTTAATCAACGTATCCTTGAAGATCGGCAATGCGAGTTGATTTTGCAATTCAGCCGGATGATACTGCGCGGCCCAATAGCCTGCGATAGCAGCAGTCAGAAACCCAAGGCCAAGACGGATCTTGCCAGAGACGCCTGCTGTGTTTTGTTTGGACACTTTCGCGTAGTCGTCCGCAAATCCGATTGCGCCGTAAGACATTGTTACAAATAGGCAAATAAGGACAAAAGGATTGTCCAAACGCGCCCATAAAAGGGTCGAGGTCAGCAATGCACCCACGATCAAAAGGCCACCCATTGTGGGCGTACCTGCCTTGGCGAAATGTCCCTCAGGTCCGTCTGTGCGGATCGGTTGGCCCTTGCCTTGGCGACGACGCAGCACGTTAATAAGGGGTTTGCCAAAGACAAAACCGAAAATCAGCGCCGTCAAAAACGCGCCGCCTGCGCGGAAGGTGATGTAGCGAAAGAGGTTGAAAAAATCGCCTCCGTCAGAAAGCTCGGTTAACCAATACAGCATTTAAACATCATCCTTTTGGGCGTCTTTTGTGGGCGTATGGCCCAATTTACGAACCGCGTCTACCAAGCGTGCCAGCCCCATCGAGAGCGAGCCTTTGGCCAACACGACATCACCCGCATCCAGATCGCGTCCTACGTGTGTGGCCATTTCTGTGCTTGTCTCGGTCCAGTGGCCTCGCTGGGCCTCGGGCAACGCATCGTAGCAGTGACGCATCAAGGGACCTACGCAATGAATGAGATCAATATCAGTGGTGCTGGGAAGCGCAGCGACTGCTTGGTGCATCTGGATTTCAGAGCTACCCAGTTCTTTCATATCGCCGAGGTATGCAATGCGACGACCCTTAGAGACACGACCAATGTCGTGGGTCACTTCTGCGGCAGCCAGTACGTCAAGCGCAGCACTTAGCGAGGTCGGATTTGCGTTATACGCGTCGTCGATCAATTCAAGGGTCATACGTGTATCTGCGGGATCAAGCGCGATAACTTCGCGTGCGCCGCGCCCCGTAAAGGGCGTCCAGTTGGCGATACCTTGGGCCGCAAGCGCAAGGTCCGCGCCAAGAGCCTGCGCACAGGCCAATGCCCCAAGTCCGTTCATCGCGAAATGCTGTCCAGCGGTCTGCACTTTGTAAAGCAGCGGCGCGCCCTGTACACTGGCTTGGACAACCGTTGTGTTGCCGCTGAGGACGATCTTATCCAAGACATAATCAGTCGCGGTTTGACCAAACCAAAGCGCCTTCACACCAAGGGTTTCAGCCGCATTTTCCAGGACATGCGCCGTATCGATATCCGCGTTCAGGATCGCGATGCCACCGTCCTCAAGCCCCTCTATAATCGCTGCCTTTTCAACAGCGATGCCTTCAATGCTTTCAAACGCTTCCATATGTGCGGGGGCAACAGTCGTGATCATCGCTACATGTGGGCGCGCCAAACCCGCCAAAGGCGCGATTTCACCGGGATGATTCATACCGATCTCTATAACGGCGAATTCTGTGTTTGCTGGCATGCGCGCCAAGGTCAACGGGACGCCCCAGTGGTTGTTGTAACTGGCCACGGATGCATGGGTGCGCCCCTGCGCACCAAGCACATCGCGCAACATTTCCTTGGTCGATGTTTTGCCAACAGACCCCGTGATCGCAACGACGCGTGCATCTGTGCGGGCGCGACCCGCGCGACCTAAATCCTCAAGCGCGCTTAGCACGTCTGCGACGATCAAAAGCGGGGCATCTTGCGCAACGCCTTCGGGAGCATGGGTCACCAAGGCGGCCCCTGCCCCTTTGCCCAAAGCTTGCGCTACAAATTCGTGACCATCGCGCGCAGCTTTTAAGGCAACGAACAAATCGCCTGTTTCAATAGTACGCGTGTCGATGGAAATGCCGTTCACCGACCAATCTCCAACCGCACGCCCGCCTGTTGCGGTTGCGGCGTCCTGCGCTGTCCAAAGTGTCATGCGATATCTCCCTCAAGTGCAGCGACAGCAACGCTGGCCTGTTCGCAATCATCGAAGGGAAAGACCGTGTCGCCAACGACTTGGCCTGTTTCATGGCCCTTTCCTGCGATCAGTAATGCATCTCCCGGCGCGAGTGCATCAACTGCACGAAGGATTGCTTCGGCGCGATCTGCGACCTCAATCGCATCTGGTGCACCATCCATGACTGCTGCGCGGATCACTGCGGGATCCTCAGAGCGAGGGTTGTCATCGGTGACAAACACCAGATCGGCGTTTTCAGCAGCGGCTTGGCCCATAAGTGGACGTTTGGTTGTGTCACGATCCCCGCCTGCGCCAATCACCGCAACAAGACGGCCCATCACATGAGGGCGCATCGCTTTGAGCGCGGTTTCCACCGCGTCAGGCGTGTGGGCGTAATCCACAAAGACCGCAGCCCCGTTTGAGCGCGTTGCCGCCAGTTGCATCCGTCCATGAACCGTTTCTAGATCGCCCAGCGTGTCAAACACCCGCGATGGTTCTTCGCCGCACGCGATCACAAGACCCGCTGCGAGCAACACGTTTTCCGCCTGAAAACCGCCGATCAAGTTCAGTCGTGCTTGGAACGGGCGATCATGCCATTTGAACAGCAGGTCTTGGCCCGTGCCATCAAAACGCTGGCCCAGCAAACAGAGATCTGCTTCTTTATCCCGACCAACACCGATCAATTCATGCCCATGGGCCTGCGCGATCATTGCGACCTCTGCGCCTTTTGGATCATCAAGATTGACCACTGCCACGCCATCATCTTGCAAGACCCGCGTGAACAGGCCCATTTTCGCATCGAAATACGCCTCAAACGTGCCGTGGTAGTCCAAGTGATCCTGTGTGAAATTCGTAAAACCTGCCGCAGCAAGGTTCACGCCGTCCATGCGACGTTGATCCAACCCGTGGGACGAGGCCTCCATTGCGGCATGTGAAATGCCTTCGCGCGACAGGGCCGCGAGCGTGCGGTGCAGCGTGATGGGTTCGGGCGTAGTGTGAGCAAGCGAGAGTTCGAGACTGCCCTCGACACCGGTCGTGCCAAGGTTAACGGCTTCGAGATCGAGCAGGTTCCAGATTTGGCGCACGAATGTACTGACAGAGGTTTTGCCGTTGGTTCCTGTCACCGCCGTCATGATTTGGGGCTGTGCGCCGAACCACAGAGCAGCCGCAAAGGCCAAAGCGCCGCGCGGATCGTCCGTAAGGATCAAAGCGGCGTCGGAGTTGGCAAGTTCATCAGCCCCGATTTCAGCGCCCACTGCATCAGTGAGAATCGCATCTGCACCCATGCGCAACGCGTATTGAATAAACTCACCACCATGGACTTTTGTGCCGGGCAAAGCAGCAAAGAGAAAGCCGCGCTTTACCTCACGACTATCGACGGCAATGCCTGTGATTTGAGGGGTTCGCCCATTTGCTGCGGTCAATCCGAGCATCTGTAAAGTCTTGAATTCGGCCATGGCCTGCCCCTACATCTTGTAGCGCGCGTTTCCGCGCACCCATCAATTCGATGTGAGCGTTATACCAGCCAATTCACCCGGTTCAATCTCTGGTCTTAATCCAAGGAGCGGCGCAACACGGCCAATCATCTCTGCAGCGACTGGAACCGCAGTCCAACCCGCGGTGCGGCGCGGCTTTTTACCTGATGTTTCAGATGGTTCGTCAAGCGTTACCACAAGAACATATTTCGGATCATACGCTGGGAAGAGCGATGCGAACGTCGCGATAACTTTGTCTTTGTAATATCCGCCCCCACGTTCTTTTATTTTGTCAGCCGTTCCTGTCTTGCCGCCAACCGCATATCCGGGGACTTCGCCAAAACTGGCCGTGCCATCAGTCACCACCATACGCAGCATATTGCGCGCATATTCAGCGGTATCTTCGCGCATGACGCGATGACCTGTCGGCGCTTGGGTCCGTTTAAGAATCGTCGGCGGGATATACGTGCCCCCATTGGCAATTGCAGCATAGCCAGCAGCCAAATGGAGCGGAGAATTCGAAATACCATGTCCGTAGGAAATAGTGACAGCGCTTAGGTCGGTCCAGCGTTCAGGGTACAACGGCTGGCCACCTTTTGCCTCAACAATTTCGAGCGGCGTGTAATCCATGAAGCCCATGTTTTTCATGAATTCTTTTTGGCGTTTTACACCGATCTGAAGCGCCATGCGGCCCGTTCCACGGTTCGAACTTTTGACGATGATGTCATCGACGCTGAGCACGCCGTAATTCTTCTTTTTAAACTCACCGATGTTGAACCCTCCGACGCGCAGGGCTTTGCCTGTGTCGATCATCGTGTTGTGGTTCACAAGGTTTAAATCCATCGCCTGTGCGGCGGTGAAAATCTTGTATGCGGAGCCCAGTTCATAAACGCCCTGCACCGCGCGATTGAACAGCGGGCTGTCAGAGGCATCCCCTTCCACCAACGGACTTGGGCGTGCGTTGGGATCAAAGTCGGGCAAACTGACGATGGAAATAATTTCGCCGCTTTTCACATCCATCAGAACAGACGCCGCCCCTTTGGCGTTCATCAATTTCATACCGCCGTAGAGCACTTCTTCTGCAGCGGCTTGGACAGTTAGGTCAATGGACAAGGCAAGCGGCGCGCCTTCGCGGGCCGGATCGCGTAGTTCATCGTCAAAGAATTTCTCGACACCTGCAACGCCGATAACTTCGGCAGCGTGGACACCTTCGCGACCAAAACTGGCCCCGCCCATCACGTGGGCTGCAAGTTTGCCGTTGGGATAGAGGCGCATTTCGCGCGGGCCGAACAACAAACCCGGATCGCCGATGTCATGCACGGCTTGTTTTTGTTCTGGGCTTAGTTTTTTCTTGATCCACAAGAACTTACGTTCACCTGTGAAGTTCTTCAACATCTTTTCTTGGTTCAAATCAGGAAAAATCGCAGCCAGTTCTGCGGCAACGCGTTCTTTATCAACCATCTGTTTTGGCTGCGCATAGAGGGAATGTGTTTCAAAATTTGTCGCAAGGATGCGGCCATGGCGGTCTGTAATGTCAGCGCGTTGAGCAAGGATTGCCGCACCCGAACTTGCTGCGCGGGGTTCTTGGGGATCGGTTGATGCAAGTACGCTCATGCGTGCGCCAATCACGCCAAACGCGCAAAAGAACATCACGGAGAGGATCAGAAGGCGACCCTCTGCGCGGTTTTGCGCGCTATCACGCATTTGTTCATGGCGAATACGCAGGTTTTCACGTTCAATCGCATCGGGGTTTTCACCACTTGCGCGGGCTTCTAAAATGCGGGCTAAAGGACGGAGTGGCGTGCGGATCATGGAAAGACCCCGTTGCCCCGTGTTACCACTTCACCTGCGCTATTCATGCCGGACACATCCACAGGATTGGTAATGATCAACTCGGGTTCTGGTGGCATTGGAAAGGCAATTTGATCAACCTTGCCGAACTGATCAGGACGCAAAGGCAAAAGGCCCAAACGTTCGTAGTTCACTTCCGTCAGATCACGTAGACGATCAGGTCGGTTCAGATATGCCCATTCGGCGCGCAAAACAGTGAGACGCGCACGGGCGTGACCGATTTCTTTGTTTATCTGTTCGGAACGGGCAATTTCTGACTGGGTTTGATAGTTTTCACGGTAGGCCCAGAACGCCAGACCGATGACAGCAAGGGCGGTAACAATATATAATAATGAACGCATTTAACGGTCCCTTCGTAACATAGGCATGCCGAGTGCTTTCGCCGCGATTTCACCCGAGGGCGCATCCGTACGGCGCGCAAGGCGCAATTTGGCAGAGCGCGCACGCGGATTTGCGTCCAGCTCTTCTTCGCTGGCTGTGATGGCTTTGCGCCCCACCAGTTCAAACGCGGGTTTTTCGGTGATCAGTTCAGGGGCAAAGCGGTTGGCATTGCCTGTCGTGCCTGCGCGCGATTGCAAGAAGCGTTTCGCCATGCGATCTTCTACTGAATGGAAAGTCACAACAGCGAGGATGCCACCAGGCGCAAGCGCTTGTTCAGCCGCCATGAGGCCACGATAAAGTTCGCCGTATTCATCGTTCACCGCAATGCGCAGGGCTTGGAAAGAGCGTGTCGCGGGGTGACTTTGCCCGGGCTTCTTGCGCGGCAAGCATTTCTCGATCAGATCGGCCAACTGCAGCGTGGTGGTGAACGGTGTCTCTTCACGCTGTTCAATAATGGCGCGCGCAATGCGACGCGAGGCGCGTTCTTCACCGAAGTTATACAGGATTTCAGCGATTTCTTCAGACTCGTATTCATTCACGATGTCCGCTGCACTTTGACCGTCTTGGCCCATACGCATGTCCAGTGGTCCATCGCGCATGAAGGAAAATCCGCGCTCTGCAATATCGAGCTGCATAGAGGACACGCCAAGATCGAGGACAACGCCGTCGAGGTCTTGGGCAAACTCGGCCATGTCAGAAAACACGCCACGCTGTTGGATCAAGCGGTCGCCGTACTCCCCTGCCCAGCTCGCGGCCATGTCAAAGGCCATAGGATCACGATCAACCGCAATAACGCTGTCTGCACCCGCATCCAGCAATGCACGCGTGTAGCCGCCCGCGCCAAATGTGCCATCCATCCAACGACCAGCTATAGGCGCCGCCGCCTTAAGAATAGGAGCAAGAAGAACCGGAATGTGAGGAGCAGAAGTTTGAGCCTGTTCCATGTATCACTCCGCAGCACTAGGTGTTGGGGCCGCATCCAAGAACTCCAGAGGATCACAATCATCGGGCAATTCTTCAAGCCACTCTTCTGTGCGCGCCAGTTCTTCGGCCTCGTAGGTTTCTGTTTTCCAGATTTGGAACGTGTCACCCGCGGCAATGAAGAACGCTTCTTTTTCCAGATCGACCTTGGTGCGTAGCTTGGCTGGCAGGACCAAACGACCCGTTTCATCAATCGTGGTTGGGAAAGATTGGCCATGGAAGAGACGCTGAAGCATTTTACGCTGCATAGACCCACGTGGGAGGGCGTCGATCTTTGCATCGACCTCTTCGATCGCTTCCATGGTGTAACACTCAAGATAATTGCGACGGTGATCGCCGTAAACAATTACCAATTCGGGGGCGAGGCCTTCGGTCCAATTGGGGTCAGCCGCTTCGATTACACGACGAAAAGAGGCTGGGATTGAGACCCGCCCCTTCGTATCCACCTTATGGTGGCTTTCGCCTCTGAACCTGCGTGACACGCCAATTCGTCCCTTTTGCCTATGCGGAGTTTTCAAACCCCTGAAAAAATTAAAGGCGGATCAAGCTGCTGCCACTGCTTGATCCGCCGACGTCCCGTTGCCGGGAGTGTCCGATCGCGCGCGCCACCTGGGGGGGATGTCTGCTCGCTCACGCGCCGAATCTCGTTAAGAAGGTGAAGGCGGGGGCCTGTATGAAACCTGACTTAGTGGTTTTTATTAACTTGGGATCGTTTAGCGTCCCGATGTTTAGTGTTTCCCGCTTTCGCCTTCTACCATTAGGGATGACATGGGAATTCATGGTAATCAATAGGAAATGTTGGGCACGGGGTACTGAATGTTGTTTGCAAGAGGCGTCTTACACAACATATAGCGAGAACGAGAAGGGAACATTTTCCACAAATAGCGCGAGAAGGTATTTTCATCACTACATGTTGATTAGAAATAATCTTTGATTAAATTCCTATATTTTCCCAGATTTATCCTCAATGGAGGGTATTTCACCCAACCCGCCACCCAACGACCCCTCAGAATTCTAAGAATCACAACCGAATCCGCGTGTAAATCGCCCCGCTTCGCGCTGATTCCAGAGTGAGTCTTTGCTGCGACACCCGCCAGCGCCACAAAAGTCGCTGAGAACCGCCCTTTGGACCATGAATTCCCATGGTGCCCATGCTTTCCCATTTCAGATCACCAAAATGCGAAAAGCGCCCCAATTTGGGACGCTTTGCACTTTTTTAATGATTTGGCCTTTGGCTTAGGCCATTCCGCCCTCGATCAGACCTTTGGCAATATCGGCGTAGGCTTGCGCCATTGGCCCTTCGCCCGCAGCAATCGGTGTGCCGCTGTCGCCCGCAAGGCGTGTCTCTAGATCAATGGGGAGCGCGCCAAGCAAAGGTAGCTTGAGGCGTTCCGCCTCTGCAGCAACCCCACCCCGCCCGAAGATCTCGTGCTCTGATCCGCAATCGGGGCATTTGAACATCGACATATTCTCTATCAAGCCAAGTACGGGGGTTTTCAACGTCGCAAACATATCAACGGCCTTGCGCGCATCCAGCAGTGCGACGTCTTGCGGCGTGCTGACAACTATCGCACCGGTGACTTGGCTTTTTTGGCACAGCGTCAATTGCACGTCACCTGTGCCGGGCGGCAGATCGACGATTAACACGTCCAACTCACCCCACTCCACCTGCCCCAGCATTTGCTGCAACGCACCCATTAACATGGGGCCACGCCAAACAATGGCTTTGTCGGGGTCCATCATAAGGCCAATCGACATCATCGTGACGCCGTGCGCTTTCAAAGGAATGATCGTTTTACCATCGGGGCTGGCGGGGCGTTTGTTGACACCCATCATGCGCGGTTGGGATGGCCCGTATATATCTGCATCAAGCAAACCAACGCGGCGACCTTGCTTGGCCAGCGCAACTGCGATGTTTGACGAAACGGTCGATTTGCCAACGCCGCCCTTACCAGACCCAATCGCGAGGATCCGGTCTACACCCGAGACAGGCGCAGGCCCACCCTCTTGTGGTTTAGGGTGTCCACCGATTTTCAAACTAGGTGGCGCGGGCTTGGGACCGTGGGCTGTAAGCGCCGCCGCAACCGTGCGCGATCCGACGACTGCCGCAACCGCCGCTTCTGCCGCTTTGCGCAAAGGTTCCATCTGCTGTGCAATTGCGGGGCTTGGCGCTTCGATCACGAAACGCACGGATGTGTCATCAACGTTCAGCGCGCGGATCATATCGCGGCTGATCAAATCGCCACCATCTGGCAAGGCCAAGCGCGCAAGGGCGGCTTTTATATCTGTCTCTATCTGGCTCATTGCTCTCTCCTATAGGCGTCGCGACATAACTGGCAGCTTTGCGCGCAGGTGCAAGGGCGAC
>NZ_JABBAM010000021.1:10378-16098 GCF_018607965.1 Planktotalea sp.
AACCCTACGTCGCTTATGCAATTGCTGCATGGCAGCATTGCTGAAATAGATATTGTGCATGTGCAGCATGCGCTCCATAATTATGACAACGGTGCGGCAATGAGAGCGTCGTCAACGACTTGTAAAACTTAAAGAGGACGATGCACATGGCTTTTCTAACTGACACATTCTCCGCTCAGACAACTTTCGCTGACAAGCTTTCTGCGATCTGGGCACGTTTACTTGAAGCACAAGCGAAACGCGCTGTGTATTCAAGCACGGTCCACGAGCTGAGCGCTTTATCTTCTCGCGAATTGCGCGACTTGGGCATTCACCGCTCAATGATCCGCTCCATCGCGCATGAAGCGGCCTACAAAGGCTAAAGAATTTAGGAATTCAGCAGGCTAGCTCCTCCCAGCAATGGCCTGCTGTAAATGGCGGCGGCACTTTCCTCCCAAAAGGCCCTGCCAAACTACACCGACCTAGAACGGGTCAGACATAGCAAAGCATTCTCCTCCCAGAAACGCTTTGCTTACAAAGAACGGCGATGTGTTCTCCCACACATCGTCGTTTTTTCATTTTAAAGTGGGATGTGGTGAGCCCACGATCCTGTGCTCAGCGACAAGTAAGCATCCAAACCTCTTTCAAGACATGCAGAATTAATGAAGCACGCGCCTGCGGCCCAGTTAATGAAGCACGCGCCTGCGGCCCGATGAACCGCCCCGTCGCGTCGGAGCGGATAGCATCTGACTTGCGTCGCGCAGATAGGCCACAAAATAATGGGCCGCATCGGCATCGGCAGGTGCCACATTAATATAACACAATGCTTGGCGCGCCTCGACGCAGGGGTTCGCGTCAATCGGCAAGGTCATCGCCCATTCCAAGAAACCTGCTTTGGCCGCGTCTCGTGCGACTGCGGCATTGCCCTCAACATCCTGCAAAGCCTGCATAATTTTATCGGCCGTCATCGTTCCTCCTGATGCCCTCACCCCGGGGCGAATTTATGATGCAAGGAGCGATACAGAGGAGACGGTGGCCATATAGAGAGCACGGCGCATATCTCGCCTGCTCCGCCACCCGCGGTTTCGGTCGTCATCAAGGCTGGTTTCCGGGCTAAGCGCGAGTGGGTTTTGCAAAACCCTCGAATTGGCCCCTTCCCAAAGCAGATGCGCTTCAGTGGATTTGCCGATTCTCTCGCCGACACCGTTGCGGGGGCAGCGCCGGATTGAGTACCGACTTCCCAATTCTCTGCCCGTTTGACGGGGCAGCACCTTGATAAAGTGAGTGTAGCTAAACGTTGACCGATTAAGCAAGGCTGCTTTGCGTCATCTTTGCACTAATAAGCGGCTTTGCGTTGCGGATGTGGCGCGCAATTAGTTGTTTCTGAGAAATCCGTGCGGGAATCATACAAGCGGGCTTCATGCGCCGCGACTTGCGGGCCAATTGCGGGAAAAGCGTCAACACCTCGCCGCGCGCTTCGGGATTCAAAGCGGCAATTGCTTCGCGTACTGTGTAAAAGCTCTCCGTGGGGGTGCCCTCTGCAATGATCACCTGATGGCGATCAAAAACAAGATGGTAGTAGTTGAACGCTGCCTCGGTTTCCTCAACATAAATGCCAAGGATATCTGTCAAACGGATCGCCGCAACAAGCACTCCATCTTCGCCAAACATATGTTTTGTGATAGGTGAGTTGACCTGCATCCGGTGCTGGCGCGAAACACGTAGGTCGCGCTTAGGAAGACCCGCGCCCAAGGCCCCTGCTGTGATAAAAACGGGACGCAGGTTGTCATGCGCACTAATCTGTTCAGCTGACACAGCACTTAGCAAATTCAAGCGAAGCGGCGAAAATCCACCGTTCGCAAGCGCGATCAATGCGTCAGGTTCAAGGTTTTCCACAGGGATCGGGCCTAAATCCGTTTCGATCAATGTTCCTTGTGCAAAACACACAACCGAAGAATACGCCCACCCTGATGTGTGGCTTTGATAGGTTCCCAGCGTTGCACCAACTGTGAACACGGATCCGGGTGCCAGTGTGAAATACCAGCCAGATGGCGCGGCACTTGTGTTGATGAAAAAGAATGTTTCGACGTGGGGATTCCCCAAGACATCCGTAAAACTTATATCGATTGCAAAGGGTGTACTATTCGTGGAACCAGCCGTTCCTCCATTGGCGGAGACGCTTTCATCCGCGTCTGAACCGCCCTGAAAATCGGGATCATTGTCGGTTACATCGAGCGAATAGGACGTGTTATACAGCGCATTATAACCTGTTCCAGACCATCGGAACGCTTCAACAGTATAGGTTGGCATCGCTTTTCCCTACCCTTTCGCTGCGCGCAATTTTGCTTTGCGCTCAAGATCGAGCGCGCGAAACAGCAATCGCTTTCCTTGATGGGTAAGCTGGGATGCAATCGCCCCAGTTCCAAGTTCATTTTCATGCACCAAGACGTCACGCGCCTCGGGCCGCACACAATGTTCGGTTCGCAAGCGCTATGTAAACGCCTTTGCACGTGTATTTAACGTATCTGACTTAGCGTCCATAAAACCCACCAGTGACCACCTCACGCGAGCGCTTGGTGATACCCAAATATATACATACCTCACACCGAAAATTGGTACGATTTACTAAACTTGAGGGGAAACCGCTCGATCTACCACCTCTTCGCCTGCGCACTCTTGATGGTGCATCATAGCGACGATCAACTTGAAAGTACTCGGAGGATAGCTGGTTTTTCAGCGTATTTGAAGATATTTCTTCAAACAGTACACTTAGGGCGAGTTTTCGCGACTCCAAATCAACTCAAGGGGCGTTCTGGCAATTCCAATATACGAAATTTTAAAGATTTTTTGCTGCGACGCTCATCTTTTGTAAAATCTGCATCGCGTCCGCGCCACGATCTTCGGGGATAAAAAGATGATCATGATAGAAGCCTGCAACAGGGTTAACGCCCATGCCCGCTGCGGCGAGTTCTGTTGCAATCCGTGCAATAAAGCCGACAGCGTCCAAAGCAGAATGAATGTTCAGAGTGATCATGCGACTGGGGAATTCATAGTTCAACCCCAACGCTTCGGCCTCGGATTTCAACACTATCAGGGTCGTTCCTTCACCCTCGCGAAACATCATGCGGGGGGTTACGCCGTCGGGCACATCTGCGTCGGCCATCGTGGTAAAAACGAACGTACCGTCGATCATTTCCGCAGACATGCAGGCAAGAAGGGTCCTTAAATCGTGTTCTGCGCCCATCATAGTATCGCTTTAAAACGGAATGTCATCGGGCGCGTCCGCAGCCGCAACAAAACGCGACACGACTTTTTTAGTTCCTGCTTTTTCAAAATCAATTTCCAGCTTATCGCCTTCAATGCCAACGACAGCGCCGTAGCCGAATTTCTGGTGAAACACGCGGTCACCCATCGAAAAACTAGACACCGCGGTCATATCGATGGTGATGTTTTTGCTCTCACTCGGTTGGCCCATGGGGCGTTGATCCTTGCGCGATTGCAGGCGTTTCCAGCCGGGGGAATTGTAGACGTTGGCTTCTTTTACGCGGGTTTCGAGGTTGGATTTAGGGCTGCTTGAACAGCCGCCCATACTCCCCAGACCTGAACCGCCCATGCCCGCCGCACCGTAATTGCCACAATACAGACCGGGGGGCGTGAGCACGTCCACATGATCCTCTGGCAACTCATCAATAAAGCGCGAGGGCAGCGCGTTTTGCCATTGGCCGAACACCATACGGTTGGCCGCAAAGGAAATTGTGCACAGTTCCTCGGCTCGGGTGATACCGACGTAGGCAAGACGGCGTTCTTCCTCTAACCCCTTAAGACCCGTTTCATCCATGGACCGTTGTGAGGGGAACAAACCGTCCTCCCAACCGGGCAAAAAGACCGCTGGGAATTCAAGGCCTTTGGCGCCGTGCAGCGTCATGATGGATACTTTTTCGCCTACATCGTCTTGGATGTTGTCCATGACAAGGCTGACGTGTTCTAGAAATCCTTGCAGATTTTCGAAGTTTTCCAGCGCTTTCACGAGTTCCTTAAGGTTCTCAAGCCGCCCTGGCCCTTCAGGGGTTTTGTCGTTCTGCCAATGGGCCGTGTAGCCACTTTCGTCCAGAATAATCTGCGCAAGTTCAATGTGGGTTGTCTTTGGGGGGCCAAATTCAGGCTGGTTCATTACAGGACCATCATCCAGCACAGCGTCCTCGTCGATAGTCGTCGCAAGGCGTTCACCGCGTGTCAGCATTGACCAGCGTTCTAAGCCCTCGACCAGTTTGCCAAGCCCTGCGCCGCCCTTACCACCAATCGCTTTGGTGTCCACGCAAATGCGCGCACCCTCGATCAGACTGACCCCGTTTTCACGCGCAGCCATCTGGATTTTCTGTTGGGCTTTGTCGCCAAGGCCACGCTTGGGCGTGTTCACAATCCGCTCAAACGCGAGATCATCATCGGGCGACGTCACAACGCGGAAGTAGGCCATGGCATCACGGATTTCCATGCGTTCATAAAAACGCGGACCGCCGATGACGCGGTAAGGCAAGCCGATAGTTAGAAACCGATCCTCAAACGCGCGCATTTGGTGGGAAGCGCGCACAAGAATTGCCATTTCATCAAGCGATATCGGGCGCATACCGCGTGCACCGCTTTGCATGCTTTCCAGCTCATCCCCGATCCAGCGTGCTTCTTCATCGCCGTCCCAGTGGCCGATCAAACGGACCTTTTCGCCCTCCTCGGAAGCGGTCCACAGGTCTTTGCCCAGACGTCCCTCGTTGCCCGCGATCACATTGGACGCAGCGGCAAGAATATGGGGGGTCGAGCGGTAGTTTTGCTCAAGTCGTACGACTTTTGCACCGGGGAAATCTTTTTCAAACCGCAAGATGTTGCCGACTTCGGCCCCGCGCCAACCATAGATGGATTGATCGTCATCCCCGACGCAGCAGATGTTCTTGTGACCCCCTGCAAGCAAGCGCAACCAAAGGTACTGCGCGACGTTTGTATCCTGATACTCGTCCACCAGAATATAGCGGAACCAGCGTTGGTATTGGTTGAGCACGTCGTCATGGGTCTGGAAAATCGTGACCACATGCATCAACAGATCGCCGAAATCGACGGCGTTCAGTTCAAGCAGACGCATTTGATATTGCTCGTAAAATTCGGTGCCTCGGTTGTTGAACGCCCCCGCATCTGCGCTTGGGACCTTGTCAGGGGTCAGCGCGCGGTTCTTCCAACCATCAATAAAGCCCGCAAGCATGCGTGCAGGCCAACGTTTGTCATCGATGCTTTCTGCGCGCAAAAGCTGCTTCAGCAAACGGATTTGATCGTCCGTATCCAAGATCGTGAAATTGCTTTTTAGACCCACAAGTTCCGCGTGACGGCGCAGCAGCTTAACGCAGACCGAGTGGAACGTACCAAGCCATGGCATCCCCTCTGCCGGTTGGCCTAGCATTCCTCCAACCCGTACCTTCATTTCGCGTGCGGCTTTGTTGGTGAAGGTCACCGCAAGAATTTCATTAGGTCGCGCTTTGGATGTGTTCATCAAATGCACGATGCGCGTCGTCAGCGCTTTGGTTTTACCCGTGCCCGCCCCTGCCAACATCAAGACAGGACCGTCCAAGGTTTCAACCGCTTCGCGTTGTGCAGGGTTCAGCCCGTCCAGATAGGGCATGGGCCGCGCGGAAATGGCGCGCTGGCTTAGGGATTGGGATGCGCCATCAAAGGCGTCCATTTCGTCGAAATTGCTCATGAGA
>NZ_JABBAM010000068.1 GCF_018607965.1 Planktotalea sp.
ACCTTTGATCCTGGTTCAAGAGCCTGCAAAAACCGCAAAAGATGCGCAGGAAATCGTGGATGCTGTGGCACCCTTAATTGTATTAGGACCTGAGACAGATCAGGCACGCCTAGCTGAGAACGTTGCTGCCAACGTCGAGGAGGTTAAGGCACCTATCTCAGAGTCAGTGATCGACATTGCAACCGTCGAAATAACGCAGCAGATGCCAGATGTTGCCGTTGACGAACCACAAATTCCGGTTGTTATTCTGGCAACGGATGAAGGCGTGCGCGTGCTACAATCGCCCAATGCGCCAACACCGGATGCAATGACGGCGTTGTTAGGGTCAATTTCTTATGATGATGCGGGGGATGTGTCCTTAACAGGCAATGCAGGCGGTGATTTCGTGCGGGTGTACCTGAATAATCGTCCGATTGTGACATCGCAGATTGCTGCGAACGGCGATTGGCAGGCGGGTTTGCCATCTGTGGATACTGGAATTTACACGTTGCGCGTGGATGAATTGAATGAAGCGGGTGATGTGGTTGCGCGCGTCGAGACCCCGTTTAAACGCGAGGCCGCAGAGGTTCTGGCGGCCGCCACTAAGCCCGAAAAATTGGTGCAAGCGATTACGGTTCAGCCAGGGGCTACATTATGGGCAATTGCTAAGGAACAATACGGCAGCGGCACGCTGTATACGCGCGTTGTTGAGGCGAACGCGGACACCATCCGTAATCCAGATCTGATTTATCCGGGGCAAGTTTTCACGGTTCCTGACTAACACGACTGGTCATTCTGGGGTGCCAAGACTATCTATTAAGTCTTAGCCAAAGGACGCCGCAGATATGAGAAGTTTACCCCGAACCGATGCGGCCCTTGCGAAAGATCAACGTATTTCTGGTTGGCGCGTTATTCGCCGTGTTGCGCCCTATCTTTGGCCCTCTGACAAGCTTTGGGTAAAGCAGCGTGTTGTCTTGGCTTTGTCGATGTTGATTGTTGCGAAGCTGGTCGCTGTAGGCACGCCGCTTTTATATAAACGTGCGGTTGACGCGCTCTCAGATGCGGGTGTTTCGGATCTTGCGTTGGGTGCTGTTGGTTTGACTGTGGCCTACGGGTTTGCGCGTTTGATGACCAATGGGTTTCAACAGCTGCGCGATGTGATTTTTGCCAAGGTCGGGCAGGGCGCATTGCGCGCATTGGCCTTGCAAACCTTTGAACATATTCACAGTCTTTCCATGCGCTACCACATTGGCCGTAAGACAGGCGGATTGAGTCGTATCATTGAGCGGGGCGTCAAAGGCGTTGATTTCTTGTTGCGCTTTTTGCTGTTCTCTATCGGGCCGCTTGTCCTTGAATTGCTGATGATTGCGGGCATTCTGTTCTACCTGTTTGATGTTTGGTATCTGGCAGCGGTCTTTGTGACGATCGCGTTTTATGTTTGGTTTACGTTCGCCGTCACAGAATGGCGCGTGAAGCTGCGCAAGCAAATGAATGACCAAGATACAGATGCGAACCAAAAAGCGATTGATAGCCTTTTGAACTTTGAAACGGTCAAGTATTTCGGTGCCGAAGCACGTGAAGCGCGCCGCTATGACAGCGCTATGGAGTTGTATCAAGTTGCCGCGTTGAAGACGTCCTATTCGCTGGCATTCTTGAATTTCGGCCAGTCATTTCTGATCACAACGGGTCTTGTTGTAGTGATGGTTTTGGCAGCGATGGGCGTTCAGGCGGGCACGATGACGGTTGGTGATTTCGTTTTGGTCAACGCCTACATGGTGCAGATCACGATGCCACTGAACTTCCTTGGTACGGTATACCGCGAGATCCGTCAGGCGCTGGTTGATATGGGCGAAATGTTTGACCTGCTAGAGCAACCTACAGAGGTGGCCAACACAGAAAACGCACCTGATTTGAAGGTCACAGGCGGGCATGTATCTTTGAAGGGCGTTCACTTCGGGTATGATCCAGAGCGGCCCATTTTGAAAGGTGTCGACCTAGATGTTCCTGCGGGACAGAACGTTGCGATTGTTGGGCCGTCCGGGTCTGGCAAGTCGACGATTGGGCGACTGTTGTTCCGTTTCTATGATGTGACGGGTGGCGCGTTGTTGATTGATGATCAAGATGTGCGCGATGTGACGCAAACCAGTTTGCATGATGCGATTGGTGTGGTGCCCCAAGACACGGTGCTGTTCAACGATACTATCCGTTACAACATTGCATACGGCAAGGATGGCGCGACCCGTTCCGAGATTGAAGATGCGGCACGTGCAGCCCAAATCCATGATTTCATTCTCAGCTTACCAGATGGCTATGAAACGACTGTTGGTGAACGTGGTCTGAAACTGTCGGGCGGCGAAAAGCAACGTGTGGGCATCGCGCGCACATTGCTAAAGAACCCGCCGATCCTGCTGCTGGACGAGGCGACCTCGGCGCTGGATAGTGGGACAGAGCATGAAATTCAGGACGCGTTGGCCCGCGCTGCTGAGGGGCGCACGGTGATTACGATTGCGCATCGCCTGTCGACGATTGCAGACGCGGATCGCATCGTTGTGTTGGCCGATGGTCAGATTGCAGAGCAGGGCAGCCACGCTGAACTGCTGGCCTTGTCGGGTCGCTATTCAGCACTTTGGCATTTTCAGCGATCCGAAGACGCTGCATGAATTTTGCCTTGAGCGCGATTTCTGTTCTCGGGTTTCTGGCGATTTTTGTGTTGTCACTTGGTGACGAGCGTTTCGGTTGGGGCCGCTACTGGCCCCCCGAAGCGCCTGGTACTTGGCAGCATTTCAGCTTTCGTGTGCTTTTTCGCGTAGGACTTTATCCGTTGATTGCGCTCTCTGCGATACTTGCACGCGACGATGGGTTTTGGATGCCGGTTCTTGGCGCGGTGCTCATTTTAATTGGCTTTGGCGCGGCTTTTGCGTTCACGCGAAAACTGGGTTGGAGGCAAGCATTCGGGGCAGCCACATGGTTGATCACGTCAGGTCCATATGCCTACTCGCGCAATCCAGTATACGTGGCAACTTGGGTTGGATTATTGGGTTGGGCGCTTTGTTTGCCACATCCATTGGTCGTTTTAGCGTTGATGCTGTGGGCTGTCATGTATGTGTTCGCACCGTTCCCTGAGGAACCTTGGTTAGAAGACCAATTCGGTTCTGAATATGCAGCTTACAAAGAAACGACCCCTCGTTTCATTGGGTTTTAAAGGTTGGGTGCGTGATATCACGCACCCATCTAAAATGCTATTCTGCAGCTTTGAGTGGCATCGCTAAGATGGGCGCAGGTGTTGCTTCACCAGCGTAGTCATCGGCGGGATCTTCATCCTCATCTTCCCAAACAATTGTTGGGGATTTGATGCGTCGCGCTTGGCGTTGCAACGCCCAGTCGCGCGCGGCGTTGCTGGACCGACCAAAGGACAGCTTGGCCAGCAATCGCGCAAGCCAGAGCACGTAGGTTGATGCCCAGACCCGCAGCGCCAACATGGACGGGGTGAAGACCAGTGTGAGCACTGTTGCGATTCCAAGTCCGAACACGACTGCAGTTGCAAGCTGCTTCCACCAAAGTGCGGTTGGGCTGTCGATGGAATAACCACCCCCGATGAAGTCTAGGCTAAGGCCAAACATCATCGGTGCAAGGCCCGCCATGGTCGTAATCGTTGTCAGCAGAACTGGGCGAATACGATCTTCTGCGGTGCGCACAATCGCCTCAATGCGTGGCATGTAGCGGTTGTAATCTTGGTAGGTGTCGATCAGAACGATGTTGTTGTTCACCACGATCCCAGCAAGGGCGACAATGCCCGTTCCCGTCATAATGATCGAAAACGCCTGATCCATCACCAACATACCAATCAGAACACCTGTTGTGGATAATACCACTGCAAGCAGAACCAACACAGAATTATAGATGCTGTTGAACTGCGCAAGCAGGATGATGAACATCAAACCCAAAGCGCCCGCGAAGGCAGATGACAGGAACTGTTGGCTTTCGGCTTCTTCTTCTTGATCACCCGTCCATTCCCATTCGACGCCCGCAGGCAGGGGCTTGGTGTCTAACCATTCAGTCAGCGTCGCAATGCGTTCATTTGCAGTGATAGGGATAGACTTTACCTCGCCATCTTCGCCCACGACGTCCTTGGTCAGGTCGCTCACGATACCCGCTTTTACGTCGAAGTACCGCTTTTGGTCGATGCGGTTAATCTCGGCCAGCTTTTTCACAGGCTTACGCGTTGTAAAGTTGGACAGCGGAATAAGACCATCACGCGTACGGACCTTCATGGAATCCAATGTGCTCAGCACACGGTCTTCTTCGGGCAGGCGGACACGGATTTCGATCTCTTCGTCCGACGTATCAACGCGCATTGTGTCGAGCAGGATACCTCGTGTCACAAGTTGCACCATACCGCCAACCGTGGCGACGTCCGCGCCGTAACGGCCCGCTTTTTGAACGTCCACATCGATTTGCCAATCAATACCGGGCAGGGGGCGTGTGTCTTCAATCAGTTTTAGTCCCGTGGTGGTGTCAAACTTTGCACGTGCCAGTTTCGTGGCCTCAAGCAAGTCATCCCAATTGTCAGCCTTTAGGCGTAGGTGAACGGGTTTGCCGGACGCGGGTCCACGGGCTTGCGCTAGAATTTCGATTTCTATGCCCGGGATCAGTTTCAGCTGTTCGGTCAATTCTGCAATAACGATGTCACCATCAAGGTCGGGACGATCGCGGCGATCTTCCCAAGGGATCGTTTCAAGTTGGACCTGACCGATAGTATCTTTGGGAGCAGATGCGCCAGACGCGTCCGTGTTCAAACCCCCTTCACCCGCGAAGGCAAATGCGCTTTGGACACCGGAATGGGCCAATACGACTTTTTCAGCTTTGGCGACTAAGGCGTCCTTTTCGCTAAGCGACAGGTTGCCGCGCGCAAGGACATAGACGATGGCCTGCTCTGGCTCACTTTCAACGAAGAATTCGACACCGTTGTTGTTTTCGCCGAAATAGCTGAGCGTTGTCATTACAAAGAAACCGACCGCGAAGATCGACACGATAGGCATAATGGGATTGCCCGTGATCAGCTTGATAAACAGTCCAAAAATTGTGCGGCGATGGCCTGATTTGATCTTTGTCTTGCGACGCTCGAACGTCGCAGCACCAAGCGTGACAGAGGCCGCAAAGGCACCAAAAAGGAACAGTGCCACACCCGGTAGGGCACCGACAAATCCGTCTGCGAGAGGTGTGCCACCAAATAGATAGCCGGGGTTCAAGACCTGCATCGCCCCAAGGAACACAGTGTAGAGCGCAGGTGGAACCAAAAGTGCACGCACGATCCATGGAAACTTAGCGCGTAGTGCGTCGGATGTGTTGCCGAACGTGCGGCTTAGGCGACCTGTGACACCGCCCATGACTGGCAGGTAAACCAGTGCCACAACCAGCGAGGCCGACAGAACGAAGATCAGCGTGACGGGAAGCATGCCCATGAATTGACCGGGAACGCCGGGCCAGAACAGCATAGGCAGGAAGGCGCAAAGCGTCGTCGCTGTGGAAGACACGATGGGCCAGAACATGCGTTTTGCAGCCTCGACGTAGGCCTCCATCGGACCGGATCCATCAGAGATGCGTTTGTCTGCATATTCAACGACCACGATAGCGCCGTCGACCAACATACCAACGGCAAGGATCAGGCCGAACATCACGATGTTTGAAATGGTGACTTCCATGACTGCAAGGAAAACGAAGCACAAAAGGAATGAGGTAGGGATAGCAAAACCAACAAGGAGTGCAGGGCGGGTGCCGAGGGAGGCCAGTACCACAATCATTACAAGTGCGATGGCTGTCAAGACCGAGCCCTCTAGCTGACTAACCATCGACCCAACTGTGCGCGATTGATCATTGGACGTGTCGACATCGACAGAGGCTTGCAGGGCCTCGGGCCACTCTGCGCGGGCAGCTTCCACCTCTGCCTTAACAGCCGCGGCTGTGTCGATCAGGTTGAAGCCTTTGCGTTTAACCACTTGCAGCGCAACGGAGGTTTCACCACCAAAGCGCGCGGTGCCTTTTCGATCCTCAAAGGTCAGGGAGATTTCAGCAAGGTCACCCAAGGTGACAACACGGTCGCCATTAATCTTTACGGGCAGACCGTAGATGTCTTGTACGTCATTGAAAGACGACGGGATTTTGACCGCAAATGAACCTTGCGCGCTTTCGATTTCACCTGCGGCAATCAACTGATTGTTGTTTTGTACAACAGTGATCAACTCGCCTGCGGTGACGTTGTAGGCCTCAAGGCGCAGAGGGTCGATCAGAACTTCGACCATTTCGTCGCGCACACCCGCGATGCCTGCCTCTAGCACGGCATCAAGGGATTCGATGCGTTCCTGCAAGTCCTTGGCGACGTTTGCCATGGTGCGTTCTGGCAAGTTTCCAGTGAGGTTTACGATGATGATCGGGAATTCGGAAAAGTTGATTTCGTTGATCGAATAGGTTTCCGCGCCGGTTGGAAACTTGCCTTGTGCCGCGTTCATTGCGTCGCGCACGTCCGCCATCACTTTGGTTTTGTCCCAACCGAATTCAAACTCTAGCGCGATACCCGCATAGTTTTCTGCGGCGGTGCCGGAAATCTGCTTTAGACCGTCCAGATCGGCCAGCTCGGCTTCCATTGGTTTGACCAGCAATGTTTCGCTGTCCGCTGCAGAAATACCGGGGAAGGGAACGGACACGAAAAGGGCAGGAATTTCGATGTCTGGTTCGCCCTCTTTGGGAAGGCTCCAATAGGCAAAGCCCCCGACGACAAGCGTGAGGACAATAAAGGCAAGAACCATGCGGGCACGTTCAGCGGCCCAATCGACGATACCGGTCATTGTGTTGGCTCCTCATACGTCGGCACTACAAGGACGTCGTCGATCACATATTCTTGGCCAATCGTTATGACGTTGGCGGTTTCAGGTAAACCTGAGACCCAAACCCCCTTTGAGGTGTCGCGTAAAAGTTTGAGTGCAACGAACTGTGCCTTGCTGTCTTCATCGATGATGCGAACACCAAGGTCGCCGCTATCGTCGAGTGTGAGTGCGGACTGTGGGAGAAGATGCGCGCTGTCACCGTCTGCGGCGACAATGATTTCTGCGGTTTGTCCATCGCGAATGGACAGATCGCTGTTTGGCACTTGGATTTCAACGCGAAACGTTCGTGTCGTTTGATCTGCGGAGCGCGATAGGAACGTCACGCGGCCTTGGACCTCTTGCCCACCAGACAGGCGTGCACCTGCGAGTGCGCCGATCTCAACGCGATCAACTTCGGTCTCGGGCACGAAGCCAACCAGCTTGATCGGGTCCAGCTGTAGGATTGTTGCGCACAATGAACCGGGCTGAAGCAAGCTGCCAAGCTCGGCAGTGTCTGTTTCTAGTAAGCCCTCAAAAGGCGCTGTGATTCCGAGCCGATCAATGTCCTTTCGAACCGACGCGATCGCGGCTTCGGCACTTTGGATGCCAGCGCCTGTGCTTTGTAATCCGCTTTTGGCACCAGCAACCGTGGCCTCAGCCGCGCGCACCGCTGCTTGGGCAGAGGCAACGCGCGTTTCGGATGCAAAGCCACCTTGGCTAAGTTTGGAGGCTGCGTTGTCATTAATTTTGGCTTCATCCAAGCGCGCCATTGCTTCTTGCAGGCGGGCTTGGGTTTCGGGGACGCGGGCCTGCGCTTCGGCAAGGCGGGCGTTGGCCTCTGCGAGGGATGCTTCGCGCGTGCCCACGTCAATTTGGCAAAGCATTTGATCCTTGGACACATAGTTACCTTTGCGCAAAGGGTCAGAAACCACTTGGCCAGAGGTTTGAGCGCGTACTTCAACAGAGCGCGCGGCTTCGGTTTGGCCGCGCAAAATAACTGCGCTGTCGACCTGACGCGCTTGAGATTTTAGCGCAAAAACGCGGATGACATTAGCGGGTTCTTCGCTGGCCTCGGTTGCCTGTGCAGGGTCATTGGTTTCCCCAGTCGTATCCTCAGTCGTTTCAGTTTGGGCAAACGCCAGCAAATCATCGCGCTCAAATACCAGAAAATATAGGAAAGCAGTCACCAATATGGCGGTCAGGAGGGGGATCAATTTCATCTTCGGTTTTTCCTTGTGCCGGCCTGCGCTGGCGGTATGTGGCCTACGATCTCACATAGGTGTGTTCTGAGCATGTACAATATTTTTTAGTACATTTCTGCGTATACGTTGGCCAAGCGCCGCTAGACTAGTTCCAATTGCATCCATATTCAACAATTCTACCTGCGATAAGAACGCGCACAGCATGGCGAGGATATGACGGGGCCTTGGCAGTGCTGTGACATCGGGGTATGAGGGGAAAAAAGTAAGGGCTACGGCATGAGCGACACCGACGGTTTTATCGAAGAAGTAAGCGAAGAGGTCCGTCGTGACCGTCTGTTTGGATACATGCGCCGCTACGGCTGGATCGCAGTTGTTGCAATTCTTGCGTTGGTCGGCGGGGCTGCTTGGAACGAGTGGAACAAAGCCAAAGCGACGGCAAAGGCGCAGACCGCAGGAGATGCCATCCTTGCGGCGTTGGAAGCAAATGAACCCGCCGCGCGGATCACTGCGTTAGAAGCCATCCAGACCCAAGACATCTCTCAAGGTGCTAAGGCCGTGGTCGCCTTGATGCAAGCCGCAGAGCAGGGCGCGGATGACAACCCAGCAGGCGCGCAAGCTGCACTAGAAAAAATTGCGACGGATGGTTCTTTGCCAGAAATCTATCGCCAGATCGCATCCTTCAAAGCAGCCAGCCGCAGTGACGGCGATTTAAGCGCTGAGGATCGTCGCATTCGTTTGGAAGCGCTCAGCGCGCCGGGCACAGCATTGCGTTTGCTCGCAACCGAACAATTGGCACTTTTGGACATTGAAGCAGGCGATACAGACGCCGCTTTGGTCAAGCTGCAAAGCATGATTGTTGACTCTGAAGTCACAGCAGGCTTGCGTCAACGCGCAACTCAACTCATTATCGCGCTAGGCGCCGAGCCAGAAGCATTGGCTGGCCAAGGTTAATACAGGTCAACGCAGTGTGCGTTGACTTTATTCAAGCCCGCATCAGACGGGTACACTATCAAAGGGGGCTTTGAGCAGTGACGACAGCAAAGTGGATCATGGCAGGTGTGGCAGCAGCAGTGCTGGCAGGATGTGCCGAGAAAGATGTGATTTTGCCGGGCAAACGCGAAGATTTACGCGCGCCCTTCGGGGAAACATCAGAAGAACAAACCAAAACCGAAAATGTCGCACAGGCAATTTCACTTGCGACTCAAAGTAGCAACGCAAATTGGCTGCAGCGTACCGGCAGTCCTGTGACACGAACGGCGCATCCAGCATTGGCGGTTCAGCTGACGGGTGTGCAATGGTCGACGCCGATTGGCCAAGGCGACAGTCGGCGTTTCCGCATCACCGCTGATCCCGTAGTTGCGGATGGTCGCATATTTGTGATGGACGCCAAAAGCACCGTTACAGCGCTGTCTCTGACAGGTCAAAGACTATGGTCCGTAGATGTTACACCGACGCGAGATCGCGAGAGTGATGCCGGTGGGGGTGGTCTTGCATACGGTGATGGCAAGTTGATTGTAACGTCAGGATTTGGAACGCTGCGCGCGCTTGATCCATCAAGTGGATCAGAGATTTGGACACAAGACCTTGATGCGTCCACAACGGGCACGCCGTCAGTTTCGCGTGGGCTTGTGTATGTTGTAGGCGGAGACAATGTCGCTTGGGCGATCGATGCAGAGTCAGGTCGCGTTGAATGGCAGCTGGGTGGATCCCCCGGGATTTCGCGTGTCTCTGGCGGTCCAGCCCCAGCAGTTGGCGATGATCTTGTGATTTTTGCCTTTGGTGGTACAGGTGAAATGCAGGCTGCCTTCCGTAAAGGAGGCACCCGTCGTTGGGATGCAACTGTTGCGGGTCAACGCCGCGGTATAGCTGCGACATCGGTCAGCGATATCACGGGTGATCCTGTGATTTCGGGAAACACGGTTTACGCAGGTAGCTATTCGGGTCGTATTGTAGCGTTGAATGCCGATAGTGGTTCACGTTTATGGACTGCCAAAGATGGTGCACTTGGTCCTGTGTGGCCAGCGGGTGGGTCTGTCTTTGCGGTCACGGATCGCAATGAACTGGTGCGCCTTGACGGCGAAACGGGGACGCGCATTTGGGGCACGAAACTGCCGTTCTTTGTGAACGAAGATCGCCGCCGTCGTGTTGAGATTGTTGCGCATTACGGTCCTGTTGTTGCAGGGGGGCGTGTTTTGGTTGGATCTAATGATGGTCTGATCCGCAGCTTTGATCCTGTGTCAGGTGCATTGATGAGTTCTGTTGACGTGCCTGGCGGTGCGACGACGAACCCAGTTGTTGCAGGCAGCACATTATATGTTGTCTCGCGCAAAGGTGTGTTGCACGCAATTCGCTAAAAGGGCGGGTGCGTGAGATCACGCAACCTACATGACCTCTTTCGTATTCGTCCGTTCTAGGTTAAAGCGGCAACTTATTCTGTTTTTGGATCGTCAAAATGAGCTTTACACTCGCCATTGTGGGTCGCCCGAATGTGGGCAAGTCCACGCTTTTCAATCGTCTTGTGGGCAAGCGCCTTGCGTTGGTCGATGACCAACCTGGTGTGACACGTGATTTGCGCGAAGGCGAAGCGCGTCTTGCGGACCTACGTTTCACGGTGATTGACACGGCGGGCTTGGAAGAGGCGACCGACGAAAGCCTTCAAGGACGTATGCGCGCCTTGACCGAACGTGCGGTCGGAATGGCGGATGTGTGCCTGTTCATGATTGATGCGCGCGTCGGTGTGACGCCAGCAGATCAAGTGTTTGCGGAAATTCTGCGCAAGCGGTCCGCGCACGTGGTTCTGGCCGCAAACAAGGGCGAAGGATCTGCGGCGGATGCTGGTGTGATCGAGGCCTATTCATTAGGTCTAGGTGAACCAATTCGTTTGTCTGCAGAGCACGGCGAGGGTCTGAACGACCTCTACACCGTGCTCATGCCTGTAGCGGACGGATTTGCAGAACGCGCCAAGGATCAATCGCCTGACGTTGATGTTACGTTGGGTGAGGATGACGAGTGGGACGAGGATGCGCCCTTCGTGATGCCAACCGCAAAAAAGCCAATGCAAATTGCTGTTGTTGGTCGCCCGAACGCGGGAAAGTCCACGCTGATCAACAAGATCATGGGCGAAGAGCGTTTGCTCACGGGGCCCGAGGCAGGGATCACGCGCGACGCGATATCTTTACGCACCGAATGGAACGGCACGCATATCCGTATTTTCGACACCGCTGGTATGCGTAAAAAGGCCAAAGTGCAGGACAAGCTGGAAAAGCTATCCGTGTCTGACGGCCTGCGCGCGGTAAAATTTGCCGAAGTCGTGGTTGTTCTTTTGGATGCTGCGATCCCGTTTGAACAACAAGACCTGCGCATCGCCGATTTAGCCGAGCGCGAAGGCCGTGCGGTCATCGTTGCGGTGAACAAATGGGATATTGAAGAAGACAAACAAGACAAGTTGCGCGCGTTGCGTGAAAGTTTTGAGCGCCTGCTGCCGCAGCTGCGCGGCGCGCCTTTGGTGACTGTCTCTGCAACAACAGGTCGAGGCTTGGACCGTTTGCACGAAGCCATCATGAAGGCCTATGAAACTTGGAACCGCCGCGTACCGACGGCTGCGCTGAACCGTTGGTTGGCTGGCATGGTCGAAGCACACCCGCCACCCGCACCTGCGGGCAAGCGTATCAAGCTGCGTTACATGACACAGGCGAAAACCCGTCCTCCGGGCTTTGTTGTGATGTGTTCTCTGCCTGACAAGATGAGCGAAAGCTATTCGCGCTATCTGGTGAACGGGTTGCGGGGCGATTTCGATATGTGCGGCACGCCGATCCGCCTTTACATGCGCTCGCAGAACGATTCAAATCCGTTCAAGGGTCGCAAAAAGGCTGGCCCTTCAAAGCTGCGTAAGCACTTGAAGAGCCAGAATGAACGTCAGGGCTTCTAAGCCGTTGGAGATGTGCGCATCGTCAGAATCGCCGTCAAAAGTGCGGCGATTCCAGCGGCTGCTAGTAAGCTGATTGTGAGCAGTGCCGTTCCATTGGCAACGATAATTCCGACCAGTGCCCAGATAACGGTTGCAAGATATTCTGGCGCGGTTCGTCGCACACGAAAGACGGTTAGCGCTGTGATGAGAGCGGCGATGATGCCTGTTATGGCCCAACCGAACGACTCAAACGCGATACCATAGCCTGCGAGGGTTGTCGCAATCGACACCCAGCTCGCGGCTGTGAGCCAGCCTGCGTAAATCGCGGTGGGGGCTTGGAACAGCCAACGATCACGTTCGGGCGCGTTGATCAGGGCTAGGATCGCGCCGATGGCCATGGCGATGATCGCGACAGTCGCCCAGATTGCGCTGGCATTGGCGATCGCTAGCCAAGGAACACCGACAGCGAAACTAACGACAAGAGGTATGCGTGCTGCGTGCCAGTCATCGGCGTCTGCGCGTTTCCAAAGGCCATAGAGGGCAGAAATAGTCAGCCATGCATAGATCAATCCCCAAATTGCGAATGCATAACCCTCAGGTTGGATCGGTGGATCGATCTGGGGGATTGGGAGTTGGTTTTCTGAAAAGCCCGTGAAGGGTGCGGTGAACGCGGGAGAGATCGCAAAAGCGACGGCGAGCGCGAGGGTGGCGAGTGCCATAATTTTCTTCATGTGTTAGAATTAGCGGAGGCGCGCGCCGTTTCAACCCGCAATTTTGGGTGCGGGGGTGGATAAGTTTATTTTGAAAGATGAAGCGGTGGTCCGTTCTTTAGGCGCTGAGCACACCGTCTTTGGTAAGCGTTGTTTTGCCGCCAAGGTAGGGTGCAAGTGCACTTGGAAGCGTTACGGAACCATCTTCGTTTTGGCCATTTTCGAGAACCGCGATGAGGCAGCGCCCGACAGCGAGGCCGGATCCGTTAAGGGTATGGACGAACTGGGGCTTGCCGCCATCTTCGGGTTTGAAGCGCGCGTTCATGCGGCGCGCTTGGAAATCGCCTGTTGTGGAGACGGAGCTAATTTCGCGGTAGGCGTCTTGGCCGGGCAGCCATGCTTCAATATCGTATGTGCGGCGCGCGCCAAAACCCATGTCGCCTGTGCAAAGTTCCACAGTGCGGTAGGGGATATTAAGCGCCTCAAGAATGCCTTCCGCGCAGCCAAGCATGCGTTTTTGTTCCGCGTCGCTTTCATCGGGGTGGGTGATCGAAACCATTTCAACCTTTTCAAACTGATGCTGGCGCAACATGCCAGAGGTGTCACGCCCAGCGCTGCCGGCCTCAGAACGGAAGCACAGCGTGTGCGCCGTCATGCGGATGGGAAGCGCTGTGTGGTCAAGCACATCACCAGACACAGAATATGTAAGCGGAACTTCGGACGTCGGAACAAGCCACCAGCCGTTGGTTGTTTGGTAACTGTCCTCGCCGAATTTGGGAAGCTTATCAGTGCCATACATGGCTTCGTCGCGAACGAGTACGGGACTGTTCACCTCTGTTAGGCCGTTTTCATCCACATGTGTGTCAAGCATGAATTGCGCGAGCGCGCGATGGATGCGGGCAACTGAGCCTTTGAGCATCACAAAGCGTGCGCCGGAAATTTTGGCAGCAGTATCGAAATCCATCGCAGCACCGACGCCTGCCAGTTCGAAATGTTCTTTGGCTTGGAAATCTAGCGCGGGCGGGGTGCCCCAAAGCTTTATCTCGACATTGTCGGCCTCATCGGCACCCGTGGGAACATCGTCTGCTGGTAGGTTAGGGATACGCGCCAGAAGATCGATTAGGCGCACGTCTTCTGCTTTTGCTTCTTCGTTCAGGGTCGCAACGGCCGATTTTTTCTCGGATACAAGCGCGCGCAGGCGTTTGAATTCGGCTTCATCACCAGATGCTTTGGCAGCCCCCACAAGCTTGGACGCTTTGTTTTGCTCGGCTTGGGCGACTTCGGCCGCAAGAATTTTTGAACGACGTGCAGAATCAATTTCAAGAACCTGCGCAGACATGGGCGCGTCGCCACGGCGGGCGAGTGCGGCATCAAAGCCCGTGGCGTTTTCGCGAATGGCGCGGATATCATGCATGTCCAAAGTCCTTTTTGCGTGTCGTGTGACCTATTGGCCTTATGCAATAAGGAACGTGCGGGGTGAAGCACGATTTGCGTCGATCGTGCTAAATTAGAGTGACACTACGTAGATGTTGGTGAGCTACCAAAGCGAGGAGTGCTCTGGTAGCTCTGCATGCAAGCCCAAGCTTTGTTTGAAAAGTAAATTCTAGTTTGTACCTGGGGTATTGCTTGAGCCTGACTGCGCTTGCGTCAACGCTCCAACCAGGGCAACAGCGCCCAATGCAAGCCCAATGCCTGTTGTGGTCGTTAGACCGCCTAGACCCGTTAGTCCTGTTGTCGTCCCTGCCGTAGTACCGAACTGGGACGCGCGGCGACACACGCGTGAAAGAACGCCGTTGACGATGTTCGTGTCCTCTCGGCAGTAATAGTTTACGCCATTGGCACCCGTTACTTCGACTGGAAATTGGGACTGACCTGAAGGGCAAACGATACCGGATTCTGTTGTTGTCGCAACTTGTGCTGAAAGGCTGTTGGCGCACAAAACGAGCATGAGAACAGCTGATTTTACGTGGAAAGTCATGGTTAGTTTCACCTTATTACTAGTTAATAAAGCGAACTTATTCGAAACGTGATTTTGTTGAATGGGAAAAAGGTTAACAAAAATGCATAATCGAGTTTTTAGATCTAAAGCACTGATGATGAAGGTTTTTTATAAGGGATTTTCCGCTTGATCGCGCTGCGCTTTTCGAAATGCGATGATTTCTTCTTGCACGAAGTCGCGAAACACTTGGATGCGCTTGGATTGACGCAACTCTTCCGGGTAGGCCAGAAACACAGGCACCTCGTTTGAGCTAACCTCAGGCAAGATGCGAACTAGCTCTGGGAAATCTTGGGTTACGTAGTCGGGCAACACACCAATACCAAGTCCATGCAGAACGGATTGCAACACGCCGAAGTAGTTATTCACGGTCAACATCGACGGCACATCATAGGCCATCAAGTGTTGAACCAATTGCAGACCTGCGCCAACCTGCACAGTGCGCGGATTTTGGCAAATCAAACGGCGATTGCCAATGTCTTCGATGCTTTCAGGCATCCCATGTTCGGCCACGTACTTTGGTGACGCATAGAGTTGCATGTGTACGGTCATTAGGCGTTTTCGGATCAGGTCGGCTTGGGATGGTTCTTTCATACGGATCGCAACATCGGCTTCACGCATGGGCAGATCTAGGACTTTTTCCTCGAGCATCAGGTCGATCTTAAGATCAGGGTATTTTTCATAGAGATGGGGCAGGCGCGGCGCGAGCCAGAGTGAGCCAAAGCCAGTCGTCGTGGTGACGCGCAGTTCGCCGAAAACTTCTTCTTCACTATCTTTGATACGTGCTTCTGCAGCGTCCAAGCGTTTGATCATCGCGGTGGTCGCATCAAACATCAACTCGCCCTGTTCCGTAAGAATCAGTCCACGTGCATGGCGGTGAAACAGCGTTGTATTCAAACTTTCTTCGAGTCCACGGATCTGCCGGGACACGGCAGATTGCGATAAATGGAGTGTATCGCCAGCATGTGTCAGGCTGCCAGCATCTGCAACCGCGTGAAAAATTCGAAGTTTGTCCCAATCCATGTCGGCAACTTTCTGTCATTTGCTTGGATGTTAGCGCATGACTGTCCTAACTGGTGTTCATGCGATTATCAACGTGACGTTATTTTTTGAATTTTAGATATACAGGTCAGCTTTTATGACCTAACATCTGATTCAAGCATTGTGCTATGTACTACGTTCTGTCGCCTAGGGAGAAAGCCACATGAGTCTGCAGAAAACATCTCTGAATGATAAATTCGACTTGGAGAAGTCGCAGG
>NZ_JABBAM010000157.1 GCF_018607965.1 Planktotalea sp.
GCATCTGTGTACGGGATCTTTGTTTCAAAATTCCGAGGAAAAAGGATTTTCAGCATTCTAACGATTGAAAATCCAACTAAGGTCGAAGGCATTAAAGATATTTTGGATTATTCCTGTTTTAGTCGTATCTTTTCACATTTTTGTAATAAGACTGGAAGATCGTGCACAAAATTTAGACGTGCTCAAAACCAGGAGTTGAAAATGAAGAACGATAAAGAGCCGAGTTTTCGCGAAAGCGTCGATATGATGTTTAACCGTGCGGTAGCGCTGCTTGATCTTCCACCTGGCCTTGAGGAAAAGATCCGCGTTTGTAATGCGACATACACCGTACGTTTTGGCGTGCGTCTGCGCGGTAAGATTGAAACGTTTACGGGCTATCGGTCCGTGCACTCTGAACATATGGAACCTGTTAAAGGTGGTATCCGTTTCGCGATGGGCGTTAACCAAGACGAGGTTGAGGCGCTTGCGGCATTGATGACTTACAAATGCGCGCTCGTGGAAGCACCATTCGGTGGATCTAAGGGCGGCCTTCGAATTGATCCACGTTTGTACGATGAACACGAATTGGAACTGATTACCCGTCGCTTTGCGTATGAATTGATCAAGCGTGACCTGATTGATCCCGCTCAAAACGTACCAGCCCCAGACATGGGCACGGGTGAACGCGAAATGGCCTGGATCGCGGATCAATATAACCGCATGAACACATCTGACATTAACTCTAAAGCCTGCGTCACAGGTAAGCCGTTGAACGCTGGCGGTATTGCTGGGCGTGTGGAGGCAACAGGTCGCGGAGTGCAATATGCGCTACGCGAATTTTTCCGCGACGAACGCGGCTTGGCCAAGGCTGGCCTGACAGGCAAGCTGGACGGTAAACGCGTGATTGTGCAGGGGCTAGGCAACGTAGGCTATCATGCTGCGAAATTCCTGAGCGAAGAAGACGGCAGCAAGATCACGGGTATTATCGAGCACGATGGTGGTCTTGTTGATGAGAATGGTTTGAATGTCGAAGCCGTGCGCGCGTGGATCATCGAAAATGGTGGCGTGACGGGATACCCTGATGCGACTTACGTCGAGAAGGGTGCTGCGGTAATAGAGAATGAGTGCGACATTCTGGTTCCGGCGGCGCTAGAGGGCGTGATTAACCTGTCCAACGCGGATCGTATTAAAGCACCACTTATTATTGAGGCGGCGAATGGCCCAGTAACCGCAGGCGCAGATGATATCATGCGTAAAAAGGGGATCGTGATTATCCCTGACATGTATGCCAACGCAGGCGGTGTGACGGTTAGCTACTTTGAATGGGTGAAAAACCTAAGCCACATTCGTTTTGGCCGTATGCAACGACGCCAAGAAGAAGGGCGTCACCAGCTGGTCGTGGACGAGCTTGAGCGCCTAAGTTCAGACAAAGGGCTTGGCTGGCAGTTGTCGCCTGGCTTCAAAGAGAAGTACCTGCGCGGTGCGGATGAATTGGAATTGGTCCGCTCTGGTCTGGATGACACGATGCGGATTTCTTATCAAACCATGCGCGACGTTTGGCATGAGCGCGATGATGTAGAAGACCTGCGTACTGCAGCCTACATCGTTGCGATTAGTAAGGTTGCGGCCAGTTACCGTGCAAAAGGCCTTTAGGTTTAGCACAAGTTCCTCGCGAAACTTGCGGGGATAGTCGAAAAAAGACACGCAATGTCGCTCTGGCGTTGCGTGTCCGTCTTAAACCCGCTTAATTCTGAACTGAATAGTTGGGGAGGGATGCATGCGGTTTTCAGGACTTCGCATTCTCAAAGAAGGTTTGACAGGCAATAAGGGGTGGAGAGCGCATTGGCGCGATCCTGAGCCCAAGGCCGAATACGATGCAATCATCATTGGTGGTGGTGGGCATGGTCTGTCTACCGCGTACTATCTAGCCAAGAACCACGGTATGACGAACATTGCGGTTCTGGAGAAGGGCTACATTGGCGGCGGTAACGTTGGGCGCAATACGACGATTGTGCGCGCCAACTATTTCCTGAACGGAAACTCTGAATTTTATAGTCATTCGCTCAAGCTCTGGGAAGGGTTAGAGGAAGACCTGAACTACAACGTCATGCATTCGCAGCGGGGTTTGATAAACCTGTTTCACTCAGACGGTCAGCGCGATGCGTTTGTGCGCCGTGGCAATGCGATGGTGAACCAAGGCGATGATGCAATCCTGCTGGATCGCGAAGGTGTGCGTAAACATCTACCCTACCTTGATTTCGATAACGTTCGTTTTCCGATTTACGGTGGCTTGCTGCATCCACGTGGGGGAACCGCGCGTCACGATGCGGTTGCTTGGGGCTTTGCGCGCGGTGCGGATATGCGCGGTGTTGATATTATCCAGAACTGTGAAGTCACTGGTATTGATATTGAGAATGGTGCTGTCACAGGCGTTCAAACGTCGCGCGGGGCGATCAAGACCAAGAAGATTGGTATGACAGTTGCGGGCCGTTCCGGACAAGTGGCTGCGATGGCAGGGATGCGTCTGCCGATTGAAAGCCATGTGTTGCAGGCCTTTGTCACTGAGGGACTAAAACCTGTGATTGATCACGTGATCAGCTTTGGCATGGGGCATTTCTATATCAGTCAGTCTGATAAGGGTGGTTTAGTGTTTGGGGGCGATCTGGATTTCTACGCCTCCTACGCACAGCGCGGTAACCTGCCTATGAAAGAACACGTTATGGAAGCCGGCATGACGTTGATGCCGATGATTGGCGAAGCCAAAGTGCTGCGATCCTGGGGAGGCATTATGGATATGACGCCCGATGGCAGTCCGATCATTGATAAGAGCCATATCGACGGGCTTTTCTTGAATTGCGGCTGGTGTTACGGTGGCTTCAAGGCTGTGCCGGGATCGGGTTCCGTCTTTTCGCACCTTATGGCGACAGGCACGCATCACTCGGAAGCGACAGGCTTTCGTTTGGATCGCTTTCGCACGGGTGTGGGCATTATTGATGAAGAGGGCACTGGCTCTCAACATAACTTACACTAGGAGGCTTGAGAGTATGGGAGCCTCCGGCGGAAGTTTATTTGGAAAGATGAAGGGCGCGTGCGCTCTGAGGGGGACGATATGCGTCTGAAATGTCCTGTGTGTGGTGAGCGTGATCTCCGCGAGTTTTTTTATGTTGGGGATGCGGTTGCGTTGGATCGCCCTGACGCGGACGCGGGTATGGATGCGTGGGATAGTTATGTGCATCTGCGTGACAATCCAGCTGGCGTGACCCGTGATTTATGGCAGCATGAAGCGGGGTGCGCCGCGTGGATCGTTGTAACGCGCAATACGGTGACGCATGAGGTGAAAGAGACGGCATTGGCTGGCGATGTGAAGAGGGCGCGCGGATGAGAGTTTCTGGTAAAGGGCTGATTGATCGCTCGACACCTGTACGGTTCACTTTTGATGGGACGTCCTATTCCGGGTTTATGGGGGATACGGTTGCCTCTGCATTGCTGGCTAATGATGTGCGCCTTATGGGACGATCGTTTAAGTATCATCGCCCACGGGGTCCTTTGACGGCAGGCAGCGAAGAGCCCAACGCGCTGGTCACTGTGAAGCGTGGCACAGATGCAGAACCAAATGTGCGTGCAACGGTTCAAGAGATTTATGAGGGTTTGGAAGTGCGTTCGCAGAATGCGTGGCCCTCATTGGCGTTTGATGCGCTGGGCGTGAATGATTTTGCCGCACCTTTCCTGAGTGCAGGTTTCTACTACAAAACCTTCATGTGGCCGCGCGCGTTCTGGGAGCGTGTGTATGAGCCGATCATTCGCCGGGCTGCGGGTCTTGGTGGCCTAAGCGGGACAGCGAATGATGCGGAGTATGAGAAGGCCCACGCGTTTTGTGATGTCTTAGTTATCGGCGCTGGGCCAACGGGGCTGATGGCGGCGCTTGAAGCAGGTCGCGCCGGGGCGGATGTTATTCTGGCGGATGAAGATGCGCGGGCTGGTGGTCGTTTGCTAAGTGAGACGCATTTGGTGAATGGTCAAAGCGGTGTTGATTGGGCCGCTGGTGTGATCGCCGAGTTGGAGAGTATGGATAACGTGCGTATCATGACGCGCACGACCGTGACGGGTGCGTATGACCAAGGCACCTATGGCGCGCTAGAGCGTGTAAGCGGGCATGTGGCTGCCAAACGTGGAACACCGCGTGCGTGCTTCTGGCGGATTGTCAGTAAGCGCAGCATTTTGGCGGCGGGAGCATTAGAGCGTCCCGTTGCGTTTCAGAACAATGATCGTCCGGGGATTATGACGGCAGGGGCTGTGAGGTCCTATGTGAACAAATGGGGCGTTGTTCCGGGGCGTGATGTTGTTGTGTTTGGCAATAATGATGATGCGCATCGAACCGCGCAGGACTTGCACGCTGCTGGAGTTCATATTGCAGCGCTTGTGGATAGTCGCTCTGATGCGCATGTGACAGGGGATTTTCCGATCTTCACGGGTGCACAGATTTGCGGAAGCGGAGGGCGGCTTGGGCTGGCCTCGGTCACTATTCGTACGCAAATTGGCACTGAGAAGATTGCAACGGAATGTCTTGCCATGTCGGGAGGGTGGAACCCGTCCGTGCATTTGACGTGCCACATGAACGGACGCCCTGTTTGGCGTGACGATATCGCAAGTTTTGTCCCGCGCGCGGATATGATCCCGGGTATGGTGACGGCTGGGGCCTGTAATGGTGTCTTCTCGACCCATGGGGCACTGGTTGAGGGGCAACGCGCGGCTAAAGAGACGCTAGAGGCGCTGGGCATGAAGATGAGTGCCGCGGGTATTCCCGAGACTGAAGATGCGCCCTACACCATGAGCCCGCTTTGGGCTGTTGGCGGAACCGGACGCGCTTGGCTTGATTTCCAGAACGATGTGACCGTGAAGGATATCAAGCAAGCCGCCAAAGAGAACTTTCGCTCTGTAGAGCATATGAAGCGGTATACCACGCAAGGGATGGCGACGGATCAGGGGAAGAATTCGAACGTGGGGGCGTTGGCGATTTTGGCTGATGTCACGGGACGTGGGATACCTGAGACGGGAACGACGACGTTTCGCCCACCTTACACGCCTGTGCCGATTGCGGCGATGGGGGCGGGTGCGCAAGGTAAGGGTTTTGCGCCTGAGCGTCTGACGACGTCGCATGAGGGTACGCTAAAGCGGAATGCGCCGATGATTGAAGCGGGCATGTGGTATCGCCCTAGCTATTTCCCGAAGGACGCCGAAACGACTTGGCGACAGTCTTGCGATCGTGAAGTGAACATGCTCCGAGAAAGCGTTGGCGTATGTGATGTCAGCACGCTGGGTAAGATCGACATACAGGGGCCGGATGCCGCCGCGTTTCTGGATTTCGTTTATACGAATACCTTTAGCACGTTAAAGGCAGGGCGCGTGCGTTATGGGCTAATGTTGCGTGAAGACGGGACTGTCATGGATGACGGCACCACGGCGCGCCTTAGCGAGACGCACTACGTTATGACGACGACGACGGCGGCTGCGGGATCCGTGATGCGCCACCTTGAGTTCGTACATCAATGTTTGCGACCCGAACTGGATGTGTCGATGATCTCTGTGACAGAGCAATGGGCACAGTTTGCTGTTGCGGGGCCGAAGGCGCGTGATGTGTTGAACGCTGTGCTAGCGCATCAAATAGACAACGACAGCTTTCCGTTTATGGCGTGTGGACCTGTAAAGGTTGGAGACGTGGATGCGCGTTTGTTCAGGATCTCGTTCTCTGGCGAACATGCGTATGAAATTGCTGTGCCGGCGCGGTATGGGGCATCTATGTTTGAAACACTGATTGAACAGGCCCTCGCGCTGGGCGGTGGCCCTTACGGGATGGAAGCACTGAATGTTCTGCGGATCGAGAAGGGCTTTATCACGCACGCTGAAATTCATGGGCGTGTGACCGCCTTTGATATCGGGATGGAACGTATGATTTCTGCCAAGAAGGATTGCATCGGTCAAACCATGGCCGCGCGTGAAGGGCTCGTTGGTGAGGATCGTGAACAGCTGGTAGGTTTGAAACCCATTGGGGCGGTCAAGCAACTGATGGCGGGGGCGCATTTGTTTGATCCTGAGAGCCCTGCGACGCGTGAACACTCTGAGGGCTATGTGACCTCTGTCGGGTTTTCGCCGACCGAGGCCAGCTTTCTTGGTTTGGGATTCCTGAAAGGGGGGCGTGCGCGCCATGGGCAAACTGTAAAGCTGGTGGATCATATGCGCGGGATCGAAACGCTGTGCGAAGTGTGCCATCCGGTGTTCCATGATCCAGAGGGGGGTAAGACACGTGGTTGATCTTATTGCGACAACGCCTGCTGGGGCGATGAAACCATATGTAAGCGGCGTGGCGACGTTGTCAGAAATTGCGCTGGGCAAGGCAACGTCCATCGCGCCCTTTAAGGGGCAAGGCGCCGCGGTTGAAACCGCTTTGGGTATAAAGCTGCCCAAGGTTGGAAAATCCACGTCCCGCGCTGGGCAAGGGGTGGTTTGGTTCAGCCAAGGTCAATTCCTTGCGCTTGGGTTTGATGTGCCTGCGGGTGTCCATGGTTTGGCGGCACTTACGGATCAATCGGATGCGTGGTGCGCGCTAGACCTGACGGGCGAGGGTGCAGAGGACGTGCTTGCGCGCTTGGTGCCTGTGGATCTTCGGATAACAACGTTCAAAGCGGGCCATGCTTTGCGCAGTCAATTGGGGCATATGCCGCTTCATATAACGCGGCTAAAAAGTGGCGGGTTTCGATTGCTGTCGTTCCGTTCGATGGCAGGGACAACGGTGCACGAAATTCAGCGCGCGATGGATCATCTTGCGGGGCGAGGGTGACACTTGTACAATGCTGCATTAAATAAATCAGTAACGATTTATTGGAGCTGCCCTATGATCCCTTTGACCCATTTAACCGTTCTTGCCACATGTGGCGCACTTATTGCTATGCCTGCGTTTGCAAATGCAAAGCTGGACGAAATTTGTGAAGCCTTTGGCGATGCGAGCGTGCAGATTGCCCTCCTGCGCGCGGACGGAGTGTCCGAGATGGACGCGCAGCTGGCGTTTGCCAAGGACAATGAAAAAAGTCCGCTGCTGGCGATGCAATTGGTTCCATACGTGAGCAGCTATATATATGGGCTTACAAAAGAGCAGCTGCTTGAAGACGTGAAAACCCCCTTTGTTGAGCAATGTAACGCGGCCAACGGCTAGCTGGACTCTCCCAGTTCCAACACGGATACTAATTGAATGAGCTTACCCCCTGGTTTCTTGGATGAATTGCGCACGCGCCTCAGCCTGTCTGACGTGGTTGGGCGTAAGGTTATGTGGGATGCGCGCAAGTCCAACCCTGGCAAGGGCGATATGTGGGCACCTTGCCCGTTTCACCAAGAAAAATCAGCGTCTTTTCATGTAGATGACCGCAAAGGGTTTTATTATTGCTTTGGATGTCAGTCCAAAGGGGACGCGATTTCTTTTGTGCGCGAGACAGAGAATGTCGGCTTCATGGAGGCCATTGAAATTCTGGCGGGCGAGGCCGGTTTAGAAGTTCCAAAGCAGGATCCGCGCGCACAGGAAAAAGCGGATGAGCGCACAGAGCTTGCGCAAGTGATGGAGCACGCGGTGCAGTTCTTCCGTTTGCAATTGCGCTCAGGCGGGGCGTCTTCGGCGCGGGAGTATCTTGATGGGCGTGGGCTGAGCGAGGCCGCGCTAGAGCGGTTTGAAATCGGATTTGCGCCAGACGCGTGGCAAGGAATTTGGGACCATCTGACGGGCAAAGGTGTGTCGCCTGAGAACATTCTTGCAGCAGGTCTTGGTAAGCCCTCTAGCAAAGGCGGCAAGCCCTACGATACCTTCCGCAACCGCATTATGTTCCCTATCCGCGATGCACGTGGGCGCTGCACGGCGTTTGGTGGGCGTGCGATGGATCCGAATGATAATGCGAAGTATCTTAACTCTCCCGAAACGCTTTTGTTCGATAAGGGCCGCAGCCTTTATAACCACGGACCTGCACGCGAGGCCGCTGGCAAAGGCGCGCCGCTGATCATTGCAGAAGGGTATATGGACGTTATTGCGCTGGCTGAGGGGGGCTTTGGGGCGTGTGTCGCGCCGCTTGGGACCGCGATTACGGAAAATCAGTTGCATCTGTTGTGGCGCATCTCTGATGAGCCGATCATTGCGCTGGACGGCGACAAAGCGGGGCTGCGTGCGGCGCAGCGTTTGATTGATCTTTCTTTGCCTTTGCTTGAGGCGGGTAAGAGCCTGCGATTCGCACTGATGCCCGACGGGAAAGATCCCGATGATCTAATCCGCGGCGAAGGACCGGAAGCCGTGCAAACAGTGATCGATGCGGCAATGCCGATGGTGCAATTGCTATGGGACAAAGAAATTGAAGGCAAGGTCTTTGATAGTCCTGAACGCAAAGCCTCTCTTGATAAAACTCTGCGCGAAAAGATCATGTTGATCCGCGATCCGTCGATTCGTTCGCATTATGGCCAAGCAATCAAAGACATGCGCTGGCAGTTGTTCCGTTCGGGTTCCTCTGGCGGAGGTGGGGGCGGTGCGAAGAAGCCATGGAAAAAGGGTGATTGGCGCAAAGAGGTCCTTTTGGGGGCAACGGCTGGCAGCAAAGCATCTCTGCTTGCGGGTGCGGGCGAAGATACGCAACGCCAAATGCGCGAGGCGGTTATTCTTGCCAGTCTGATTTGCACGCCCGAAGTCGTTGCGGAATTCGAAGGCCAGCTTGAGCAGATGGCTTTTACCACACAGGAACATAGCGGCCTACGCGATTTGATTCTGGCACATGCATCCAGCGGCACATCGGTGTTGCGCGAAAATATAGTGAACGCGCGGGGGGCTGATAGCCTTGAAAACCTGCTGAGTGCGGGCCATGTGGCTATAATACCGTGCATCCGAAATCCCGGTGACTTGGAAATGGCTCTCATGACCATCTCTGAAGAATTGGCGAAACTGGATGCAGAGCAGGGTTTAAGTGTGGAAGTGGCTGAAGCGGCAGAAGACCTCGTGGGGCTCGCCGATGAAAGCGTCACTTGGCGGTTAGGGCAGGCAGCGCAAGCGCGCAATCTAGCGATGCGCAGTGAGTATGAAGATAAGGCCGAATATGATACGGCACCGAACGGTGCGCGAATCAGTCGTGACGAGAAAAGTGCATTTGATGCGCTGTTAAACAAACTGAACGTTACCAAAGAGCCATGAATTGGCATTTTGGTGAGGAATAGGTAAAGAAATCAGGGTAAACGGGTTTTCGAATCACCTCAGTCAGATATGATTCGGTAAAACGAATCACTTTGTCGCTCGAGGGTCGAATCAGACTCAGTACCGATAACTAGGGTTAATCCCCGCACAGGAGCATCTGCATGGCCGCCAAAGATACTGACGACCGCAAACCTGAAGATCAGGAAACGGCACACTCGCTCGACATGAGCCAAACCGCTGTTAAGAAGATGATCGCCGACGCGCGTGAACGGGGCTACATTACGTATGACCAGCTGAACGCTGTTCTTCCGCCCGATCAGGTCAGCTCGGATCAGATCGAAGACGTGATGTCGATGCTGTCCGAAATGGGCATCCAAGTTACGGAAGACGACGAAGAAGAAGACAAAGGTGCGACAGATCTTGTTGCCGCGGGCACGAACAAAGACGTCACACTGGCCGCCAGCACGACTGAAAAGCTGGATCGTACGGATGATCCCGTGCGCATGTATTTGCGTGAAATGGGGTCTGTAGAATTGCTGTCGCGCGAAGGCGAGATAGCGATTGCCAAGCGTATCGAGGCCGGCCGCAACACGATGATCGCTGGGCTGTGCGAAAGCCCGCTGACGTTCCAAGCGATCACAATCTGGCGCGACGAACTTTTGTCCGAAGACATTTTGCTGCGCGACGTGATCGATCTGGAAGCCACGTTTGGCGATCAGATGGGTGAAGAAGAAACAACGCCTGTTGTTCCCGTGGCTGCAAACTCTGCGGCAGCGCCCAAGGTTGAAGGCGCGGCTGAATTGGATGCCGACGGCAATCCGATCAACAATGACGACGATGATGATGAAGATGAACAGGCGAACATGTCGCTTGCAGCGATGGAGGCTGCGCTAAAACCGCAGGTTCTTGAGTCTTTGGATGTTATCGCTGGTTTGTACGAAAAACTTGCCCAAATGCAGGACAGCCGAATTTCAGCGACGCTGAATGAAGATGACAGTTTCTCTGACAGGCAAGAAGCGAATTACCAAAAGTTGCGTTCCGAGATCGTCGTGTTGGTGAACGAAATGCACTTGCATAACAACCGTATCGAAGCGTTGATCGACCAGCTTTACGGCATTAACCGCCGTGTGATGAGCATCGATAGTTCGATTGTGAAGCTTGCTGACCAAGCCCGCATCAACCGTCGTGAATTTGTCGAAGCGTATCGTGGCCGTGAGCTTGATCCGAATTGGCTTGAAGAAATGGGTGGCAAGACAGGTCGCGGCTGGCAGATGTTTATTGAGCGCTCCACTGACAAAGTCGAAGAGCTTCGTGGCGACATGGCCCAAGTGGGTCAGTATGTTGGTCTGGATGTTTCTGAATTCCGCCGCATCGTGCAGCAAGTTCAGAAGGGCGAAAAAGAAGCCCGTCAGGCCAAGAAAGAAATGGTCGAAGCAAACCTGCGTTTGGTTATTTCGATTGCGAAGAAATACACGAACCGTGGCCTGCAATTCCTTGATCTTATTCAGGAAGGCAACATCGGCTTGATGAAGGCGGTTGATAAGTTTGAGTATCGTCGCGGTTATAAATTCTCAACTTATGCAACGTGGTGGATCCGTCAGGCGATCACACGTTCGATTGCTGACCAAGCCCGCACAATTCGTATTCCGGTGCACATGATCGAGACGATCAACAAGTTGGTCCGTACAGGTCGTCAGATGTTGCACGAGATTGGTCGTGAACCAACGCCAGAGGAATTGGCGGCCAAGCTGCAAATGCCACTGGAAAAAGTGCGCAAGGTTATGAAAATCGCGAAAGAGCCAATTTCTTTGGAGACACCAATTGGTGACGAAGAAGATAGCCAACTTGGTGATTTCATTGAGGATAAGAATGCCGTGCTGCCCTTGGACAGTGCCATTCAGGAAAACCTCAAGGAGACGACAACGCGGGTTCTATCGTCGCTCACGCCACGTGAAGAGCGTGTTCTACGGATGCGTTTTGGTATTGGCATGAACACGGACCACACTTTGGAAGAGGTGGGTCAGCAGTTCAGCGTGACGCGCGAACGTATTCGTCAGATTGAAGCGAAAGCGCTACGTAAACTCAAGCATCCAAGCCGTTCGCGCAAGTTGCGCAGCTTCTTGGATCAGTAACCCAAAGGTAGGCTGAACATGTCGCTTCTTTCACGACTTTTCGGTTCCAAGAAAAGCGAAAGCTCGGTTGATGCTTCAATCGAGTATCAGGGCTTTCGCATCACGCCTGCACCCATGAAAGAAAGCCAAGGCTTTCGTCTATGTGCAGTGATCGAAAAAGAGGTGGATGGTGAGTTGAAATCCCATCGCCTCATCCGCGCGGACACCATTGCGAACCTTGATCAATGTACTGAAGCATCTATTGATAAAGCCAAACAGATGATTGATCAGTTGGGTGACAGGCTATTCTAAAACCCGGGCGCATCTTTGCCGTTCTGCTTGGAACTGCGCTTGCAACCAGCGTTCAAGCGGCCTGCATCGGTCCCGGAACTGCGCTTTTTACCTGCACGTTCAAGAGTGGCGAAAAGCAGGTGAATGTCTGTCTTCAAGACAATGTCGTGCTCTACTCATTCGGCTCAATTGGGCGCGCGCCTGAATTACTGCTAGGTCGCGATGTGACGCGCGTTTCTCTTACGCCTTGGAATGGTGTCGGGCGCTCGATCTGGGAAGAAATATCGGTATCCAGCGGCGATTTTAATTACAATTTGTCCTACGCCATTGATCGTGCGCCCGACGGCGTGCGACCTACAGGTCAGTTGATTGTGGCGCGCGGCGACAGCGAATTGGCTAATCTTCAATGTGACACAGGCAGTGTCGACATCCATGATTTCTACCCGCTCTCTGAGGCAAAAGAAGCTTCTGGTCAGCGTTTTTGTAGAGATATGCAACGCTGGGGTAAGGGCTGTTAGGTCGGCTTTTGAGCACAGAATTGGGCTGAAAGCGTTGAGTGACGTTCTGTAACTCTGAGTCTTGCGCGCCACACTAGATGCAGCGCCCCTATTTACACTCTACCCAAATCCTAGCGGCTATCCTATAAAGCCTGTGGATAAGTGGGAGTAACCCACAGCCAGAGGCAGAGAAGTAGTATAAGGGGGACGGCTATGCGCTGCCCATTTTGCGGAAATATCGATACTCAGGTCAAGGATTCACGTCCCGCCGAGGATCATGTATCCATCAGACGTAGGCGTTTTTGCCCGGCCTGTGGTGGACGATTTACAACGTATGAACGCGTGCAGTTGCGCGATTTAGTGGTTATCAAATCAAATGGTCGTCGTGAAGATTTTGATCGTGACAAGCTGGAACGCTCTATTCGTATTGCACTTCAGAAACGTCCGGTCGAGCCAGAACGCATGGATCAAATGATTTCGGGTATTGTCAGACGTCTTGAAAGTATGGGCGAAACGGACATCGGGTCTAAACAGATCGGTGAGATCGTGATGGAGGCTTTGGCCCGCATTGATACGGTCGCATATGTTCGGTTTGCGAGTGTTTACAAGAACTTCCAGCAGGCAGATGATTTCGATAAATTTGTTTCTGAGTTACGTCCAAACGTAACACCGGAAGAGTGAACAAGAGCGATCTTCGCTTTATGAAAATGGCTCTGTCGCTTGCGCGGCGGGGCCATGGTCGTGTTTGGCCCAACCCTGCGGTGGGCTGTGTGATTGTAAACGATGGTCGCATTGTTGGGCGCGGCTGGACCCAAGAAGGTGGTCGCCCGCACGCCGAAACCGTTGCTTTGGCACAAGCCGGATTGGCGGCAAAAGGTGCGACAGCTTATGTGACGTTGGAACCCTGTGCGCATCATGGGCAAACGCCGCCTTGTAGTGCGGCACTGATTGACGCGGGCATTTTGCGTGTTGTTGCGGCGATGGAAGACAGCGATCCGCGTGTGTCGGGACGCGGCTTTGAGCAACTTCGCGACGCTGGAATTATCGTTGAAACGGGTCTTTGCGCGCAAGAGGCAGCGCAAGATAACGTTGGCTTTTTCCAACGTACTGAAATTGGGCGTCCTTTTGTGACGCTGAAACTTGCTCTTAGCCTTGATGGTCAGATCGCAACGCGCACGGGTGACAGTCAGTGGATCACTGGCCCAAACGCGCGTCGCGCGGTGCATACATTGCGTGCCTCTCATGATGCTGTGCTGATCGGTGCGGGAACGGCGCGGGTCGATGATCCGTCGCTCACTGTGCGTGGCTTGGGCATTGCGCATCAGCCTGTGCGTATCGTCGCGACGCAAAGTCTGAGCATTCCACTAGACCGCACTTTGGCCAAAACAGCGCACGTCGTTCCTGTTTGGCTTTGCCACGGATCATCTGCAAGCGAAAATCGCCGTGTGGCTTGGCGTGCAACTGGTGCAGAGTTGATTGCGTGCGAAAGCGGCGATGCGGGGTTGGCCCCGTTGGCGATGCTGCGTGCCTTGGGTGCCAAAGGATTGACCAGAGTTTTCTGCGAAGGCGGGGGGCATTTGGCGGCCTCTTTGATCCGCGCAGATCTTGTGGATCGCTTGGTCATTCATACTGCTGGCGTTGTGATCGGCGCAGATGGAACTGCTGGCATCGCGTCAATGGGGCGGGATGTTCTGGCACAGGCACCGCGCTTAAAATTGGCTACACAGCGCCGTTTGGGCGCTGACGTCGAACACATTTGGGACCGCGCTTAGCGTCGCCAAAGATGGGCATGGCCCGCAAAGAACCCTTGCAGTTTTGAGAGTGCCCGATTGAAGGGGCTCGCGTTCGGCAGTGTGCCAGAAGCCAAACGTTCAATGACAACTTCGGGTGGGCAAGCGGCTTTTGTGATCGGATCAAAATACCTTGGATAGTCGATCAACGTCGCATGAACGAGGGCCTTTAGGCTGACTTGGGTGCTACGTCGGGCAGGCACTGCACCAAGATCGGTGGTCAGGTCCCAGCCTGCATAAAAAGGGGCACCGTGACACGTGACAGACTTCCCACGAACAAGGGCTTCGAACCCCAGCAAGGAGGTCATCGTCCAGACCTCATCAACCGCGTTGATCGCAGTAATTGGATCGACATTGTTCAGCACGACGTTACATAAGGTATCAAGCTCGGCCTGTTCAATTTTGCCTACACGAAGGCCTGCTTCGACGTCGGGATGAGGTTTGTAGAGGAGTATCGCGTCGGGATGCGCGTTGCGCGCGGCGCGCAGCAGCTCTAGATTTGTACTGATTGTCTTGGTTCCGCTGAGGATAGACGCGTCATTTTCGACTTGTCCCGGAACCAGAATACGGTGGCCCGTTGGCAAACTATCTAGGGCCGCTTTGCCCACATTGTACTTACTGAGTCCCGCTTGCTTTAATGCGTCAAGCATCCGCTCCGCGCGGATTTTCTGGTCAGGGCGCAACAGACGTCGCATGCGGATCAACTCTTCCAGACGGCTTGTCCGCGTTGGATCATAGTAAATCCCAAGATCATCCAAAACCAGCGAGAGCGGTGCGATAAGCTGTGCGCCAAGGCCGTTAGAGCGGATGAACCCATCTTCGACACGTACGGTTTGGTTGCTGACTTGCGCGTCTTTCGCGCTGGCCCAAACCATGTGTCGCCGACCTTCGTGCATGGTTGCCGCGAGCTTTGATTGATCATCCTCATAGCGCAACGCGTGGGTTTGCCCGAATATCTGGTGAAAGGGTTTGCGTTTCCAAAGGCGAATACCGTTCGCGACCCAGCCCGTGTGATCCTCACGCCACGCGCGCGAATGGGCTTCTAAGGTGTCAATTGCAGTTTCAAGATCGCAGAGACAGTTGCGATAGGGGTCGTACCATTTTGGGTAAAGGATCATCGCGCCTGCGAACAATTGCGCGCGGCTAAGTTGGCGTTGTCGGCGTTGCACAGGGCGTTCATCTTGGGTCAGGCCCCAGCCGATATAGAAGGGCTGACCGAAGACACGTGGTTTGTGGCCTGCAAAAATGGCTTCAAATCCCAGTTGGGACGAGACGGTGTAGACGGCGGCTGCACCCTCAAGCAGGGTCCAAGGCGACACGGACGCTGCGAAAAAGCGCACGTTTTGATTGACGTCGGTTGGTTTAAAATATCCCTGGCGATGGCCCGCAAGCGTATCTGGATGAGTTTTAATCAGAACCCGCTTCCCAGGGTGTTCTTCTTGCGCAAACACCAACATTTCAAGAAATGTAGAACGATCAGCGCCACTTTTGACAACCGAGGCATCGTTAAGCGTTTGATCTAGAAGTAAAACGTAGCCCGGGTCAGGGCAGGGCGTGGTTGGATCAAACCCTGTATATTTTGTCAGATGCGCTTCGTGTAGCCGTGCGATGCACGTGCGCGCGCGGTTCATCAAATTGGTATTGTCGAGCGGATCATGTGTTAAAATCTCTTCTAGATCAGAGATCTGTGCGGGATCGTAGTGCATGCCTTTTGAGTCAATGGTCAGTCCAAGTGGCGGCGATCCACTTCGCCCGGGTAAGACAGAGCGCAGAAATGAGTCTTCAATGCGGATGATTGGAGCAGAGTGCTTTTCGGCAATCGCTTCACCGCGATGTGCGGTTGGGCTGTGGCCCCAAATGCCGACGGCATCACTCTCGCGGGGAAGACCAAGTTTTAGATCGTATCCTGCCAGCGAAAGAATGTGCCGAATGCGGCGATCTTTAAAAAAACCACCATTGTAGATAAAAAGCCGCCGGCGCTGATCTGCGCCGACGGCTGAATTTAAAGACTTTGCC
>NZ_JABBAM010000131.1 GCF_018607965.1 Planktotalea sp.
GTCGCCTTCGCCCCCGAAGAGCGCGTCGCTTCCTTGATCACCAGACAGTGCATCGAAACCATCGCCGCCGAAGAGCGCATCGTTTCCGTCATTGCCCATAAGAATGTCATCGTCATCGTCGCCATTAACGGTATCATCACCCGCGCCAGCCATGACATTGTCGTTGCCTGAAGACCCGGATATTACATCATTGCCATCTGTCCCAATCAGAAGATCAGCAGCATCTGTTGTTTCATTGGCAATTGTTTGGGTGTCGCCGTCCTCGTCGATGTAGGATAGTAAATCCCCCGTCGTGTCATCAGATTGGAGTGGCTCAATGTCGTCAAAAGCATCGTCATCGGTGTCAGCGTCGCTAGTGCTGGTTTCGAACAGCATGACTGATCCAACGGCCATCATTCCCAAAAGTCCTGCCAAGAAAAGCATACGGCACATCACATTTCGCGTTGACTAGGCTTCGCAAAAAAGGGCGCTTCGGGCAAAGCGAATGAGATCAGTTGGTTAACGAGGTGGTGTGACGTCTTCGGGGATATCGATCAGTTCTATCAATTGATTTGTGAAGTCGCCGATGATTGGGATGAATTCGAATTGTGACAGCCACCACACGACCAACGATACCAAAATGGTGGCACCCATGACCGATCCCAAACCAAACGCCAAACCCCGCGTGAATTGAAAAAGAATGAGCCGCCATAACGAGTTATGGACCCTGATGAAACGATGCTTGTTCAGGGTTTCAAGCTCTGTTGTCAGCTTGTCCAAGCGGTCTTGCGTGTCGTCATTCATCGGGTGCATTCCAGAGTTTGGGTTGTTCTGTATAGGCGATGTAGAGTGGGTGTTTTGGATGTCCTGCTTTGGACAGTCCGAGGTGATAAAGCGGTTTACCAAGGTTGCGTAAAAGAATTTCTGCCTCTGCGCCACGGGATCTGTGCGCGCCATGTGTCCCCCAAGCGGCGATGATTTGATCGGCCTCTGTGGCGAATTGGAGAATCACTTCGTCATTCGCTGGACCTGTCGGATCAACGGCGGCCTTCATGTTGCGCGGATCCGTGTCGCGCCATGCGAAAATGTTGGTGACTGTGAAGCTGCCAAACCCCAATGTACGTGCGCGTCTTTCGCAGCGTTCGACCGTTGGATCATTTTGAACCTCGGTCGCCGTAGAGGGGTTCAGCATCACAAAGAGAACGCGTTTGCCTGCGGTGTTCCAAATGCGGGTCAATGCATAGCGATAGCTTTCGCAATCCGAGTAAATCGCGGTCGAGGGTGCATCGCCTTTGGTGTGGGTTCGCGTGATCATATGGCGTTTATGCCCGAAACCTGTGGTGCTGCAAATGCGATCACACTTTGGGGCGCACGAAAACGCGGGATGGGTGGAGTTCGCCTGCTTTGTAGACGCCAACGGCAACGGCTTCACAGTTGAGGGAGGCCCATGCTTCGTCGCCGTATTCGACGCCGTCTGCTGCAAACACCATGCCCGGATTACCATTGCGCAGTTTGACGGCACCTTCTTCCGAACAGCGAAGTTCTGTTAGATCATCAAGGCCGATTTCAAGCGGCTGGATGTGCCCGTCTAGTTCTGGCGTGCGCGCCATTGCTTCGACTTGCTCTAGCGTGATCCCTTTTTCGGCCTCGAACGGGCCTGACCAGATGCGGCGCAATTTCAGGACGTGACCATAACAGCCCAAAGCCTCGCCCAGATCACGCGCGATGGAACGGACGTAACCGCCTTTGCCACAGGTCATTTCCAGCTCGACATGATCTGCGTCAATGCGATCAATCAGTAGTAATTCTTCGACCCACAAAGGGCGCGCTGCCAGTGCTACGTCTTCGCCAGACCGCGCAAGTTTGTAGGCGCGCTGACCATCGATCTTGACGGCTGAGAACTTTGGCGGGACTTGGTCGATATCGCCGATAAGCGCCTGAAGCGCCTCTGTGATGCTGGCATCTTCTGGACGCAGATCGCTTTCTTGAAGGACCTCGCCCTCAGCATCATCTGTGTTGGTCGCTTGACCCAAACGTACCGTAAAACGGTAGGCCTTCAACGCATCCGTAATGTAGGGAACGGTCTTTGTGGCCTCGCCCAAGGCAATGGCAAGAACGCCAGTCGCTTCAGGATCAAGCGTACCGGCGTGGCCCGCTTTCTTCGCGTCCAAGGCCCATTTAACTTTGTTAACAACGGCGGTCGATGTGGGGCCTGCGGGTTTATCAATCACCAGCCAACCAGAAATATCGCGCCCTTTGCGGTTACGTGCCATGGAAATGTCCTTGAATGCTTGAACGCGCCGCCTATCCAATTGGGGCGGGCGCGTCAATTACTGGGCGGGGATAACCGTGCCGACGATGGGGCCAAGGCTTTGCCACCCAAGGCCCGATGCACCGATTTCAGGCGCGTACATCCGCGAGATGTTGCCGTCGAAATATAGCGCGTTGGGTGTTTTGAGGACGTCGCGGAAGTAGGAACCGAATTCATGGAACGTCACAGGATTGCGCGAAATCACAAAGGTTGCCTTGCTGCCATCCTTGTTCACACCAACGCCATTGCGGATAAATTTCGAGGTGCTGTTGATTAGAAAGCGCGGGTGCAATGCGCCGTCTATAACCAGCATAGGACCGGATTGGCTGGCGTACTTACAGGCAGGCGTTTTCTTTGCGAAGGCGCGGGATTCAATGACGTCTGCGCGGCCCTTGCCGATGCAAAACACGCCGTTGGGCAACAATCCAAAATTCCCAGGCCCATCGTTGGTGATCAGGCGCTGAGCCTGAAAACCGTCTTCAATATAGAGGCCAACCGGTGCGCGATCTTCGTGATACATGCCTGCGTTCATCGCAAAGCCAAGCTTCTTGTCTTCAAGTTTTAAGCTTGAATTGACCGAGGTGAAGTATCCGTGAACGCTGTCATCGCCCTCTTTAAGGAACAGGCGCAACTCTTCTTTGGTAAGATCAACTTCGCAAACAGAATACCCATTGCTAAGGTGTTCTGCCTTGCGGCACTCAGCAGCAAACATGGGGCCTGCAAGGCAAATCAAGAGGGTCGCAAGCCGCCAGATCATTCTTGCTCTGCCTCGTCCTCGTCCCTGCTGTCGGCGCGTTCGATGTCTTTACGCACGTGTTCTTGTTCGAACATACGGCGGGTTTCGTCCATTTTATCAAACATCTCATCAAGCCGGAAACGCATGTCCGGCGAGTGCTTGAGCGCCAGTTTTTTGTTGATCAAATGGCGCAATTCCCATTTGTTCTTGGCCAAAAGTGCGATGATGTCGTCTTTGCCCTCGCCGCCCAGCGGAAGCGCATAGACGGTCGCAACACGCAGGTCGGGGGTTACACGGACCTCGCCAATCGTGACGGACAAGCGGTTCAAATCAGGGTCGTGAATATCCCCGCGTTGCAGAATTTCTGACAATGCGCGACGTATCAATTCACCAACACGAAGTTGACGCTGCGATGGGCCGGAGCCGCTGGAATATGATTTCTTAGCCATGCGCCTCACTTAAGCGCTATCGTTGCCTTTGCCAAGCAGGCGCTTGCGGGTTATGGCTGGGCCAAAGAGACAAGGAATATTTCAATGAGCGAACTCCCCGGTATTGTCGTCACAGGCGCATCAGGTCGTATGGGCCAAATGTTGATCCAGACTATTCTGGAAAGCAAAACAGCCCGTCTTGTGGGGGCGCTGGAACGTAGGGGCCATGACTGGGTTGGTCGCGATGTTGGTGCTGCAATGGGCGGCGCGGATATTGGTGTTTTGGTTACGGACGATCCTTTGGAGGCGTTTGCGAAGGCGCAAGCCGTGATTGATTTCACAGCACCTGCTGCGAGCGTTGCGTTTGCTGGCTTGGCCGCGCAAGCGCGCGCTGTGCACGTGATTGGGACGACTGGATTTGACGATAGTCATTGGGCTGCGTTTACCGCTGCTGCGCGACACGCGCCGATTGTGCGGGCTGGCAACATGAGCCTTGGTGTCAATCTGTTGACGCAATTGACGAAAAAGGTGGCCGCTGCGTTGGACGAGGATTTTGATATCGAAGTCATCGAGGCCCACCATAACATGAAGGTTGATGCCCCTTCTGGGACTGCATTGATGTTAGGTGAAGCCGCTGCTGAAGGGCGTTGTGTCGCGTTGAGTGACGTGCGCGATAGCGGGCGCGATGGAATCACTGGCGCACGCAAGCGCGGCGATATCGGGTTCACGGCTATTCGTGGTGGCGATATTGTGGGTGAGCATGATGTGTTATTCGCGGCGGCAGGCGAACGGATTATTCTACGCCATATGGCCACAGATCGGCGTGTTTTCGCACGTGGCGCGTTGAAGGCTGCACTTTGGGGGCAGGGTAAGGCACCGGGTGAATATGATATGCTGGATGTTCTTGGGCTCTGAATAACTGCATTGTCGGCAATTTTTCACCATTTTCCTGTGTCACTTTACTTTTGATTGATCCGAATCTGCCAAATAGGCGTAAATTAGGCATTAACTGAGGAGTCTGACCAATGTGGAAAACATGCGCGTTTATCTTTGCCCTTATCGCAGTTCCTGCGTTTGCTTCTGCGGGTTACACGAAGATCGACAACAAGTCTGAGTTCTTGAAAGTCATTCAGGGCAAAACGCTGACACGCCCTTTGGTAAAGCTAAACGTCTCTTCTGCAGGTAGTATCACGGGTCGTGGTGCGACTTGGGATATTGAAGGCAAATGGAAATGGGAAAATGGCTATTTCTGTCGCAACCTTGTTTGGGGTGGCGAAGAGCTTGGCTATAATTGCCAAGAGGTTGGCCGGTCCGATGGAAAACTACGCTTCACATCAGATCAGGGCAAAGGCGACTCGGCTGAATTTGGGCTTCGTTAAGCGCGACGCCTAGAAATCTATTGCGATTCCCTTTTTCTCCCAATCGCCATACCGAACGGGTTCTGGACCTTCGCGGCCTCCAAGTTCGGTCGCTAGGTTCAAGTCTTTTGCGTTCTTGCGACGTTCTTCGGCCTCGGCCAATGCGCGTTTGGCAGCGTCGGGCAGGACTTTGTTCGTGGTGTCGTTAGGGCTACTCATAAGAGCGCTCCTTTCCTTGATGCTATACCCTTGATATACGCCGCGCTCTAGGAACGGCAAGAACCTCACACGAATTCTAAAGGGCGACACAATGGCAGATAACGGTGTAGCAGCGCGGCGCGCGGCAGCAGGATTGCTTGGACAGGTTCTGGACGAGCAGATTATGCTTTCTGAAGCGTTGGGTGCGCCGTTCATGCAAAAGCTGGTTTACGAGGACCGCGCGCGCGCGCAACGCCTTGCGTCTGAAACGCTACGTTCGCTGGAACGCGTTGATCGCATTTTGAAACCTTTCATGCGCAAACCACCCCCTTTGGCCGTGCACAATGTTCTGCGGATCGCCGCGTATGAGCTGTGCACAGGGGGTGCTGCGCATGGTGTTGTGAATGACGCGGTGACCAGTGTGGGTGCAAACCAACGGACTGTGAAGTTGAAAGGTCTGACAAACGCTGTTCTTCGTAAGGTGGTTGATAAAGGCCCGGAAGAATGGGCGAAACTGCGTGTCCCGCATTTACCAAAATGGCTGCGTGCGCCTTTGTCCAAAGCGTATGGTGCTGAAAATATTGCTGCGATTGAGCGTGCGCATTTTGAGGGTGCCCCTTTGGATTTGACGCCTAAGGGTGATCCTGAGGCCTTGGCAACGGCAGTCAACGGAACGCTTTTGCCAACAGGGTCGGTGCGTATTGAGGGGGCTGTACAAGTTTCTGCGCTCGCTGGATATCACGAGGGTGATTGGTGGGTTCAGGATGCGGCGGCGGCTTTGCCGGTGCAAATTCTTGATCCAAAAGCGGGCGAAGCGATTATAGATCTATGCTGTGCACCTGGCGGTAAAACCATGCAATTGACAGCAAGCGGCGCGGTGGTCACGGCTGTTGATTCTTCTGAGCGACGCATGCAGCGGGTTTCTGAGAACCTGACACGCGCGAAATTGAGCGCTGAACTTGTTGTGGGTGATGCGCTGGAAACCAACGGTCAATATGATGCGGTTCTGCTTGATGCGCCCTGTTCTGCAACAGGAACCATCCGTCGTCATCCCGATTTACCGCTGGTTAAAGACGGTGCAGAGTTTGGCGAGTTGATTGAGCTACAAGCGCAAATGTTGGCCCATGCGGTCACGCTGCTTAAACCAGGTGGACGCCTTGTGTTTTGCACCTGTTCCTTACTGCCCGACGAGGGCGAGTGCCACGTGGAAGACCTGCTGGAAATGCATCCAGAACTGGAGGTGGATCGCGACGCGCTGAAACGCACTGGTGTCAGTGAAGACTGGATTACCCAAGAAGGTGGCCTGCGCCTGCGCCCTGATTATTGGGCTGATAAGGGTGGCATGGACGGGTTTTACATCGCCCTTTTGCGCAAAACAGTGTGATGCGTGATTTCTGCGGTGACTTTTATTGCTGCGCAAGTTAATGTCGCCCTAATTAATCGCGCCACAAGAGCGTAAAAGGCAGAGCAGATGTCTACCGACAGCAAATGGTCAGCGCGGGCTACCCGTGCCATGCACCGCGTTCAGGCGCGGCTTGTCACCCGTCAAACGGCGGCGACTGGCTTTGTTTCGCAACCTGAACCGCGCACCATTGGTAGCTTTGCTAAAGGTCGCCAGCTTGCTGCAGGCAATATAATGTTTTCGGGTCATTTGGTCGAAGCGCCCGGCACCAGCCTTTGGAAAGTCACTCCACCAGACGCTGCTTTTGCGGATGAAGCGCATGGGTTTAGCTGGCTTGATGATCTGGCTGCGGTTGGGGATTCGTCGGCACGCATAGCGGCGCAAACGTGGGTTTTGGATTGGATCGACAGCTACGGGCGCGGCAAGGGGCCGGGCTGGGTGCCCGGGCTAACAGGACGCCGTTTGATCCGCTGGATTAACCACGCGCTGTTCCTATTGCGCGGTCAAGACGCAGAAGCGTCTGAAAAATTCTATCGCTCGCTGACCCAGCAAACGACATTCCTTGCGAAACGTTGGCATAAAACTGAACCCGGTTTGGCGCGGTTTGAGGCGCTGACCGGCATGATCTACGCAGGCCTGTCCCTAAGTGGGATGGAGGCGCATGTAACGCCAGCGGTCAAAGCTTTGGCGCGCGCGTGCAGCGATGAGATCGACGCGGAAGGCGGTATTTCGACCCGCAATCCCGAAGAGCTTCTTGATATTTTTATGCTGATTACTTGGGCAGCGGTTAGCCTGCGTGAGGCAGGTATAATCCCTCCGCAAGACCATCTGGATGCAATTGAACGTATCGCCCCGACGCTGCGATCTTTGCGTCACGCCGATGGAAGCCTTGCGCGGTTTTATGGGGGGGGGCGTGGTGTTGACGGACGGCTGGATCAAGCGCTGTCTAACTCTGAAGTGCGCCGTGGCGAGGCGGATGGGCTGTCCATGGGGTTCGCGCGTATGTCGGGTGGGCGTACGAGTTTGGTGATGGATGCGAGCATCCCGCCAAAGGGGGTTGCATTGCATAATGCGCATGCCTCAACGCTTGCGTTTGAACTTACGTCTGGGCGTCGACCTTTGATTGTGAATTGCGGGTTGGGCAAAGTGTTCGGTGAAGACTGGCGCAGCGCTGGGCGTGCGACGCAATCCCATTCTGTGCTTTCGATTGATGGCTATTCCAGCGCGCGTTTTGCGGCAAGTGGTACTAAGAAACGCAAACTTGAACTGCTGGTTGAAAACCCCAAACACGTCCCTTTTCAAGTGAGTGAAGCGCCTGATGGTGTTCGCATTCAAGCAGGACATGACGGGTACGATATGACCTATGGGCTGACGCAGGCACGAACATTGGAGCTGACGTTCAATGGGCGTGGGCTTGCAGGCGAGGACATGTTGCTTGCGCTTGAAGATGTCTCAAAGAAACGTTTTGACAAACGTATGGACGAGTTGAGTCTGCAAGGTGTCGCCTTTTCGATCCGATTTCATCTGCATCCAGAGGTCGATGCAGCGCTTGATATGGGGGAAACAGCGGTGTCGATGGCGCAAAAAAGTGGTGAACTCTGGGTTTTCCGCCATGATGGTGTTGCAAAACTTAGCCTAGAACCAAGCGTTTACCTTGAAAAAGGGCGTCTTCAGCCACGCGCGACAAAACAGATTGTTTTAACTGGGCGCGCAATGGACTATGCGACGCGCATCCGGTGGTCGCTTTCAAAAACGCAAGACACAGCTGTTGGCGTGCGCGATCTTGTACCGGATGACGATATGCAATTTTCGAATTCAGGATCTTGATAGCCATGACTGACCTTTCTCCCATCCGCCGCGCCTTGCTTTCCGTATCTGATAAGGCGGGGCTGATTGATCTTGGCCGTGCATTGTCTGGACGTGGGGTTGAATTGCTTTCCACTGGTGGTAGCGCAAAAGCGCTGCGCGATGCGGGTTTAGAAGTGCGCGATGTCGCTGATGTGACGGGTTATCCTGAAATGATGGACGGTCGTGTGAAAACGCTGCACCCTGCAGTTCACGGTGGTTTGCTGGCCTTGCGCGATAACGAAGCGCATGTGGCCGCGATGGATGAGCACAACATTGGTGCAATCGATCTACTGGTTGTGAACCTGTACCCGTTTGAAGAGACGGTTGCTAAGGGTGGCGATTACGACACGTGCATCGAGAACATTGATATCGGTGGCCCTGCAATGATCCGTGCTGCTGCGAAGAACCATGCGTTTGTGAGTGTGGTTGTGGATGTTGAAGACTACGATGCTTTGTTGTCTGAACTTGATGCGAATAATGGTCAGACCACTTACGCGTTCCGCCAGAAGCTGGCGCAAACGGCTTATGCGCGCACGTGTGCCTATGATGCGGCGGTTTCCACGTGGATGGCAGATGCGCTGGGCGAGACAGCGCCGCGACGTCGCGCGTTTGCAGGCACTTTGTCCCAAACTTTGCGGTATGGTGAGAACCCACATCAGACAGCGGCGTTTTACGTTGATGGCACTGCGCGCGCAGGTGTTGCGACCGCCAAGCAGCATCAGGGTAAAGAGCTAAGCTATAACAACATCAATGATACAGACGCCGCGTTTGAACTGGTGGCTGAGTTTGATCCGTCCGTGTCTGCGGCCTGCGCAATTATCAAGCACGCGAACCCGTGTGGTGTTGCGGTTGGATCGTCCCTGCTGGACACCTATAAGCAAGCGTTTGATTGTGATCGCACGTCTGCGTTTGGCGGTATCGTTGCGTTTAACCAGCCTTTGGATGAAGCGACCGCGAAAGAGATTGTTGGCATCTTTACCGAAGTCGTCATTGCGCCCGGTGCATCTGATGCAGCCCGTGCGGTTTTTGCCGCTAAGAAAAACCTGCGCTTGTTGACGACAGACGGTCTGCCAAACACGCAGTCGGGTGGTTTGACCTATCGCCAAGTCGCGGGCGGCATGTTGGTGCAGGACAAGGATAACGGGTTTGTTGGATTGGACGATCTGAAGGTCGTGACGAAGCTGGCCCCAACGGATTCACAAATGCGTGATTTGTTCTTTGCTTGGAAAGTTGCGAAGCACGTTAAATCCAATGCGATTGTCTATGTCAAAGACGGCGCAACGGTTGGCGTCGGTGCGGGACAGATGAACCGTCTTGATAGTGCATTGATTGCTGCGAAAAAGGCAGAGCGCATGGCAGAGGTGTTGGGACTTGAGACGCCATTGTCGGTTGGGTCTGCGGTTGCGTCTGATGCGTTCTTCCCATTCGCAGACGGCTTAATGGAAGCGGCTGCTGCGGGTGCGTCTTGCGTTATACAACCTGGAGGGTCTATGCGTGACGATGAAGTGATCGCAGCTGCAGACGAAGCAGGTCTCGCAATGGTGTTTACGGGTATGCGCCATTTCCGCCATTAATGATTTGATTTGAAGGAGGACGCACATGCGTCTGGTGTTTTGGGCAGGTTTTTGGGTGTTTCTCGCGGATCAAGCGACGAAATACTTCGTGGTTCACTGGATGAACCTGAGGGATGTGGGCAGCATTGATGTGCTGCCGCCCTTCTTAAACCTGCGCATGGCATGGAATTACGGGATAAACTTCGGACTGTTTGCTGGTGATAGTTCGTCGACGCGTTGGATATTGATTGGGATCGCGCTGATGATCATTGCCTTCGTGCTTTATTGGCTGCGCAAAGAAGACTTTGGGCGCATCGGTTTGATCAGTGCGGGTATCTTGGTCGGTGGTGCGCTGGGCAACATTATTGATCGTGTGCTCTACGGTGCGGTTGCGGATTTCCTGAACATGAGCTGCTGTGGTTTTACCAACCCGTTCTCGTTCAACATTGCTGATATTGCGATTTTTGCAGGTGCGTTTGGCATGGTGATTTTCGCGGGTGATGGTGAAGAAAAGAAGAAAGACGCTTGATCCTTGGCGGGGTTTTGCAACAATGAAAAAGTCAGGGTGACGTCAGATGAACAATAGGCTAAACCCAGAGCGAACGGAGCGGAGTTTAACCATGCGGCCGGCGAGCAGTTTGATTTTTATCTTGGTACTAAGCCTCGCAGCTTGCGGGGATAAAAATTTGCGTGATCTAGCTGATCCAAGTGCCGGTCCTGAAGAATTCAAAATTCTGCCAAACAAGCCCTTGGTGGCGCCTGAAAATTATAAAACATTGCCTACTCCGACGCCGGGCAGTGCTAATTTGGTTGATGCGACTCCCAAGAAAGACGCGATCGCGGCCCTTGGTGGAAATCCATCGCTGCTGGATGCAAACACGGTACCGAGCAGTGATAAGGCGTTGGTTGTAAACGCAACGCGCTACGGTGTGCCTGCGGGCATTCGTGCGCAAACAACCACGGAAGACGAAGCCTTCCGTAAGCGTCGTGGCCGTTTCTCAAACATTCGTTTGTTCAAAACGGATCGCTACGGCAGCGTCTACAAGCGTCAAACGCTCGATGCTCGCAAGACGTTGGATGCAAGCCGTAGCGCTGGTGTTAAAACGCCAACAGCGCCACCCGCTAACTAAGCGACCTCTCACAAAGCTGTCAGGTCGCTTGAAACGCGGCCTTCTGCACGTAGGTTGTTATCAAGACCGACCCAATACTGACCTAGTGTGAGGAATACCTAATGCGCTTTGGACTTCGCGTGGCTGTGCCTGTTTTGGCGCTGCTGATTGCCCCTTTTGCTGTAGCGGCTGAAACTGTGCGCTGGGATGATCAAGTCAGCTCATTTAACTTGGACAATGGAATGGAAGTCGTGGTGATCGAAGATCATCGTGCGCCGGTTGTCGTTCACATGCTTTGGTACCGCGCAGGGGCGGCGGATGAAAAGCCGGGCGTGTCTGGTGTCGCGCATTTCTTGGAACACTTGTTGTTCAAAGCGACGGACACTCTGGAAAGTGGTGAGTTTTCAAAGACAGTTGCTGCTAATGGTGGGTCTGGCAATGCGTTCACCTCGCAAGATTACACAGGGTATTATCAACGCGTTGCTGCGGATCGTCTTGAATTGATGATGCAGATGGAAGCGGACCGGATGGTCAATCTAAAGATCACCGAGGCCGACATCTTGACTGAACGCGAGGTGATTATCGAAGAACGTAACCAGCGCACAGAGAACGACCCCGGCGCGTTATTTGGCGAGCAGGCGAATGCTGCTTTGTACCTTAACCACCCCTACGGCGTTCCGATTATTGGATGGCGTCACGAGATGGAAACGCTGGGCCTGCAAGACACGCTGGCGTATTACGAACAGTTCTATGCGCCCAATAACACCGTACTAATCGTTGCTGGCGATGTGACACCTGAAGAGGTGAAGGTCTTGGCGCAGCGCCATTATGGTCCCATCACAGCAAACCCAGAATTGCCTGCGCGCGCGCGCCCTCAGGAACCTGAACATAACGCAGCACGTCGTTTGGTGTTTGAAGATGCCCGTGTTGCGCAGCCTTATGTGCGTCGTTCCTATCTTGCGCCTGAGCGTGACAGTGGGGATCAGAAAACTGCAGCTGCATTGATGCTGGGCGCGGCACTTTTGGGGGATGGTCAAACTTCGGTCATGACGCAAAAGCTACAATTCGAAGAAAAAAGCGCGGTCTATGCGACGGCCTTTTATCGCGGCACATCGCTTGACAATACGCAATTCACAACGGTCGTCGTGCCTGTTCCGGGCGTTAGTCTGCGCGAAGCGGAAGATAATATGGACCGTGTGATTCAAGAATTTATGGATGGCCCAATCGATCTGGCGCATCTTGATCGGATCAAACGCAACATGCGCGCGCAGGAAATTTACGCCAAAGATAACGTTCAAGGACTTGCCAATAAGTTTGGGCGCGCTTTGACGGCGGGTTTGACAGTGAAGGACATTCTGGAGTGGCCCGATGTGGTTGAGAGCGTGACCGAAGCGGATATTAAGGCTGCTTTAAGCAAAGTCTTAGAGGATAGTTTATCCGTAACGGGCTGGCTGACATCAGATGCGGAGACAGTAAAATGAACCGGATTTTTTATAGCTTCGTAACGGCGTTTGTCTTGATCGCAGCACCGCTGCGCGCGGATGTTGATATCCAAGAAGTCACGTCGCCCATGGGGTTAAAGGCGTGGTTGGTCGAGGATCACACGATCCCCTTCATGGCATTGCGTGTCGGTTTTGAGGGCGGTGCGTCCTTGGATCGTCCAGAAAAACGCGGTGCGGTTAATCTGATGATGGCACTGCTTGAAGAAGGGACTGGCGATCTTGATGCACGTGGTTTCGCGCAAGAGGTCGATGAATTGGCCGCGTCGTTCAGCTACAATGCCACTGACGATTCCGTCAGTGTTTCAGCGCGTATGTTAAGCGAAAATCGCGATCAAGCGATTGCGCTTTTGAGGGGCGCAATGACGGCTCCGAACTTTGATCAAAGTGCGATTGATCGTGTAAAAGGGCAGGTGCTGTCGGGGATCCAATCTGATCTGAAAGACCCGAACTCGATTGCGAGCGCAGCGTTTGATTTGGCCGCTTTTGGGGATCATCCCTACGGAAGCGACACCAGCGGAACGGTTGAAAGCGTTACCGCTTTGACGCGCGATGACATCTTTAAGGCGCACCGTGATACCATGGCGCGTGATCGTGTTTTCATTAGTGCTGTTGGTGACATTACCGCTGCTGATCTTGGTGCATTGCTTGATACGTTGCTTGCGGATTTGCCTGAGATAGGCGCTACTATGCCCGTGCATGTCGATGTGTCGCTAGAGCCTGGGATCACAGTCATTCCATATGAAACGCCGCAGTCTGTTGCGTTGTTTGGGCATCGAGGCATCAAGCGCGACGATCCTGATTTCTTTGCGGCGTTCGTTGCGAATACGATCCTTGGTGGTGGTGGCTTTGAAAGCCGCTTGATGACAGAGGTTCGCGAAAAGCGTGGTTTGACTTATGGTGTGCAGTCCTATCTTGCGCCCAAAGACCACGCTGAAATGGTGATTGGGCAGCTTGCATCCGCCAATAACCGCATGGGGGCTGCGATTGATGTGATCAAGGACGAATGGGCCAAGATTGCAGAGGTTGGCGTGACGCAGGCAGAGCTGGATCAGGCCAAAACCTATCTGACGGGTGCCTATCCGTTGCGCTTTGACGGGAACGGGCCTATCGCCAATATTCTGGTTGGGATGCAGATGCAGCGCCTGTCTACGGACTACGTCAATACGCGCAACGCGTCTGTGAATGCGGTGACGCTGGAAGAGATCAATCGTTTGATCAAGCGCGTGTATTTGCCGGACGAATTGCATTTTACCGTCGTTGGTCAGCCCGAAGGTCTGTAAGGTGCGGCGCGCCCTTGATTGAAGGGCGCTCGCTTTTGCTTAGTGGTTGGCGAAGAACTCAAGGACGGCGTTTGTGATCAAAGCATGATCTGCGATACGTGCGCGTGTTCCGCCTTCGCAAAGTTCGCCGTCGCCTGCGACTTCATCCTCTAAGATTTCCATGCCGCGATCGGTACAAACCCCCAGAAAATCGAAGTGTGTTAGGCTGGCAGGTTCGATGTAGCGCGTTGTCTCTTTTGGCAGTGCAGCTACCAGCGCGCGGCTTTCACGATTTAGATCAAGCGAGCCCATGGATTGCTTTGGCGCACCGAACACAAGAAGCGGAATTTTGATTGCCGCGATCGTTGCGGTGTTGAACGTTTGTGTGCCGCCTAGATCGAACACGGCGATGGCCTTTATGCGTGGATCGCTTAGATCTTGTTCCATCGCTTGGACGTCTTGCGGGGTCTTTGCGATGTTCCACATATCGCTGATTTCACAGATCAAATCCGTTGGATCGGCGGCGCAATCGGCTTGGACTTTAGCGCCATCATAGCGACCACCCGCAAGCCAAACGGCAGTCCACCCACCCAGTGAATGCCCCCCCATAAAGATGCGTTCAGGATCTATCAGGGGTGCAAAACGCGTGTCATTTAGCAAGTGTGTAATAACCCGAGACACATCGCGCGGACGTTCCCACAACCGACGCGCATCATCGGGATCGCGCAGCCAAGTAGACGTGCCGGGGTGGCTGAGGGAAGCTACGATGTACCCCTTTGATACCAGTGCCGCGGCTAACCAGTTTTGATTGCGCTCGTTGCCATACATGCCGTGTGACAGAACCACCAAAGGGTGTTTGCCCCTCAAAGGTGTCGCCTTCTTAGCGGCATCTACGCCGACCCAAACCCCGTTGGATTGGATACGCTTTACCCGTGCATCGTCGTGTGCGGGATACCAGATCAGCCCTTTGACAGGGCGATCCTTTTGCGCGTCGCTTACTTTGAATGTCTGCCAGCCCATCACGTGATTATCAGCATGGGCTTGGCCCGCTGCAATGAGCAGGCCTAGGGAAAGAATGTGCATAAGTCGTTTCATGTCGAACTCCAATGTATTTGCGTGATACCAATGGAGTTGCGCAGTTTGCCTGCTTTGGGCAACGTAGCGGGGGTCTGAAACCTGTCCTTAAACCCGATCTAGGACAACACGAACGTGAAAGAGGACATATGCAGGACAGTGCAATGTTGGTTTTACCGCTGCCGATCCTGACCGCGTTGCTAGGTGCTGCGATTGCTATGCTGATCCTGCGGCTTGATCTGGGAAGCAGGAGCGCGACGATCTTGTTCGCGCTGTTGTTCGCTTTGCTAAGCTTTAGTTCGCTTCTGGTGGGATTGCGGTTTGGCTACGGGATGGAGCAAGTGATCCTGATCCAGCGAACCTTGCCGTTGCTGGTTGGGCCGTTGTTGTATCTGGGGTTTGCGGCGTTTGTGATCCCGAAAGAGCTATTTACGCGCGCGCTTTTGTTGCATTTGGGCGTGGCGTTCGCTGTGATTGCTGTGGTGCTTTTGTCGCCAAGGCCGATCTATGCGCTCGATTGGGTAATCACGCTTAGCTACATGTTCTATCTGGTGGCGCATTGGCGGCTTTGGCGAAAGGGACCCGATTATCTGATCCACGCCTATTTTGATGTGGCGCAGAAAGTGTCGAACTGGATGCTGCGCGGTATGGTTTTGCTGCTGGTGATCTTGGTGATTGATACGGTGATCGCGCTGGACTTCATGCTGAACCAAGGGCGCAATGCAAAGATGCTGATCTCTATCGCGTCGATCCCGTTTTTCGTTGGCTTGTTAGGGTTTATTTTTGTGCTGCCATCGCTGATTTCTGCACCGCGTGCCAAAAGTGACGCGTTGCTGCCAAGCTTGTTCAGCCTATCGACACCGCGCGATTCGCGAAAGCGGCTGCATTTGCAGTGCGTGGGCGCGATGAACTGGCCAAGACTGGCCACTCCCCTGATGGCCAAAAGATCCTGCGCCGCTTTTCCACTTGGGAAGTCTGCCGCTATCTAATCCCCGTTGCACCTGCTCATTTTCGCCGTGTGTTGCGCGCCAATCCTGACTTGCCTCAAGGGGTTG
>NZ_JABBAM010000136.1 GCF_018607965.1 Planktotalea sp.
TTGCAGAACGCTGCGAAACCACCCTACCCTTCACACCCAAATTTCTTCTGCCACGGCCCTTTTGATACTACGCGACAAACACAAGGACACATTGGGCCGCGTTATTAGCGAAACCAGCCTGATCCCAAGGGGGATCAAGGGGTTGAACGTTACCATTCACATCGCGGGCTCGGCATCTCAAAATATACTCCCCTGGCTCTGCCTGCCAAGTGAATGTCCACTTTTGCCACGCATATTGATCTTTCTTTTCCGAAAGCTTTGCCACGCGCCATTCACCCGCGATTTCGACTTCGACTGCCTCAATAGAAACCCCATCGCCTGACCATGCTCGTCCTATCAAATCAACACCTCCCGCTGGCACAAACCGTTTGCGCGATGACCAATCGGGAACACCCGGTGGAACCATCAGGGATTTCACGCGTATGCTCTGTATGGGCGTTCCTACATCATCTTTATGTGCTTTGAACTGATAGGTCTTAACCTGCTGATGGCCATCATAGGGTTTGGTTAGAGCTTCGATATTTGTCAGCCACTTAACGCTCGCCATTCCGTACCAGCCCGGCACAATGATCCGCAAAGGGGCTCCGTGTTGGGGTAGCAAAGGTGCGCCGTTCATCGCGTAAACGAGCAAAACATCGAGCTTTTTAATTTGAGCAAGCGTCAGACTGCGCCCAAAGAAATGGGGTTCGCCCATGTCATATCCATAATCTGCACCGGTGAACGAAATCTCGACGACATCGTCGTTTGGACAGGCTTTTTCAATCAATGGCGCAAGTTTTGTTCCCGTCCATTCAGATGTGCCAACGCCTTCATACAACCAAGGCATCGAAAAGGATCTTGGCGAAACGCCTGCGCGCCCGTTGCCAGCGCACTCCATGGTGACGGGCATTGTCACCGCGGGTAAGGCCATAATGTCAGCGATAGACATTTCAAATGGTGCGTTAAAAGACCCCGAAAATTGTAGGCTATGCGTTGTAGGGTTGAGCAAAGGAACATCAAAATGGCTCAGCAGATAATGGCTTCCTGTGGGAGTGACATCGAGGGCCAAAGTTTCCAGCAAAATACCACTATTTCGATTGGCAAGACCCACTTCAGCTTGGCTATAAATGCCATCTATTGTCGTGGGTTTTTCAGTATAAATTTCGAATGGATTTTTGCTCATAACGGTGCCTATTTTCGTTCAGTCAATTGGCGCATGTAGTTTGGTATGTTTGGTGATAATACCACCGCGATTTCCGACTTCAATCGTGCCATAGCGTTCCTTGAAAATTTCGGGCAATGGGCGATCCCCGCCAATCGACAACCACAAACGCATTAGGTGGCGTCGTTGGCTGGGGTCCGGCCAATCAAGAAATCCAGTACGGTCATGCAGCTGCGAATGGTTGTAGACGAACTGCATGTCCCCGGGCTGTAATTGCATGCCAAAACAAAGTGCAGGATCATTCGCCAACGCATCAAACATGTCCAACGCCTCAATGTGTTCCGCAGAAAGACGCATCGCACCGTCAAATCGCTGGGCGCTGTCGATATATTGGCGCTGGTAGAAGACGGTTAGATACCCCTCGTGCCAGCTGAGTACAGGGATTTTCATGTACGGCTTGGCCCCATCGGGGATCTCGCCACGGCGATCTGTTGCGATTGGATCAAAAAGCTTTTCAAGCAGATCGGGGCGTTCCTGCTTCATCCGATTATAAATCGTTTCGGCACTGACCAGCAGTGATTTCCCACCCTCTTTCGCTTCGCGGATACAAAGCAATCCAACAACATCTGCGCTGTCTGTGTGAAATGTTTGACGTTCGCAGGTTTGGTAAATGCGGCTATTGGGATCATTTGCATCAACACCAATGTCGCGCACATGACCTAAGATATGTCCGTGCGCGTTTTGTGATCTGGCACTCCCAATATGGGCACCAATGCCGCAAAATATAGTGGCGGCGAAGGCTTGTGAATAATTTTCAATCGGCAGACCACGCAGAACCTCAAGCCCGACACCTGCAAGAAGGGTTTGCTTTAGACCCTCGATATGCTCTGCGAATGTCGCCAGCGGAAACGTTTCTTTGCTGATCTCACCGACATCTATGCTAAGACTTTGAAAATGGGCGGCGGCGGTTTCAAGATCGAGCACATCCGCAGCGGTAAGTTGATAAAGCCACGCATCGGGTTTGCGCGCCATGTCAGCCCCCAACCATGCCGAGGGCTTCGTAATTGCATCGGGAAGTTGGGCATTTTGGTTGATTTGGCCTGACATATAGAATCCTTGATTGACTAGGTACTATTTCCTAATTGCATTGCCGGAAAAAACAAAATGAGTTTTAATCATACTCTATGATACCAGAACCATCCCTCGCCGTACTGCGTGCTTTGCAAAGCATCCATGAAACAGGCAGCGTCTCGCAAACAGCCAATGCGCTGGGTGTGACGCAATCTGCAATCAGCCGTTCAATTGGTAACTACGAAAAAGCCATCGGGTTACAAATGCTATGTCGTGATACGCGGCCGCTGCGTCTGACCAAAGAGGGTTTTTTGGTGGTCAAACATGCCACAGAAATCGATCGATCAATCCGAACTTTGGGCGAACGACTTGAGGCGTTAAGACAGGGTAAAGAAGGTGTTGTTCGCATTGGATCGTTCGGGTCTTCGGCGACATCACGCATCTTGCCCGACCTTTTGACAAAGTTTGCGAAACACTACCCCGGCATATCAGTGAGTATTGTTGAAGGCTCAGACGACAGAACCCGTACCGACTTGATCCACGGAAATGTAGATGTAGCGGTGCTTTGCGATCCTGTTGAAGATTTCGAGGCGATCACAATTGCATCGGATGAACTCGTAGCCTTACTGCCCAAGGGGTCCGCGCTATCTAAACGACAAAACCTTTCGCCCACTGACCTTGAGTGCAGGCCATTTGTGATGACGTTGGCGGGTAGCGAGCCTGCTATCTTGGATTGGTTCGAAGCCTCGGGAACCGCGCCAAATATCAAACATCGCATACAACAAACACACTCGATCCTCGAACTTGTCCGAGCGCAGATGGGTGTCGCGATTGTGACCTCGCTCTCTTTGCCCGCAACGTATCATGACGTCATCGTCAAACCCTTGCGACCAACCACAGAACGACACATCCATATGGTTAAGAAGCATGGTAATTCAAATTCAAAAGCGGTTGATGTTTTCTGGAATTTCCTAAGCAGGACAATCCATGAAGAAAGTGCTGATTAACGCAAACGATGGCCAGACGTCAGTCGACTTAGCGTCGGCTACGCGATGCGATCGGCCTGCGGACTGTCATCCATTTGCGCGATCAGGTGATGGTTTAGCCGCTCTGCCAAATACGCGCGGATATCTTTATGCTCAACACTGTCCCAAAGGTTATGCGTTTCCTGCGGATCCTTGCCTAAATCGTAGAGTTCACCCCAGTCTTGGTCGCGATAAATTGTGTAACGCCACTCTTTGGTCAGCAAAGCACGGACGCGCGCGGGGCTGGTAAACCCAAGCCGATTGCCACCATCGTTATACTCGACCAAAGCTTCCTCACGGGGGGCTTCGCCGCCCATGGTGACGGGTAGGAAGCTGCGGCCTTGATTGCCGTTAAAAGGTTCCAATCCCGCGCGCTCCAAAATGGTGGCCGCAAGGTCAACAGTCGAACACAGCGCGTCGGTGCTATCTTGCTCAGGTGCGATAGGGTCAGACCAAATGAAGGGAACGCGCGTAATAGAGCGGTTGGGCAGTGCGCCTTTCAACAGCATGTTGAAGTCACCCAGATAATCGCCGTGATCAGAATTATAACACACCACCGTGTTATCCGCATGACAGCTTTCGGTAAGGGCCGCCATTACGTCACCCACAGCATCATCAACGAACGCCATCATGCCAGCGGTGAGCGCCATCGCCTCTTTCAATTGCTGCTCGTCCAACATCATCGCGGTTTGCGGTGTCGGTTGACCGCCACGTTCGGTCCAGTTGTCATGCAACCAACACATCGGAGGTGTGGGATTTTGATGGGCGTCATAGGGGAGCGAGACATCAAAATCATCAGGGCTATACATATCCCAATATTTGCCCGGCGGATTGAATGGATGATGCGGATCGGGAAAGCTGACGAACGTGAAGAACGGGGTGTCATCGCCGGTGCGCGACGTCAGATAATCCACAGCGCGATCGCGCACATAGGCGGTTGGATAAAGGTCTTCTGGGATTGGCGTGCGGTAGGCTTGTGGGCAGGAATAATTATGTGGCAGCTCGTTTGTGGGATCATGCTGTGCCTTCCAATCAGGGGCAGCATCGCGGAACCATTGACCGTAGTGTCCACCACAGCGGTCCCCGTGGGACGTTACCATATCGACGTGCTGATAGCCGTAATAGGGCGTCTTGATCTCGTAGCGTTGGTCGCTGGTGTAATGCGCCGGTTCTTCGGCGTAAGTGTCTTGGCGCTGCACGCTCCACGCCTCCGATATCGCAGCAACGCTTTCTAGGGTATGGCCCATCGGCGGTTGGCCTGTGAACGGTTGCAAGTGGCTCTTGCCAATTGCAGCGGTGTCGTAACCTGCCCCCGCAAGCACGTCTACAAAGGTGTTTGCAGTTTCAGGCAACACACAACCATTGTAGCGTAGCCCATGCACGCTGGGGTAGCGTCCCGTCAGCAACGAAGCCCGATTGGGCATGCACACAGGGGAGGCGGTATGGAAGTTGTCGAACCGCATGCCGCGTGCCGCAATCGCATCAATATTTGGGGTTTTCAATACGGGGTGCCCGTAACATCCCAGCCAGTCAGCGCGCTGTTGATCTGTAATGAAGAACAGAAAATTAGGTCGTTTGGACATATAAGCCCTTTAGATTTAAATGGCGTGAACGCGGCGCGCACCAACATGGTGCAGTGCAAGCAGTGCAATCGCGAATGTAATAGCGGTGAATTGAATCACCTCGGGTCTCATCAAGATAGCGACTGCTGTGGCAAGCCGGATTAGAACCCAGACGGCACTTAGCTTGCGCGCATCAAACCCCGCAAGAGCACTGGCCACAAGATAAAGCACCAGAACCAGACGCGCCAAAAGCCATGCCAGCGCAGACATTGACACACCGTTTTCATAACCGGGCAGCGGCGCGCGGGACGGGCTAGCGGGGTCGATCAGCGCATGATCGACCAACAAGATTTCGGGGTAAAAGGCAAACACAAATGGGATTGCGAACATCACAATTCCCGATCGCACGGCGCTAAAGCCCGTTGCCATCGGATCCGCCTTGGTGATCGTCGATGCCGCAAAGGCCGCCAGCGCCACGGGAGGGGTAATGGCCGAGGCAATCGCGTAGTAAAAGATGAACATATGTGCGGTGAACGTCGCAATCCCAAGGCCAATCAACATCGGCCCCATCAACAAAGCAACGTTGATATAGGCCGGAACCGCAGGCATCCCCATCCCCAGCAAGATTGCCAGCAACATGGTGATGAACAAAGCGAAGAACTGGATATACGCAGACCCTTCCCCACCAAGATCAAACGACAAGAGGAACCGCAGCACGTCAATCGCTACGAATTTGGACAGACCTGTGAAGTTCAAACAAACGTCGATGACCGAAACGGCGAGCAACATCAGATACAGGGTCGAAATGGTGATCCCGGATTCCGCCAATGCGTCCAGCAATTTGCGTGGGCGGGTGCGGAAGTCTTTGTCGAGGAACATCAAGATCAACACAAAGGCCGCAGCCCACCAGCCGGTAGCGCCGGCATCGCCTGCGGCATTCTGAAAGATTTGTAGCACCCAAGGGAGCGAAGTTACGACACAGCGATCCCCTTGCATGACCGCATCCGCGCCCATTATCGACGCTATTGGCCCACACCCAACCATGTCTTTTGGCGTCAGCAAGAGCAGAAGGATTAACAGGATAGGCAGGAAAATCTGGCACAAGTGCAAGATGTCTTTACCCGAGACGCGCATGTCTTCGGTTAGCTCTCCAAATGCCTCAATCCCTTGCTTGCGTGACTGGAATGACGCGGACAAGAAAAGGCACAGGAAATAGGCAATCGCAGGCAAGGTCGCCGCGATAATCACGTCGCGATAGGGCACACCCGTCATGGCGGCCAAAATAAAGGCGGCGACCCCCATCACAGGTGGCATGATCGAACCGCCGGACGATGCAGCCGCTTCCATTCCTCCTGCGAAAACCCGCGAAAAGCCACGCTGGATCATCATCGGGATGGTCAGAACGCCTGTGGACAACACGTTGACGACTGGGCCGCCGGTGATCGTGCCAAACATCGCAGAACTGACGATCGCCGCATGCGCTGGACCACCGCGTAATTTACGCGTCCAGCGGAACGATAGCTTGATCAAGGTTTGCCCACCTGCGGACTTACCAAACAATGCGCCTAGGATAATGTATGGGAACACCACGCTCATGATCACGCTCATGAACCGCCCCAAAATGCCAGCAGACGTGTTGACCAACGCGTCGTGCACGTTCGGGACACCGTCAAGGAATGTGCGCGGCTCCCCCCCCAGCTTGGTCATCAGATATTTGTTAACGTCGTCCGGTCCGTGAAAATACCACACCAAAACCGTGCCAAATGTGTAGAGCGCCATCGCGATGGACACAGCGACCAGCGGCAGCCCCCAGACCTTAATGTTATAGGCCAAGAAAACCATGATCGAGAGACCCATGATCGCCACCAGCCAAACACCAGTGGTATTCACGCATTTGGGGTCTTCAACGGTGTCGGGAACAGGCAAACCCATCAGATCGGCAAATTCGATTTCTGCTTGGAGTGTTTGTGCCATGATGCGCGCACGCTCGCCATTTAACGAGTCTATCAAGCAAACGCTGTCAATCTCGATCAGGTAGGTTATCGAAATGGCAAATGCGGCCAAGACCAATGCTGCGTCCATGAACGCGCCAAATCCAGCACGCGACGTGCCCTGCCATGCTCGCCACATAGAATGTTTTAACGCCACCACCATCATCATAATGAAGAAAGAGAGGGGGTAAAAATATTCAGTCGGAAACGCCCGTGTTTTTAGATTTTCAATGCCAGTGATGGTCTGCCACATCGCGTCCCATCCGGGGATCACCGGGGTGCTATTGATGATGCCTATAAAGACAAAAACTAATGCGAGTATATAAACCGCACGGGATGGAAAGACCTCGTCTGACGTGATTTTTTTTTGGGTATCGGACATCGGTCACCTTTTGGGACTGTTGCGAATATATGCGGGTGCCACCAAACAAGGCAGCACCCGCAAAGTGTTAGGATTGCTTAGCTCTCAGAGACGGCGCAATCGTCTAGATCATATCCTGCGTCGCGCCATGCGCGTGCAGCAGCAGGGTGATACTGAACCGGATTGGCACCGCACATACCCTGCATTGGCTCATCAAAAGCGACTGTATCACCAAACGGCGCTTTGGCCTTCAGGGCATCCATAGATGCAACATAGGCGGACACCAGATCATAGACCAATGTGTCGTCCATGTTCTTGTTCACAACCAGTCCACCAACAGTGGCAAACGCACGAAACGTGTCGTCCTCAGACACAAACGTCCAATCCTCGCCCATTGTCTCGGACAGATCAGCAACGCTAATGGTAAATGGCGCGCTGCCCGGTGCACCCATGTATTTCTGCATGGCTTCACCGTCGTATATGTCCTTTGGCATGGACCAACCGGTCGCCTTTCCTGCCGCAGTCATTGTTGTCAGACGACTGCCCGGAAACAGTTCTGGTAGGACAACCGCATCTGGCTCACCACTTGAAATGACCGAAGTGGCCTGCCCCCAATTGGTTTGCATGCCCGTATAGCCTTCGCCGTCTTTTAGACCGGTGATAATCTGGATCATGCTGCGCGCATTGGTAAGCGCACCACCACGCGGTGGGCCGTTAAAGATCTTACGGCCTTCAATGTCGTCCCAACCTTTGATCCCCTTGGCGTCATACGCAAACAAGAAAAACACGCCCAAAGTCACCGGAGTGATGGCGCGCAAGTTGCCAGCAAGCTCGGCACCTTTTTCAGCGCCCAACGATCCGAAGGGACCAACGCCGCGGCTCATCAAGAACGGCAGGATGTAGGGCGTGCCAGCGATGTCAGTCTTGCCTTCGGCAACGTTCTGGATCGAGTTGGTCAGCGTTTGACCTTCGGCAAGCTGGATATTCGCAATGCCTTGGGTCCCAGCAATTTCAGTCATGTGAGCGGGTGATAAATGCACCGCCCCACCTGGGCTGGCAGTTTCAGCGGTCAAATTGACCTGTGCGAATGCACTGGTCGTCATTGAAAGTGCGGCGGCTGCTGCCACCATTAAGGTCATCGGTTTCATCGTATCCTCCCTGATAAATTAACCGTTGTCGTTTCTTTCATCCAGATGCTTGGCTGCATCATTGATCATGTCAAGCAAACGTTTGACCTCTGCGAGGTCGTCGTCCTTCATGGAGTGAGTGACAGTTTTGAGCAGCTCTTGCGCGCGCGGCCAGATCCGCGACACCAACTCCATTCCACTTGGCGTCAGCGAAATCAGCTTGCGTCGGCGATTTTTTGGGTCGTCGCGGCGCTCGATCAGCCCCTTTTTTTCCAGCGATGCCGCAGCGCGACTGCCATGTGCGGGATCGAGCGACGTTTGCTGCGTAATTTTGGCAAGATGGCAGGTGCCAAATCGCGCGACAGAAAACACAAGCTGCCATTCGATCAACGGCACGTTATCAGGTTGCAGCACGTCCCGGATCATAGCGCGCCTGATACGGCTGGTGAAAGCACGTGCGCGCAGGATGATAAAATCATCCACATCATCATAAGGGATCAAGGCGTCATGCAATTGTGTTTTCCCAAGTATCGGCAGAATCATCAAATCTTAGTTGGCAAACGCAACATATGGCAAGTGCAATAACAGCCACCCTCGATCAAAGCCCACCCTGCACTTGCATGAACTCAAGCCCCATTGCTTTTAGAGGTTGGGTTGAGTGCCCGCGAGGTCACGTCTAATGTTCGTGAAAGTTTTACGAAATCAATGCATTGCAATTTGTTACATTATAAAATAAATACAAATTCAACAATTGCAGGCAAAGCGATGCGAAAATCAGCTGACGCGCGACAAACAGATGTTTTGACTGTGCTGAGCGCCTGCGACAGGCCCATGACAGCATACCAAATCCTTGAACAACTTCAGCTCGCTGAACCCGACATGGCCCCCCCAACCGTATATCGCACACTCTCAGCCCTAACCGATCAGGGACGTGCTCATCGGCTGGAATCGATAAAAGCGTTTGTAGCTTGCCGCTGCAATCACATCGAAAGCCTGCCGGTTCTATCAATCTGTGAAGATTGCGGATCCGTCGAAGAGAACGATGGCAGCGACTTGCTGCCCACTTTGACCGCGCTCACCAATCAAAACGCGTTTCACGCGCATCGACATATCATTGAAATTCACGGCCAGTGCGGATCTTGCGCGGCTTAACCCCTCTCTTTTAAAAACTATTGGAGTTCCTATGAAACACGCTCTTTCCCTTGTCGCCCTGCTTGCCCCCATTATCGCATTTGCCGAAGATACCCGCCAACTGGATGCGCATGAGCATGGTGTTGGGGCACTTAATATTGCGATTGATGGCACGACTGTCGCCATGGAATTTCATGCACCCGGTGCCGATATTGTCGGGTTCGAATACAAGGCGGAAAACGACGTTGACCTTGCGAAGGTGAGTGCAGCAATTGAGACGCTCGCCGCTCCACTCGCACTATTTGTAATGCCAAAGGCAGCCGCGTGCTCTTTGATAGATGCAAAAGCCGAACTTGAGGCCGAAGAAGATCACGACGCGCACGAGGATGAGGGTCAAACGGATCACAATGACCATGACGATCATGATGATGAAAAGCACGATGAGCATGATCATAAGAACGATGGACATGATGACCACGAAGAGCATGCCGAGGAAACGGGCCACACCGAATTTCATGCTGAATATAATCTAACGTGCACGATGCCTGACGCCTTGAATACAATCACGTTCAATTATTTCGACGCATTCCCCAACGCCAAGGAAGTCGACGTGCAGATCATCACAGCATCTGGCGCACAAGCCTTTGAGGTTATGCGCAGCGCACCAAATTTAGCGCTGGATCGGTAACTGCACGTGACGGATGGTGTTCTAAACCTTTCTGATCTTGCCTATCATTGGCCGGGACGCTCGGGGTTTTCCCTCGCAGTGCCTCGGCTTGAAATCGCAAAAGGTGAATCGATCTTGTTATTGGGCGAAAGTGGCTCGGGCAAGTCGACCCTTTTGTCGCTGATCTGTGGCACTATTCTGCCAGATCGTGGGTCGATCACGATAGCGGGGACAGACATCACAACGCTTTCGGGTGGTGCGCGGGACCGGTTTCGCGCAGAACAGATCGGGGTGATCTTTCAGCAGTTCAATTTGCTCCCTTTTGGGACCGTCTCGGATAATATTCTCTTGCCGCTTCGGTTTGCACCAAAGCGACGCAAACGCGCGGGTGATGCGAGCGCGCAAGCAATGGCGCTTGCCACCGCACTAGGGCTGCCTAAAGGCGTCCTCGGCACAAAGGCTACCTCGCTTAGCGTCGGACAACAGCAACGCGTCGCCGTTGCGCGCGCTTTGATCGGGCAACCGCCGCTTATCATCTTGGATGAACCGACATCCGCCCTTGATGCCAACAGCCAAGCTGCGTTTCTTGATCTTTTGTTCGCTCAAACTGAAGCGCATCAAACCTCGTTATTAATGGTCAGCCATGATTCACGACTGGGCAAGCGTTTTGACCGCGTCATTCGTATTGAGGACATCGCGCAGATTGAAAGGACCACCCTATGATCATGCGTCTTGCTATTGCCTCGCTCTTCGCGCGCGCTTTGACCGTGGGTATGACCATCCTCGCGATAGCCTTGTCGGTCGCGCTTTTCCTTGGTGTTGAAAAGGTGCGCACAGGGGCCAAGGCCAGCTTTGCTGACACGATATCAGGCACCGATTTGATCTTTGGCGCGCGCTCTGGCTCTGTCCAATTGCTGCTTTATTCCGTGTTTCGTATCGGCAACGCGACGAACAATGTAACGTGGGACAGTTATCAAGACATTGCGACGCGCAGCGAAGTCGAATGGATTGTTCCGATCTCGCTCGGCGACAGTCATCGCCAGTTCAGGGTCATGGGCACCAGCCAAGCTTTTTTCGAGCACTACAAATATCGCCAAGGCAGATCACTGGAGGTGGCAGACGGTGTCATCATAGATGATCTCTTTGATACAGTAATCGGCGCGGATGTGGCGGCGACCTTGGGGTATGTTGTCGGCGATCCGATCATAGTCGCGCATGGCTTGGCCTCCTTCGCGCAGCACAAAGATCAACCGTTCCGCGTGTCTGGGATCTTGGAAAAAACAGGGACACCCGTGGACCGGACCGTCATCGTAAGCATGGAAGCGATTGAGGCGATCCATGTGGATTGGCAAGGCGGTGCGCAGGTTCAAGGGCAAGCGACGCCTGCCGGTACAATCCGCGCGATGGAGCTGAAACCCAAAGCCATTACCGCCGCACTTGTTGGTGTGAAAAGCCCTTTGCAGACCTTCCGACTACAACGCGCCATCAATGAATACGGCCAAGAGCCCCTGCTCGCGATTTTGCCCGGTGTCGCCTTGCAAGAACTCTGGGGCATCGTTGGCATTGCAGAAACCGCGCTGCTTGCGGTGTCTGCAATGGTGGTTGTGACAGCCCTGATCGGCATGATGGCGACGATTTTCTCTAGCCTAAACGAACGCCGCCGCGAAATGGCAATTTTTCGCGCGATGGGCGCGCGACCTGCGACAATTCTCAGTATGCTGGTCCTTGAGGCCATGCTTATGGCCGCCCTCGGCGCGCTCTTGGGGCTAGCGCTGCTCTATGTCGGTCTTACCCTCGCTCAGCCTATTCTCGACAGTGCCTTTGGGCTTTGGTTGCCAATTGATCCGCCTAGTCTTCGTGAAGTGTGGGTCATGCTTGGTGTCATAGCAGCTGGCGCAATTGTGAGCATGGTTCCGGCACTTAGGGCTTACAGAATGTCGCTGGCAGATGGTATGATGGTCAAAACCTAACACCCGGCATGAGGTGAAGTGATGCTAAATCGAAGATCTACTTTGATGCTTTTGTCAGCAGCGCTGAGCGTCCCAAAAACGGCTTTTGCAGCAACACCGCGTGAAATCACATGGGACGATCTGCTCCCTGCAGGGGTGCCTTATTCGGAAATCATCGGTCAAGGCGAGATCGATGAAACCAATGACACTTGGAACCCGATCTATGATGAAAACGCATTTATATTAAACGAAACGCTCGACGGCGCGTATATCAAAATGCCGGGGTTCATTATCCCGTTCGAGACCGGTTCAAAGGGTGTCACGGAATTCATGCTTGTCCCCTATACTGGTGCTTGCATTCACACCCCGCCCCCGCCCGCAAACCAACTTGTTATGGTCAACGCCGAAACACCCTGGCCTGGTGATCGCCTTTGGGATCCCGTTTGGGTGATTGGAATGATGCGCACGCAATTGCAATCTACTGATCTTGGTCAAACAGGCTATGCCATCGTGGCGGATCAGATGGAGGTATACGAATGGTAAGTCACACCTTGCAAAGACGCATGGTTCTTGCAGGCTTGGCAGCCAAGGCGTTTATCCCAAGTATTGCCCTTGCTGAAGAATATATCGACCTTGATTGGTCCGATCTGCTGCCTGAAAATGAAACGGCTGTTCCGACCTTTTTGCGTGGGATGATTGACCACGAGCAAGCCCCACTTAACAGTGAGCAACCGACATCAAGCGGTGTGCGCACCGATTGGAACAGCCAAATTGTGCGCCTACCCGGGTTCATCGTTCCGATTGATTATAGCGGCGCAAGCGTCACAGCGTTTATCCTCGTGCCCTATGCGGGTGCCTGCGTCCATGTCCCACCACCCCCTGCAAACCAATTGGTCTTTGTCACAACCCAAACGCCGTATGAGAGCAAAGGGTTGTACGAGCCTGTGAATGTGATCGGAATGTTTGGCGTGTCGTCTCTAAGGACGCATCTGGCAGACATTGGATACGCAATATCAGCGGAAAAAATCGAGGCGTTTCGCACCTAGTAGGATTATGTGAATCCCGCTTTTATTAAAATTCCAACGGCGTCTTGGGCAATTTTTCAAGTGCGCAGGACAAGACATAAATACTGCTAGCCCGAAACCAAACGCGCTGCATAAACACTACCAAACAGCACAGGTTGATGGATCAAATAGATCGCAAGAGAATGTTGCCCCGGCCATGACGCAATCTTGGCCCAGCGCGTGTCTGCATCAATCGATCCTGCAACCTCACCCCAAAGCCCCAAACGCGCGGCCAGTTGTGCAGCCGCCATGCCAAGCAGAAAAATTCCAAGCCAAGGGATAAGCGGTGCATAATCCACCATGGGCGGAAGTTGCGTGGATTTGCCAAGCCAAAGCCAATTCGCGCTACCAAGGAACGGCCAATTCGTCGCGTAGGGTATCGCAAGGATCGCCCCGCCAAGCAGGCCCGTCAGCCAAAATGGACGGCGCAAAACGAGAAGGCCCAAGATGCTAGCAGCGAACATCAGATGTAAAATTCCAAAGCGCACGAATGCATTGCCCATAGACACATACGTGCCCGCAGTCACCGCAAGTGCGGCCAGCCCCAACATCGCAAGTCGTTTGATGTATTTACGCGGTTGGATTGGGCCGTCTTGCACCGCTAGGACGAGGCTAACACCAGACAGAAAGATAAAGCTACCGGCGATAACCCAAGCAAACACCACCCATTCGCGGCTTGCCATGGTTCCGCGCGGTGCGAAGCCAAACATTTCAAGATCATACGTGAAATGAAAGATCACCATTGCGCACAATGCACTTGTGCGCGCAATATCGATTAGTGCAATTCTGCGCGGTGTTCCCATCGGCGGCACTCCCTTTGCGTTCACCTTATGCATTGGCAACCGAGATCACCAGATCCAGTATGGTCTTAGACTTATGTCCTTTTAAATTGTTCACCGCACTCCCTGCCGTTAATGTTTTCCAATGATCCTACGCACACTTACGCCAGAACAAACCTATCCGATCCGTCACAAGGTTCTTCGTCCAGACGGACGCTTGGCCGAAGTCTTTGTCGACGGCGACGTAAACGCCTTGCATCTCGGGATCGAATTTGAGGGGGTCTTGGTCGGCGTTGGCTAACTCTTTGAAAGCCATGAACAAGGGGATCAAAGCATCAGACTTCGCAAACCCGCGGTTTTGGCATCACACCAAAAACGCGGGTTTGGTGGCACCCTTATCCGCGCGTTTGAGCAAGAAGCACGGCGCAGACACATGCGCCATTTTTGGTTCGATGCCCGCAAGACTGCTGCCAGATTTTATCAACGTCTGGGATTTGAAGGCTACGGCGATGAGTTTCAAAAAAATGACCGAGCCTACATTAGGATGCAAAAGATACTGTAGCACCCACACGAGTTAACGCCCGACATAAGGCAATTTTTTGAACCACACCCCATTCATAGCCAGCTCGCATACTCCTTGATCCAGTCTTGGCGCAATCTATCCCCTTGCCCTATAAAACCATCGCCCAATTCTTTGAACGCATTAATCCGATCAGGTCAAAAATGGCGAAGATCCTGTCGCAGTTCACACCAAGCAGCGATCACAATCACCTCGCAATGGTACGCAATAGCGATTGGCCAAATGATGCGCTGCGTTTCAGCCCCCTCTTTGGCTTGGTAGGTAATCTGCAATTTGCGTTCTTCACGGATCGCTTTTCGCACGATTGTTAGATCGACCAGCTTTGGTTCATCCACACCCCACGTTGACGCAAACACAGTCGCACTTAATCGCGTCGCTTCGGTCAGTTTTTGTGCAGCACTTTTGGCTGCACGGTTCAAACCCCGATCCCCTGTGCGTGCGATTAGGGCCAAGCCAACGGTTATCGCCTCGGCCTCTTCCACGTTGAAATTGACAGGCGGCAAATCAAAACCCAGACGCATAATGTAACCAACGCCAGCCTCGCCCTCTACGGGAACCCGCATGGCTTGCAAGGCAGCTATATCGCGATAGATCGTGCGCTTGGTAACCTCTAGCTCTTGCGCAATCGCTTGCGCCGTGCGCGGGTGTTTGGCGTTGCGCAGAATTTGGATGATCTCAAACATCCGCGTTGATCGGCCCATCTTTATTCAACCTCTCAGAAAACCCGTATCTAGTTTAAACAAATACCACTACATCACTGCTGACCATATGGTGTCAGCAGTGTCGTGTTAGACTAGGTGGCACGCAAGGCGAGAGACATAGAATGAACGACAGTTTAACAGCTAATCACAAAGCCGGCGTCATTCTGGTGTGCTTGTCAGCGGTCACGTTCAGCACAGCGGGCATATTCACAAAGGCCGTCAGCGCGACAGCTTGGGATGTTATCTTTTGGCGCGGTATCAGTGCAGTCGTGATCACGCTTATGGTTCTATGGTTTCGAGGCGCCGTCAAAGACGAGATGCGCCGCTTCCGCGCACCCGCATTGCTGGCAGCGTTTATCATGGCCTCAGGAACCGCCGCCTTTATCCCCGCCTTCAAGCTAACGACGATCGCAAATGTTTCGATCATTTGGGCAACCACCCCGTTTATTACCGCCCTGCTCGCTTGGCTGCTCATCAAAGAAGCCCCATCACGCCGCGTTCTTATGTGTAGCGCGCTCGCTATCGGCGGCGTCTTGATC
>NZ_JABBAM010000149.1 GCF_018607965.1 Planktotalea sp.
TACATCAAATGGGACCACAACCGCGTTCTGCCTGCACCCGACGCGGCACAAACACGTGGCTCTTATGCACTGATTGATCGCCTGCGCGCAGATTTTCCAATGGTCGAAATTGAAAGTTGCGCATCTGGTGGTGGTCGTATCGACTTTGGCATCCTGTCGCGCACCCAACGCGTTTGGCTGTCCGATAGTAATGACGCACTAGAGCGCCTGCGTATGCAGCACGACGCAGCCCTTTTCTTGCCGCTCAACGTAACAGGATCACATGTCGGCCCACGCCATTGCCACACATCTGGGCGCGTAATCGACATCTCCATGCGCGCATGGGTCGCCGCACAGCGTCACATGGGGTTCGAAATGGATCCGCGCGAACTGACACCGCACGAGGTAACGGTTCTCAAGGACGTTACGTCCTGGTGGAAAGCGAACCGCACATGGTTGGAACGCGCCGATATTCTGCGTTTAGACAGCGCAGACCCGGCAGTGATAGCAGAACAACAATTGGCTGAAGACGACACGCAATTCGTGGTTTTCGCTGGCAAAGCCGCCACCTCCACTCAAATCGCGCCGCGCCCTTTGCGCCTCACGCGGCTTGATGCAAGTGCCCAATACGAAATCCGCACCCTCAATCGCATCACAGCTCCAGCATTGTCTCGCGGCATACCCATCCTGAAAGGCCAGACAATCAAAGTGTCCGGCAACTACCTCATGCATCAAGGCCTTACTTTGCCGTGGACCTTCCCGGATACGATGTGGGTCATCGAAGGGCGTAAACTCTGATGTTTCCTCTCTCCCTAAATATCCCCGCCGGAGGCCTCGATTTTTCTAGAAAAATCGCAACCCCGCACCCCAAGGAGCGCACCCAATGACCGCACAGTTTTCAGAACTCAAAGACGCATCTGTCTATATCACAGGCGGCGGCAACGGAATTGGCGCAGCCATCACCGAGGGCTTCCTTGCGCAAGGCGCGAAAGTCGCTTTCGTTGGCCGCTCAGATGCAACAGAATTTTGCGATGCGATGGAAGCCAAACACGGAAATCGCCCGCACTTCATGCAATGCGATATCACCGATGTGACCCGCCTTAAAGCGACACTGGACGAAGCCGCTGGTGAACACGGTCCTATCACGACCCTTATAAACAATGCAGCCAACGACAAACGCCACAGCGTCGACGACATCACCGAAGATTTCTACACGTGGATGATGGATATCAACTTCAAAGCCTATGTTTTTGCCTGCCAACACACAGCACCCATGATGGCTGCTGCGGGTGGTGGATCTATCATCAACTTTACCTCTATCTCATACATGATGGGCAATGCAGGTTACCCGCTCTACACCGCCGCCAATTCCGCAATCAATGGGCTTACGCGCAGCTTAGCACGCGAATTCGGTCCTGAAAAAATCCGCGTCAACGCGCTCGCTCCCGGTTGGGTTCTGACACAAAAGCAAAAGGACATGTGGGTGACAGAAGACGGTCTTGCAGCCCACTTGGAACGCCAATGCCTTAAGGACCCGCTCGCGCCCGCAGATATCGTTGGTGGCACACTGTTTCTTGCGTCAAACCTCAGCCGCGCAATGACAGGCCAGTCGCTTGTGATTGATGGCGGTGTGGTGGTGACGGGATGACGCTTGCGCACGCCATAAGACCGGATTGGATTGCCGTCGATTGGGGCACGTCCAACCTGCGTGCCTTTGCCATGACCGAAGACGGTAGCACGCTTGCTGAAGCGTCATCAGACAAAGGTATGTCATCCCTGAAACCCGATGAATTTGAACCCGCTTTGCGCGCACTACTTCAGGATTGGGAAACGCCAAGCACTTGTACAGTGATCGCCTGTGGCATGGTTGGATCGCGCCAAGGCTGGCTAGAGGCCCCCTACCGCGCAACGCCCTGTATGGCCCAAACTGATAGACCGATTCCTGTGCAAAATTGCGGCGATGATCTAAAGGTCTGGCTCATTCCGGGCATCAAGCAGAACGATCCTGCTGATGTAATGCGCGGCGAAGAAACCCAGATCGCAGGATTCCTTTCGCTGAACCCCGAATGGGACGGCGTGATTTGCCTACCCGGGACCCACTCCAAATGGGTCCACGTCAGCGCGGGTGAAATTGTTAGCTTTCGCACCTTCATGACTGGTGAATTGTTCGACGTGATCTCCAAAGGCACCGTACTGCGCCACTCGCTTGGAGGCACCGACATGGACCAAAAAGCGTTTGATGAAGCCGCATCTGAAACGCTCTCCAGACCAGAAAAATTCTCTGCCAACCTCTTTTCCCTGCGCGCAGCAGACCTTTTGAAGGGTCAATCCCCAGCAATTGCACGCGCAAAACTATCTGGTGCTCTGATCGGGATGGAACTGGCTGCCGCAAAATCCTATTGGCTTGGCCAGCGCGTCGCAGTAATTGGGACCAATGATTTAAGTGATCTTTACGAACGCGCCCTAAACCAACAGTCTGTTACAGTAGAACGCTACGACACAGCCGCCGTAACACGTGCAGGTCTTTGTACTGCATACGCCGCTATTTGAAGGAAAGTTAATGAGCCGTCCCTTAATCGCAATTTTGCGAGGCGTCACGCCATTAGAAGTCAGTGCCATCACGGGCGAACTTATCGAAGCCGGCATAACCCGTATCGAAGTTCCGATGAATTCACCCTCTGCATTGAGATCGATTGAAATATTGGCGAAAGCCTACAGTGACGTCGCACAGATCGGCGCAGGCACTGTTTTGAGCGTTGAAACAGTCATTGATGTCGCCAAAGCTGGGGGCAAACTGATCGTTTCTCCGAACACTGACACGAACGTTATTGCAGCAACCAAGCTTGCTGGATTGGACAGTTACCCCGGCGTGATGACCCCAACCGAATGCTTTGCCGCTTTGGGCGCAGGCGCGGACGGCCTCAAAATTTTTCCTGCATCCTTGCTTGGAACCCACGGTCTAAAAGCGATCCGTGCAGTGCTTCCTACCGGGACGCAGGTCTACGCCGTTGGTGGGGCCGATCACACAAATTTCGCCGAATGGATGAACGCAAGCGCGGATGGCTTTGGCATTGGCTCTGCCCTCTATAAGCCCGGCTTCACTGCAGGTGACGTCAGCACCCGCGCAAAAGCCATGGTTGAGGCCTTCGATCGAGCCAAGGGATGATCTTTGACGAGCGCGCATGTGGGCTGGGCGAAGGCCCGCTGTGGCATCCTTTGCGAGGTGAATTTTTTTGGTTCGATATCAACGCCCGCACGTTACATTCAAAGGCCAAGAGCTGGGCGTTTGATCTAAGCGTATCTGCCGAAGGCTGGATTGACGAAAACACGTTGCTGATCGCTTCTGAAATCGGCTTGCATCGGTTCGATATACCATCAGGCGTTCTAGATGACACATTTGTTCACATCGAAACAGATAACCCAACGACCCGCTCCAATGATGGGCGCGCTGATCCTTGGGGTGGCTTTTGGATCGGCACTATGGGCTTTCAGGCCCAGACAAATGCCGGTGCAATCTATCGATATTACAAGGGCGAATTGCGCAAGCTAGTGAGCGATGTGACAATTTCCAATGCGATCTGCTTCACGCCAGATCGTGGTTTTGCGCACTATACTGATACGGTTACCAAACAAATCATGCGTGTTTCACTTGATCCTGCAACAGGCTGGCCTGAGGGGGACGCTAAAGTCTGGCTTGATCTGAACGATGCCAATCTTTCGCCTGACGGGGCCGTGGTTGATGCCGGTGGCACACTCTGGGTTGCCCTGTGGGGCGCGGGCTGTGTGAATGGCTATGCGGCTGACGGGACATTGATCGCAAGCCACAAAGTCGATGGTCTGCACTCCACCTGCCCCGCATTTGGCGGCGATGGTCTCAATGATATGTTCATTACATCGGCGACTGACGGCATCGCTGGTGAGCTAAACAACAATGGCAAGACTTTCCGCCTGCCCAATATCGGCAAGGGCCAACAAGAACATCAGGTAATTCTATGAAACGTGCGTTAGGCGTCTGCTACTACCCCGAACATTGGCCCGAGGATCGCTGGGCAATTGACGCCGCACAGATGGTGGAGACAGGTCTAACGTGGGTCCGCATCGGCGAATTCGCGTGGTCGCGCCTGGAACCCTCAGAAGGTGATTTTCAGCTCGACTGGCTCGCACGCGCAATCGACGTTTTGGGGGCTGCAGGATTACAAGTCATCCTAGGAACACCGACTGCCACGCCACCACATTGGGTCTTGGAAAAGCACCCAGATATGCTGGCCGTTGACGCAGAAGGGCGTGCGCGCGGTTTTGGATCGCGGCGTCATTACTGTTTCTCCCACGAAGGATTTTATCAAGAATCCCGCCGCATCACGCGAATTCTGGCAGAACGGTTTGGCAAGAACCCCTATGTGGTTGCGTGGCAAACTGATAATGAATATGGCTGCCACGAAACCACCGTTAGCTACTCAAATGCTGCTCGAACCGCTTTCCAAGATTGGTGCGCACAGCGGTATCAAAGTACGGATGCGCTGAACCGCGCTTGGGGCAATATCTTTTGGTCAATGGAGTACGATCGCTTCGACCAGATCGGCCTTCCCAACCTAACGGTTACAGAACCAAACCCAGCGCATGTTCTTGCGTTCAGGCGCTTTTCTTCCGATCAAGTCGTGCGTTTCAATCGTGGTCAAACAGAAATCCTACGTCAGCACACTAACGCCCCGCTGATCCACAACTACATGGGCCGCGTCACCGATTTTGATCACTACGACGTTGGCGCAGACCTCGATATTGCCTCTTGGGACAGCTATCCCATCGGCTTTCTCTCTGACCGCCTTGAGGGCACGCCAGAGCACAAAGCCCACTACCTACGCCAAGGCGACCCTGACATGCAGGCGTTTCATCATGATCTTTACCGCACTGTTGGCAAGAACCGCTGGTGGGTGATGGAACAACAACCCGGTCCTGTGAATTGGGCCCCGTATAACCCTGCCCCTTTGCCTGGTATGGCTAGGCTTTGGGCATGGGAAGCCTTCGCGCATGGCGCAGAAGCGGTTTTGTATTTCCGCTGGCGCCAGGCTCCCTTTGCACAAGAACAAATGCACGCAGGGCTATTGCGCCCCGATGCAGAATCCGCCCCCGCACTGACGGAAGTACGCCAAGTCGCGACCGAACTGGCCACCATGCCTGAGGTCGGGACCACCAAAGCCCGCGTCGCGCTGATCTTCGATTACGTGTCATGTTGGGCGTGGGAAGCCCAACCCCAAGGTGCAGACTTCGACATGTTCCGCCTCGCGTTTGAAACCTACCGCGCCGCGCGTCGTCTTGGCCTGTCTTTGGATATAATTGCACCCCACGCATACCTACGCGGTTACGATCTTGTCCTCGCACCCGGCCTTTTGGAAACACCCGAGACGCTTCAAAATTTCAAAGGCATGGCCTTGATCGGCCCTCGCACAGGTTCAAAAACGGCTGAACTTTGCATTCCCTTGCCAATGGGGCCAAATATCAAAGACCTTAATTGCACTGTATCACGGGTTGAAAGCATCCCACCGACCACGCGCATCGCACTGGAAAATGGTGGCACGTTCTTGCATTGGTTCGAAGAGTTGGACGGTACTGCCGACATCACGTTGCGCACGAAAGATGGGAAGCCAGCGATCATGCACACAGATGGATTGCACTACATCGCAGGTTGGCCAGAGGCCGATACCTATGTCGAAATTCTAGAGGGTCTGGCGACGACCGCAGGCATCCCCACACAACGTTTGCCAGATGGTCTACGCGTCAGAGACAGTGAAACCCATCGCTTTTGGTTCAACTACAACCCCAGTGAAATCACATATCAAGGCAAGACACTCAAAGCCGCAGACCTTCTCATCGAAGATCTGGCCTAAACCTCTTCACCTTTTAAAAATATCCTAGGGGGTCAGGGGGACTAGTCCCCCTGACGGTCGGACCGGCAAAGCCGGTCCGAAACTAATCATGCCAAATCGAAACGATCTGCGTTCATAACTTTGGTCCATGCCGCAACGAAGTCAGCAACAAACTTGCCACCCGCATCCGCGCTTGCATACACTTCCGCAACCGCACGCATTTCAGAGTTAGATCCGAATACAAGATCAACGCGTGTACCCGTCCACTTCTTTGCTCCCGTCTTGCGATCCTTGCCTTCGAACAAATCTTCATCCGCAGACAGGGGCGTCCAAACCGTGCTCATGTCCAACAGGTTAACGAAGAAATCATTCGTCAACTGACCCTTGCGCGCTGTCAGTACACCGTGATCAGAACCGTCAAAGTTAGCCCCCATTGCACGCATACCACCTACAAGCACAGTCATTTCTGGCGCTGTCAGCGTCAAAAGCTGCGCCTTGTCGAGCAACAATTCCTCTGCAGACATCGTGAAACGCTTTTTGGCGTAGTTACGGAAACCGTCTGCCTGCGGCTCCAGTACGTCTTGCTGTTCGATATCTGTTTGCTCGGCACTCGCGTCCATGCGGCCCGCAGTAAAGGGTACCTCAACAGACTGTCCAGCATCGCTTGCGGCCTTTTCAACACCGACACATCCCGCAAGCACAATCAGGTCAGCCAAAGATACTTTCTTGTCACCCTTGCCATTGAATGCAGACTGGATGCCGTCCAACGCACTCAAAACCTTGCCAAGTTGCGCTGGATTGTTTGCGTCCCAATCCTTCATCGGTGCCAAACGCACACGTGCCCCATTGGCGCCCCCACGCTTGTCAGAGCCACGGTATGTGGAGGCGGATGACCACGCTGCCAAAACCAACTCTTGAACAGACAGGCCAGCAGCCGCGATGTCAGCTTTCAACGTAACCACGTCAGATGCATCGACTAAAGGATGATCAACCGCAGGAATCGGATCCTGCCAAGTCAGCTCTTCAGATGGAACCAAAGACCCCAGATAGAGCGACCGTGGACCCATGTCGCGGTGGGTCAACTTGAACCAAGCGCGCGCGAATGCATCCGCGAACTTATCTGGGTTGGCATGGAAGCGGCGCGAGATTTCGCCGTAGGCTGGGTCCATACGCATCGCCATGTCAGCGGTCGTCATCATGATCGGAACGCGTTTGCCAGACCCATCGACTTCAGGGGCATGGTTTTCTTCAGACAGGTCCTTGGCGTGCCAGATTTGTGCGCCCGCTGGGGACTTCGTCAGCGCCCACTCATACCCAAGCAACACATCGAAATAGCCCATGTCCCACTGGATCGGGTTAGGCGTCCATGCGCCCTCGATGCCAGAGGATGTCGTGTGAACGCCAACACCGCTTTCAAAGCCGTTGGTCCAACCAAGGCCCTGTTGATGAATGGGTGCGGCCTCAGGCTCTGCCCCGACCAACCCAGCATCACCCGCACCGTGGGCTTTGCCGAATGTGTGACCACCCGCAACCAGCGCAACTGTTTCTTCGTCGTTCATGCCCATACGGCCAAACGTATCGCGAATGTCATATGCCGACGAAAGCGGATCAGGATTGCCATCGGGACCTTCTGGATTCACGTAGATCAGGCCCATTTGCACAGCAGCCAGTGGATCTTCTAGATCACGCTCGCCTGTGTAGCGCGTGTTCTCGCCACCACTTTCTTCAAGCCAGATTTCTTCCGCACCCCAATAGATGTCTTGCTCAGGCTCCCATGTGTCTGCGCGACCGCCCGCGAAACCGAACGTATCAAGGCCCATAGATTCAATCGCTGCGTTGCCCGCAAGGATCATCAGGTCAGCCCATGATAGCTTGGCGCCGTATTTTTGCTTGATTGGCCAAAGCAAACGACGCGCTTTGTCTAGACTGACGTTATCTGGCCAGCTGTTCAAAGGCGCAAAACGTTGAGAGCCGGACGTCGCACCGCCACGCCCGTCACCTGTGCGATACGTACCTGCACTGTGCCACGCCATGCGGATAAAAAACGGACCGTAGTGACCGTAGTCTGCGGGCCACCACTCCTGGCTATCTGTCATCAACGCATAAAGATCAGCACGAACCGCTTCTAAGTCGAGAGATTTGAACGCTTCGGCATAGTCGAAGTCTGCGCCCATTGGATCGGAGAGGTTGGATTTCTGGCTAAGGATGCGCAGGTTCAACTGCTCAGGCCACCAATCGCTGTTCGAGCGTGTGTTTGATACTGCTGCGTGCATGACAGGGCATTTGCCAGTCGCGTTAACGTTATTTCCGTCCATGTCGGGTCTCCCAGATTTACTATTCTTGTTTGATCAAGACGCGTATCTCGCCATCGATCACTGATTCCTGTACAGTTTATCAGACCACCGCCAGGGATACATTTGCAATTCTTAGAAACGTTCTAAAAAGTTGCGCGGCGCGGTCTGGTGCTGGATCTGAATATAGGCGGGGCCTTGCATTTTCCCAGCTCTGCGATCACATTCGTAAAAACGAATATAGGAATGCGGATCATGATCACACGTCGCACAGTTTTGACCCATAGCGCAGCATTGCTTGCCCTGCCCAAACTGGCCTTGGCCGATATCACGCTTGGCCGAGCAACACTGACCACAGTCAGCGATGGCAACCTGACCCTGCCTGGCGATTTCGTGACTGCAAACCTACCTGCCGAAGCGGTCGAGATCATGAAAGGCTATGGCCTTTCAACCGAACAGTTCACGCCCGAATGCAACATCACGCTTTATCGTGACGGCACGAACACGGTGCTCTTCGACGTCGGCTCTGGTCCTGACTTCATGCCAGACGCGGGCAGTTTGACCGACAACCTTGATGCGGCCGGTGTTGGAATTGACGAGGTTACGCATGTGGTCTTCACCCACGCCCACCCCGATCATATCTGGGGTTTGCTGGACGATTTTGATGATTTAGTTTTCCCCGATGCATCTTATCACATGGGACGCGCAGAGTGGGATTACTGGTGGAACCCCGAAACAGTGAACACCATTGACGAAGCACGCGCGACCTTTGCGGTTGGTGCCAAGCGTCGTCTGGAACGCCTTGAAGATCAGATTAATTTCTTTGATGCAGGCGACGAGGTTCTAACGGGCATCAACGCAATCGCCGCTTACGGACATACCCCCGGTCACATGGCGTTCGAAGTGCGCAACGGCTCTGAAAGTGCGATGGTCGTGGGCGATACGATTGGAAATCATCATGTAGCCTTGCATCATCCTGAATGGCAAAGCGGATCAGATCAGGACGGTGAAACAGGTGTCGCATCACGCAAAATGCTGCTGGATCGAATTTCATCCGAACAAATGCCTGTCATCGGCTTTCACTTGCCAAATGGCGGGCTAGGACGGATCGAGGCAAAAGAGGGTTCTTATCGTTTCGCATCCGTGAGCTAAATAAGCGGAATGCTAACGCATACTAAGGGATGAACCTCACACGCGTGAAAATACGACGCGACCTTCGAAAAAAATTTACGATGCGCTTGAAGGAAGTCGCCGGTAGATCTGGCGTTGCACACTTGGCCGCAGATGCCCCGATCCCAGAGTGGTCGGATCGCCCCAGATTTTGCTCAATCGTGCGCGCCGATGACGAACTGACACTCATTTTCCGCGAAGACCGCATCTCCGATACTGTGCCTTCACAGCTTGGGTGGTCCTGTTTTCGCGGCATTGGGCCAGTTCCATTCGACGCGGCTGGCATTCTCGCCGCGCTCATTTCGCCAATTTCAGGTGCTGGGTTAGGTGCCTTCGTGCTTTGCACATTCGAAGGTGAACACATTATGTACCCTGATGTGCCCTGCCGAGACATTCCAAAGCGTAAAAGCAATCTTGGAAAAAGACGGGCATGAATTCGTTTTGAGTTGATCCGACCTCGCAAACCAATTGTGTATGAAACAGAATTAGTTTCCTTATAGATTTGGCCCACGGCCAAGCCGATTGCGCCCAGAAAAAGAAAGTCCAACATGCAAATCTAACCCTTTGGTGTAGAAATCTGGATGAACGAGTGGGAAACCAAGTGTGACTGGAACTTGGCGGAAACCTGTGTCGAAAGCCTGACCATTGCCGAACTATTGGCTTTGATTGGCAAAAACGACACGGACCTCTCGGCGCTTTTATCTATGAAAATGACCTACGGCGACACTAAAGGGTCCATGCGCCTGCGCCGTGCGATTTGCGCGCTATATGACACGCAGACCCCTGAGAATGTGATCGTTACCCACGGTACGATTGGGGCTAACATGCTGGTCCATAAAACTTTGGTATCTGCAGGTGATCACGTCGTGGCGGTTGTGCCGACATATCAACAACATTACTCCATCCCTGCCAGTATCGGCGCTGATGTCCATCCGCTGCACCAGCGTCCAGAAAACGGGTTCTTACCTGATCTTAATGAACTACGTGCGCTGGTCACGCCCGCCACCAAATTGATTGCTATCAACAACCCAAACAATCTGACGGGGTCTTTAATGGACCGCGCAGTGCTGGAGCAAATCGCAGTGATTGCCCGAAACGTCGACGCATGGATCCTGTGTGACGAAGTTTACCGTGGTACAGATCAAACTGGCACGGGCATGACCGTTTCCATTGCGGATATTTACGAAAAAGGGATCAGTACGGCCAGCATGTCCAAAGCCTATGCGCTAGCAGGTTTGCGCCTTGGCTGGATCGCTGGCCCCCATGAATTGATCGAGGACGTTGCGATCCACCGTGATTACGACACTATTTCTGTTGGCATGATCAATGATCACTTTGCAGCGCTCGCACTTGAAAATTACGACAAAGTCTTGGCCCGCAGCCATGCAATCACGCGTGGAAGCTTGGCGCTCTTATCCGATTGGGTTGCCGATCAATCGTTGATCTCATGGGTAAAGCCAAATTCAGGGACAACAGCGTTGTTGAAGTTCGCCTTGCCGATGACGTCCCGTGAACTCTGCGTCGATCTTTTGAAAGAAACAGGGGTCATGTTCACCCCCGGTTCCGCGCTAAATATGGAAGGCTACGTGCGCATTGGTTACGCGAACAACCCCATAATTTTGCAAGAAGGCTTAAAGCGGGTTGGCGTGTACCTCAAAAAATTCGGCTGAATGCAAGTTTGATCAAACGTCTTGAGCGGAAACCCTGTGTTGCGTCGTTTTAAGCTTCAAAAAGCCGGATGTGCAACGGATCACTGCCACCAACAATTGCCAGTAAATGATCGATATTTGGATGTGCACCTGGGCGGTTCTTCGCGTCCGCAGTATGTTCTGCAAAAACAGCAAGGCCATGCGCTGCAGCGTCCGCATCGATGATCTCAAAAGTCTCTGCAAGATATCGATAGACCACCAGCGACCCTTGCTTGCCCGGTTGGTTTTCAATGCTTGCAACAACGATGCCTGATGCGTCGATGATATCTATGCGAGCAAGACCATCAACGGGCGGTAAAAGTTGCAAATTTCCTTTGAATGACGTGGTTGGTTGGATCATATCGATACCCTTCATTGGCAGAACATTTACGAAAGCAGATAACAGCTTTTTCACACCGTCACCATGCTCCAGCTGTACTTAGCCTGTAGCCGAAAGCGGCCTAGATAGCGCAAGTCGGGACAATCGTAGAACACATATATACTGAGCGCACTATCGCGTCACATCTGAAGCCCGAACACAAAAATGGGGAGCCGCAAGGGCTCCCCAAGGTTCGCAAATTCAAGCTCATCATTATCACCGCTCGGAATATTTTTTGCCTGCGGCCTGATTTGCGTCAGAGGCCCCCCGAAAGGGCTCCGTGATCCACTGAAACAATTGTTTCAGTGGTGTGGTGTGACAAAGTCACTCTACCCAATAGCCACCCCGTCTAAAAACTGGGAACCTCGTTGGAGACACCCAGCACGTTTACTTTAGCTACAGCCGGACGTCCCGCCGCAGGTGTTGCACTTCATGCAGGTGCCGTTGCGCACCAGCGTGTAGTTGCCGCATTCGCCGCACGCTTCGCCTTCGTATCCCTGCATTTTGGCCTTGGTGCGATTGTCCATTGTCATCACCCCTGCACTGACAGCAGTCGCGCTGCCCGCCATTGGCGCAGCTGTGGTCACAGCTGGAACAAGCGTCTGCAAAACCGCGACAGGATCGGATGTGCCGCTCAGCGCGACTGCGCCCGCTTGGCCACCCTGCAAGACGATCAATTCTTGTGGCAAACGCTTGCGCAAGTAGCCGGTAGAGCTGATCTGCTTGAGCACCTCCAAAGAGTTGTTCGCCGCTGTGTCGCTAAGTTCGGACACGTTGCTGACGCCTTCATCCTGCCCACGGCCAAGATCGTCGAACGACGCACCTGTTGGTTTGATGTGCGCGAGGTCTGTACGATCGAGATAAGACACCGCCAATTCGCGGAAGATATAGTCTAGGATCGACGTTGCATTCTTGATGCTGTCGTTGCCTTGGACCATGCCTGCTGGCTCAAACTTGGTGAATGTGAAGGCATCAACGAACTCTTCCAGTGGCACGCCGTACTGAAGGCCCACGGACACTGCAATCGCGAAGTTGTTCATCATGGCGCGGAAACCCGCACCCTCTTTGTGCATGTCGATGAAGATTTCACCAAGCTGACCATCTTCATATTCGCCTGTGCGCAAGTACACCTTGTGACCGCCAACGACAGCTTTCTGTGTGTAGCCCTTACGACGCTCAGGCATCTTTTCGCGGTGCGATTTGACGATCTCTTTGACGATCACCTTTTCGATGATCTTCTCTGCTATAACAGCCGCTTTTTCGGTGATGTTGCCGCTTTCCAAGATATCCATTGCTTCGTCGTCGTCTTCCACCAAAGCCGCCGCGAGAGGTTGGCTAAGCTTGGATCCATCGCGATAAAGCGCATTGGCTTTGACACCCAAGGACCAGCTCAGCTCATAGGCTTTCTGGCAGTCCTCGATTGTTGCATCGTTCGGCATGTTGATCGTCTTGGAAATCGCGCCAGAGATGAACGATTGCGCTGCGGCCATCATGTAGATGTGGCTGTCGACGGACAAGAAACGCTTGCCCTTCTTGCCGCATGGGTTGGCGCAATCAAAAATCTTGAGGTGCCCTTCTTTGAGATAAGGCGCGCCTTCCAACGTCATCGTTCCACAGACGTGGTCGTTCGCTGCGTCGATGTCCGCTTTAGAATAGCCCAAGTGCTTAAGTAGATCGAATGTTGGATCGTTCAGCTTTGCCTTGGGGATACCAAGGATCGCTGTGCAGAACTCTTCGCCCAACGTCCATTGGTTGAACACAAAGCGAATGTCGAAGGCCGCTGCAAGCGCACCGTCAATCTTTGCCAATTCATTCGCCCCAAAACCGTGACCAATAAGGGACGTGTGGTTGATGCCCGGGGCATTGCCGATGGATGCGTGACCAACTGCGTAGCTGACGATCTCTTCAATCTGGGCAGAGCCATACCCAAGGTTCTCAAGCGCCGCTGGAACAGATTGGTTGATGATCTTGAAATAACCACCGCCCGCGAGTTTCTTGAACTTCACCAATGCGAAGTCAGGCTCGATCCCTGTTGTGTCGCAATCCATGACCAAGCCAATTGTGCCTGTCGGTGCAATCACAGACACCTGCGCGTTGCGGTAGCCGTGCTTTTCACCCAGCGCCAGCGCGTTGTCCCATGAAGTCATCGCAAGCTTAGTCAGATCTTGATCAGGACAGTTCACCAAATCAAGGGCGACTGGCTTGATGTCCAACGTCTCATAGCCATCCGTCGCGCCATATGCGGCGTTGCGGTGGTTGCGCATGACACGCAGCATGTGATCGGCATTCTTCTTGTAACCCGCGAAGGCACCCAGCTCGCTCGCCATCTCGGCGGAGGTCGCATAAGATACACCCGTCATGACAGCCGTCAAAGCACCACAAAGCGCGCGGCCTTCGTCACTGTCGTAAGAGTGACCCATGTTCATCAGCAATCCACCGATGTTGGCATAGCCAAGACCCAAGGTGCGGAAGTCATAAGAACGCTGCGCAATCTCTTTGGACGGGAACTGCGCCATCATCACGGATATTTCCAGCGTCACCGTCCAAAGGCGTGTGGCGTGGATGTACTCGTCCGCTTGGAATTTACTGTCCTTGTAGAACTTGAGCAAATTCATGGACGCGAGGTTACACGCCGTATCGTCCAGGAACATATACTCAGAGCACGGGTTGGATCCGCGAATTTCGCCGTCCTCGGGGCATGTGTGCCATGCGTTGACCGTGTCGTGGTACTGGATGCCGGGATCCGCGCAGGCCCAAGCGGCGTGGCCGATGTCTTCCCAAAGGTCGCGTGCTTTGATGGTCTTGGCAACTGTGCCGTCCGTGCGGCGGATCAATTCCCAATCGCCGTCGTTTTCAACTGCTTTCAGGAAGCTGTCCGTGACACGCACAGAGTTGTTGGAGTTTTGACCAGAGACAGACGCGTACGCCTCTGAATCCCAATCCGTGTCATATGCCGGGAACTCAATAGATGAATAGCCCTGCTTTGCGTAATCCAGAACCCGCTTAACATAAGTCTCTGGGATCGCCGTCTTCTTGGCACCGCGGATCGCGTCCTTCAGTTGGACGTTCTTCTTTGGATCAACTGAGTCTTCGGATGACCCATCCCAAGCGCGGATCGCTTTGAAAATTTCGTTCAGGTGCATTTCGTGCATTTTGGAGCCAGCAACGATGCTCGCAACTTTCTGCTCCTCCTTCACCTTCCAATTGATGAACTCCTGAATGTCAGGGTGGTCCGCATCACAGATCACCATCTTAGCCGCACGGCGCGTTGTGCCACCAGATTTGATCGCGCCCGCTGCACGGTCACCGATCTTGAGGAAACCCATAAGACCAGAAGAATTACCGCCACCAGAAAGCTGCTCGCCACTTGCACGCAAGGAAGAGAAGTTCGTGCCTGTGCCAGAGCCATATTTGAACAAACGTGCTTCACGGACCCAAAGATCCATGATGCCGCCGTCGCCAACCAGATCGTCTGACACGGACTGAATGAAGCAAGCGTGTGGTTGTGGGTGCTCATAAGACGATTTGGACTTGGTCAGAACGCCTGTCTCATAGTCGACATAGTGGTGGCCCTGCGCAGGACCATCGATGCCATAAGCCCAGTGCAGACCCGTGTTGAACCACTGTGGAGAATTGGGAGCGGCTCGCTGTGTCGCCAGCATGAAGCGCATTTCGTCAAAATATGTCTGCGCATCTGCTTCAGTGGTAAAGTAACCACCTTTCCAACCCCAGTAAGTCCACGCACCAGCTAGGCGATCAAAGACTTGCTTGGAGGATGTTTCGCCAGAAAACCCATCGTTGTCCTTGGCTGGCTCGGACCGCCATAGAAACTCGGGGATGCCCTTTTCTTTCACACGAGCCGTCTTGTTGGGAACGCCCGCTTTGCGGAAATACTTCTGGGCGATCACATCAGATGCGACCTGCGACCAGCTGTCTGGTACTTCAACATTGTCTAGTTTGAAAACGATAGAGCCGTCTGGGTTACGAATCTCTGACGCTGTGTGGATAAAATCGAGCGATTTGTACGCGTCTTCGCCTGATTTAGTGAAATGTCTGTTTAATTTCATGGTCCGAGCCTTCCCAAAATACTCTAAACTTCATTGCCTGCGCCTGCGCGCCTCTTGCGGGGACAATGGATCAAGCTTCACAAATTGGGCGAAACAAACGCCGA
>NZ_JABBAM010000174.1 GCF_018607965.1 Planktotalea sp.
GCATCCAGTTATTGGAAAGTATGTCTGCCGCACCTTCTGCTCGCTTCAATTGGCTGTGAAAATGCATTTTGGGATTAGCGACGTAAATGGACCTCCCAGCAATACGACGTTCAGGGATAAGCTCCCATCCGCATTGTGCTAATTGTTCATTGTAATATCCAACAAGCTGTCCCACCTGCTCTTGATCCGAACGAACGACAGGATGAACCGTCTCGCACAAAAAATCCAAAAATTTCAGATCAGCGCAAGTCATTAAGCTAAAGCGGGGGTCCGTGAATACCCAATCTCTTTCGAAATCGTCATTATTAACGGTATGCTGCCAGATGTCTCCTTCAGCAGTTTTAAACCTTGGATCGTCACTCGGTAAGTTTGCTAAATCAAATAGACGCAAAAGAAACTTTACGTCGTTTAGTTGTCCAGCGAAGTAAATTTCAGCTATGCGGATAGAATCAAAAATGTTTCGTCGAATTGACGTTGAGATAGTATTGGATTGTTCACTCAAACATCCAACTCCTCAACAAACTGCGCGTTCTCCTGAATGTACTCAAACCGCTTCTCAGGCTTCTTGCCCATCAAACGCTCGACCAGATCACTTGTTTCGCCCGGTTCATCCTCGTCAATCGTCACGCGGATCAATTTGCGCGTCAAAGGATTCATCGTCGTGTCTTTCAAATCCTTCGCGTCCATCTCGCCCAGACCCTTAAAACGGGACACGTCGATGCGGCCCTTGCCGCCGATGCCCTTTTCCAGATGCGCGTTCTTTTCGGCCTCGTCGATGCAATAGACCCGCTTGGCACCTTGGGTCAGGCGGAACAGGGGCGGGCAGGCCAGATAGAGGTGGCCCGTGTCAATCATGGGCCGCATTTGCGTGAAGAAGAATGTCATGAGCAACGCTGCGATATGCGCGCCGTCCACGTCCGCGTCGGTCATGATGATGACCTTGTCATAGCGCAGATCATCGACGTTGAATTTGGTGCCCAGACCCACGCCAAGCGCTTGGGTCAGGTCGCTGATTTCTTGGTTCGTGCCGATCTTGCCAGAGGCGGCCCCCAACACGTTCAAAATCTTACCGCGCAGCGGCAAGAGCGCTTGGTTCTTGCGTTCGCGCGCCATTTTGGCGCTGCCCCCTGCTGAGTCGCCCTCCACGATGAACAACTCTGTGCCTTCGCGGGTTTTCGATGTGCAATCGACCAGCTTGCCAGGTAGGCGCAATTTCTTGGTCGCAGATTTGCGCTGTGTCTCTTTTTCTTCGCGACGGCGCAGACGTTCTTCGGCGCGCAGCACGAGGAAGTCTAGAATCGCGCCCGCGGATTTGGTGTCAGACGCCAGCCAGTTGTCAAAGTGATCGCGCACCGCGCCCTCGACCAGTTTCGCGGCCTCGACCGTGGCCAAGCGGTCCTTGGTCTGTCCCACGAATTCAGGTTCGCGGATGAAGCAGGACACCAGCGCACAGCCGCCCGTGGTCAGGTCGTCGCGTGTGATCAGTGCTGCCTTTTTGTTGCTGGCAAGTTCGCCGTATGCGCGCATGCCCTTGAGGATCGCGGCCCAAAAGCCGGCTTCGTGCGTGCCGCCCTCGGGCGTGGGGACGGTGTTACAATAGGACTGGATGAAGCCGTCGCGCGCGGGCGTCCAGTTGATGGCCCATTCCACCTTGCCTGCTGTGTTGAATTTCTCTTTGAAGTCCACAACGCCCGCGAACGGTTTGTCCGCATATGTGGATGATTTTCCAAGCGTTTCCACGAGGTAGTCTGACAGGCCGCCGGGAAAGTGGAAGGTGGCCGTGGTTGGCGTTTCGCCGTCGTCAATTTCGGATTTCCAACGGATTTCGACACCTGAAAACAGGTACGCTTTGGAGCGGATCGACTTGAACAGGCGCGCAGGTTTAAAACGGTGTGATCCGAAAATTTGTTCGTCTGCGTGGAACGTCACGGTCGTACCGCGCCGATTTGGAGCCGCGCCGATCTTTTCCACAGGACCCAGCGGGATGCCGCGTGAGAAGCGTTGCTCGAACAGTTCCTTGTTGCGCGCGACCTGCACGACCATGGAATCGCTGAGCGCGTTCACCACGGACGCGCCAACGCCGTGCAGACCGCCAGATGTCTCATATGCATCGCCCGAAAACTTGCCACCCGCGTGGAGCGTACACAAGATCACCTCAAGCGCGGATTTATCGGGGAACTTGGGGTGGGGGTCAATCGGGATGCCACGGCCGTTGTCGCGGATGACCATGGAATAATCTGACAACAACTCAACCTCGATACGCGAGGCATGTCCTGCCACCGCTTCGTCCATGGAGTTGTCGAGAACTTCCGCCACAAGGTGATGCAGCGCGCGTTCATCCGTGCCGCCAATATACATGCCGGGACGTTTGCGGACGGGCTCTAAACCCTCAAGAACCTCAATGGAGGACGCATCGTAGTCGGACGGCTCTTGGCCGGACAGAAGATCGTTCATGGCGCTGCTGCTCTTCTTATAAGTGCGAGTGTTGGGGGGTGTTATGCCAGAGTGCGAAAGGCGGGGGAAGTGGTGGCTTGATAAAGAAGGGTGTGTTCGGCAGGTTGTTTGAAACGAAATCAGGGAGCACGCGATGACTTGGATCAATACGGTAAGTTATGAGGACGCGAAGGGCAAACTGCGCAAGCTATATGATCGTGTGAAGGGGCCGGATAATAACGTCGATAACATCATGATGTCTCACTCCCTGCGCCCCCACTCTATGGAGGGGCATATGGCGATGTATAAGTACTGCCTGCATCACACGGGCAACACACTGCCCAAGTGGTATCTGGAGTGCATCGGGGTTTATGTGTCATCCTTGAACGGGTGTTCGTATTGCGTGGAGCATCATTATCAGGGGATGCGCCGCTTGGTGGAGGATGAGGAGCGTTCGGTTGCTTTGCGCGCCGCTATTGAGGCGGATGAGGTCGGTGATGCGCCATTGGATGGGCGCCAAGTTGCTGGGATGGCCTACGCGCGCAAGCTGACGGTCGCGCCTGCTGGGATGGTTGAAGCGGATGTCGCGGCGCTGCGCGCGGCTGGGCTGGATGATGGGGAGATATTGGAGATCAACCAAGTGACGTCCTATTTCTGCTACGCGAACCGGACTGTTTTGGGGCTGGGTGTGAATACGGATGGGGATATCATCGGGCTGTCGCCGAATAACTCAGATGATCCCGAGGATTGGGGGCATCGGTGATTTCGGTTAGGCGAGCGTCATCCCCAAGGGAGGCGCTGACTGTGGCTAGGGCGCTTGCGCGCCTGTTAACCGACTGAGGCTTTTGAAATGAGATTTAGAAATTTGCTTCGGGTTGCGTTCAGTAGCATCCGAACTAAAACATAACATATCAGCGCTTATCAGTGCAAAAGCTTGACCTTCCTTCTAAGAAGATCAAAAAACTTTTTCTACTATAACCTCATTTGACATTTAGAGATAAATAGCCAAGTCGTGGGTATACGACCGGCAGTGCGAAGGCGTCAGTCTTGCCTATTCTTATGAACGTCGGTTGTGACCACCTACCGATACCAGCTAGCTTCAGATGGCCAAACCCTTATTATATCTGTTTTCAGTATACCGCTTTCTATGATGATCGTAGCAATCTTCTGACGGGCATATGACGTATTCGGCTGACTCATGAATTGCTGACAGTACATATAGATGTCAGCGAGTTGAATTAAGCGGCTATGATGAGACTTTGCAAAGTGAACTGTATCAATAATGTTGGTAATCTCATGCTTTCTGCTCCATTTAGTTCCACCCAGCCTAAACTCTGACAACTATGCAACAGATGGGCCCACTTGTGGCTCATCATAGTCACCAAACAGTATTCCGACAGTACCAAGACTTTGAAACTTAGCATCAACTTGTTCGACAAGATACATGATGCAATTTCATCAGGCGGCTTGGGTGAGTGAGTAATATTCGCAGGGTTAATCTTTACGTAACCTCGAAACACCGCTTCGCCTGCGATGACAGCAAGAAGCTGTGTCAAAATTTCTAGACGTGTATCTAGGGGCACTTTTTTGAAGTTACCCTTGCCGCCGCATATCTCGACACCATGAAACTCAGTTTCGCGATTCAATAGTGACGATCCAAATGCTGAAACGATATGGCATTTACCTGTGCCTCAATGGTCGTAACGTTGTCGCAATGGCAGTAAACGCCACCTAACTAGTAAGATTGTTGAGTTGGTGGATGGTATTTGACTTCGTCATAATAGAACAAATGCAACTAGGATCGCCTTTGGGATAATTGTTTCCTCTTAAATCGCAGCTTTCGGTGTAACTTGGAAGGTTCCCTGTGGTTGCAGAAACGAATATTAAATATCTCTCCACTTCCCCTCAAACGTGCACAACATTACGCCCGTTACACGATATACTAGTTTATTTTGATACGGCAAATCGCGTAATGGTTGTTACGTCGTCCACTCCCGCACAACCTTTGCAGCCTCACCAGCTTGCTGGTGCAGCACCCAATGATCCGCACTTTCAATCTCGTGCACTGTCAGATCCCCAACAAACTCCCTCAAGCCTTCTCGCGTCTCTAGCAATAGTGCTGTATCGCCCATCCCCCAGATCAACAAATGTGGGCAGCGGACCTGGAGGCGGGCAGGGTCCATTGGTGGCAACTCTAAAGGCACGTCCGGATCAGCGACCACCAATGGGGATGCGCGGTACCAGTTGATCATGGCTTGCAAACGGCCCTTGCGGGACCATTCGGTTTTGTACTCAGTTAGCTTGTCGGGGGTGAGCCAGTTGAGGTCCATGTTGGCGGAGAAGAGTTGCATGAGTTTGTTGAAGTCATCGGCGGCAAAGCGGTCCTCGGATCCTTCTTCGCGCAGCACATTGATATATTGCGAAGCGGCTGATTGCGCGCCACCAGCAGCCATTGCGCGTTGGAAAGGAACGGGATGCACGCCGTTGGCGATGATCAGGCGGGACACGAGATCGGGGAAGAACATGGCAAGGCCGTATGCGACAGAGGCCCCCCAATCGTGGCCCATGACCACGCAGGGCGCGCCGAGTTCGGTGATAAGTGCTGCCATGTCAGCGGCAAGAACGCCTGTGCGGTAATTCTCTATTCCGCTCGGGCAGTAACTTTGTCCGTAGCCGCGTTGATCGGGAGCGATGCAGTAGAATGTGTCTTGGAGATCACTCGCCAGTTCTGCCCAAGCGCCTGAATATTCAGGGAAACCGTGCAGCATAAGAAGCGGGGGCAGAGATGGATCGCCCCATGTGCGCGCGAAGAATTTTTGGCCGTTTATGGTAAACCAACGCGGTGTCATGGGGCGCTCCTGTTGTTTGTTCAACTTACTTGCCAGCGTCCAGTGTTTCGAACATCAGGCCAACCGCAGTTCGCGCGGGGAACCCTTCCCAGTAGGTGTGCTCTGCTGTTGGCTTTCCGTCATCACCCATTGCTGTCACACCGTCTTTGGCATTTGGAACCAGATCAAGGTAGGCTGATTTGCTGTCATCGCCCTTGAGATGCATGTCCATAAACGCCGTCGCGAAGTGTTGCGCGATGTTGTTCATGCGGGTGTTGTCCCAAACCGCGTCTGCGTAGTGCTCAAACGGTGCGAAATCCATGCCTTCGACCATTTGGTAGCCCTCTTTTGGAGAGGGCATCGGCGCGCCTGCGTTGTGGTTTGCGTTCTCAAACGTCAGCAGGTGACGCTTGGTGCCTGTGGTTTCTGAGAAGATAGACCGCAGTGCAGAATAGACGGAGACGTCATCCACGGACCCCGCCATCAGCATCAAAGGCTTGTCGATGCCCGCGAGGCCGTCCGCAGACCAGAAGCCCGTGTTCTTGCCCCAAGGTGCGATTGCGATGATCGCTTTTACCCGCTCGTTCGGCATGGTCGCATGTGTGTCAGACCCTTCTAGATGGCGTGTCAGCAGACCGTTTGGCGTACCCCATGGATATTCGGTCGAGGCTTGTGTGACACCTGCACCGCCATAAATCAGCGCGCCGTAGCCGCCCATGGAATATCCAAGAACGCCGACAGTGTTGCCGTCGATGATTGCGGCTAGCTCAGGCGATGTGCCTGCGAAATCTGCGAAGGTTTCAACGACGAAGTCTTGATCAAGAGGACGATTCAAAAGGGTAGAGCCGAATGCGGCTTGATCCGCGTATGTGCTGTCTGTGTGATCTATAGAGACTGTGACATAGCCTTTGGATGCAAGATTTTCACCAAGATGTGCCATCAAGTGACGGTTGCCGGGGTATCCGTGAGAAATGACGATAAGCGGGAAGCTGCCAGAGGCAGCAGGGGCTGCGTCGCGAACGGCTTGGCCCTCTAACGCGACTTGGATCGAGGCCGCGCGCAGGTTGACGCCCTCGTATGTGCCGCCTGCCTCAACTCCGTCTGCCGCTGGATACCAGACTTCGACGGTTAACGGACGGTCATAGGTGGGTGCCGCGTCCGCTTTGGTATTTAGGATATCGATCTGGCCGGGATTAGACAATTCGAACGTGCGCACGCCAACGACGTGTTCGCCGTAGGCCGCCAGTGCGGGGGAGTCGGGGCGGATCGTATCAATGCGGTTTTCTGCCATTGCTGGTGTTACCATAAGGCCCATCGCGGCGACCGCTAATGCGTTTCTCATCGTATCGTCTCCCAAAAGATTTGCTATCTTTCGAGCATGACGATGGTTTTGATTCTATCAAGCGCAACGCAGCGGAACTACGGGTTGTATTTTTAGTTTGGGGATGGGGGCGCTGCCCCCGTCTGATCGCTGATCAGTCTCCCCCGGGATATTTTCGGAAAGGAGAAGATGCTAAAGAAAAGCGCGAAGATCGTTCATGACGGGATCGAAAAGTTTGAAGGCCTCAGTGATTGCAGATGTCAGGTCTTTGCTGGCCTCCACTTCGATATCTTTCCAGAGGGTCATGGATTTGCGTTGTAGCAGGTCCGCGCGCGGGTGGTCTTTTTCAAACGGGCTTGGGACGCGTTTTAGTTCTGGTTTGCGCAGAAATGCACCAGCGGCAGCCGCTGTGTCAATGCGGGCTTGGAGGGCATCGCCTTCACGTTCAGACACCCATTTACGCCAGTCTGTTTGCTGAGCTTTGCTGAAATCCATGATGCCAGCACCTGCACGCACGTATTCGCCGGCGATCCCGAAAAAGTAGACCGGCTGCGTGCCGTTGCCTTGGGGGGACCACATCATATGCAGGTGTTGCGAATAGGGTGTTTTGTCTTTTGAGAAACGTACATCGCGGTGGGCCCGAAACAGTTTTGTGGTGATCGGTGTGTCGAGCATTTCTGTGAGCACAGGCGAGATAACGTCGAGAAGATCTTTAGCTGGTTTTTTAAGCTTATCATCGTAGCGCTGTTTATTTTCGCTAAACCAATCGCGTGTATTGTCGGCGCTCAGCTCTGCGTAAAAAGCGCGGGCATCGGGGATAAGGGATTTGAATTGATCTGGCACGCGCGGCGCTCCTGTTAATAGTTTTAGGATGTCATGAGGGCAGGCGCGTCAAAAGTCGAGGGGCACTGGTAAACTCTGCTTGCTGCCTCTGCGGACTTGGGTCAATGATCTTGGTATGACACCAGATACCGCTAAAACAATGCCTTACCGCCAACATGCGCGCGCGATTACAACGCTTGGCTTGCCTCTGATTGGTGGGCATCTTGCGCAGTTTTCGATCGGGATGACCGACACGATCATGATGGGATGGTATTCTATTGAGGGATTAGCGGCCGTTACGCTGGCCAGCACCTTTTTCTTTGTGTTGTTCATTTTTGGCTCAGGCTTTGCGCAGGCTGTTATGCCTTTGGTCGCAAGTCAATTTGCTGAGGGCGATGACGTGCAGATGCGGCGCACGACGCGCATGGGTCTTTGGATGTCTTTCGTGTTCGCAATTGCAGTAATGCCGCTTTTCTATTTTTCCGATCCTGTGCTGCGCGCTTTGGGGCAGACCGATCTGATCGCCGCTGAGGCGCAAGGGTATCTGCGAATTGCAGGGTGGGGGGTTATTCCTGCGCTGGGCGTGATGGTCCTGAAATCCTACCTCGCAGCGATGGAGCGCACAAATGTTGTTCTGTGGGTGACGTTGATCGCTTTTGTCGTGAATATATTTGCCAATTACGCACTCATATTCGGCAACTGGGGTGCGCTTGAACTGGGACTGCGTGGGTCTGCAATTGCATCGCTTTCGGTGCAAATTTTATCACTTTTAGTCATTGCTGCTTATGTTTTGCGTGTGCTGCCAAAGCAGCAAATTTTCGCACGACTTTGGCGGCCAGATTGGGATGCGTTTTTCTTGGTCGGACGTTTAGGTGTTCCTATCGGATTCACGATACTTGCGGAAGTCGGGTTGTTTGCGGCGTCGACGTTAATGATGGGTTGGCTCGGCACTATTCAATTGGCTGCGCACGGGGTGGCTTTGCAGTTGGCAAGTGCGACGTTCATGATCCACTTGGGCTTGTCCAATGCGGCGACTGTGCGTGCAGGCAATGCACTTGGGCGCAAGGATCCAGAGCATTTGGTGCGTGGAGCGCGGGTTATCATAGCGATGTCTTTGGCAACGGCGATGGCTACGATTGCTGTTTTCGTACTTTTTCCAGAACCTTTGATATCAGTCTTTCTTGATAGCGATGAACCAAATCGCCCTGAGATTTTACAGATAGGGGCGGTATTGCTGTTTATGGCTGGTGTGTTTCAGCTTGTCGATGCAGCGCAAGTTATGGCGCTTGGATTGCTGCGGGGACTTCGCGACACAAAGGTGCCCATGACGTTTGCCGTCTTTAGTTACTGGGTGATTGGTGCGCCATGCAGCTATCTTCTGGGCTTTACGTTTGGCTTTGGTGGCGCGGGCATTTGGGGCGGTTTGGTCATTGGTCTGGCGGTCGCGGCCGTCTTGATGGTGGAACGATTTGTCAGACTTGGTCCAAAGATTGCCGCCGCCGGCGTGTAGGAAACCTCTATTTGTCTTTCATAAGGCGATCGGCCTTTTTGCGCACCAGGACTGAACGTAGATCGTGCATAGCAAGTAAAAGATCGTCCGTGACGGCCTCTAGCTGGGCGTCAGTGGCTTTGGCTTGGGTCCATTGTGTGGTCAGGTTTAAATAATCTACAGCGCGGTAAATGTCATCGATGTCACGCTCTGCCAAAAGTGCGGTGCGCTCGTTCATCCATTGGTGAATTTCTTCAAGATCTCGCTCGCTCAGATCGCGGTCGCCCTGAGGCTTGATTTCGCCATTACGGATGTTGACGGCAGCGATCTGATCCATCTCAATGCGACGCTGACGGTTTTCCGTATCGATGCGAAATACGAGCGCGCCATTTTCGCGCACCCGAAAGTAATAATCTGGAAGATTTCCCGATATAAAGTCCTCTGCCTATAACCGTCTACACGAGAGCCGAACAAAACGTCTGGATGCGCGTGCACGCCTCTTTCAAGGCTTCGTCAGATGTAGCGTAGCTTACGCGGAAGTTTGGCGATAGTCCGAAGGCCGCTCCGAAGACAACTGCAACGCCACTGTGTTCTAAAAGCTGTGTTGCAAAAATTTCATCGTTTTCGATCACCACGCCGTCGGCAGTTTTTTTGCCAATCAAGCCGCCAATAGAGGGATACACATAGAATGCGCCCTCTGGCGCAGGGCAGTTCATGCCATCAATCTGGTTCAACATCTCAACCACAAGGTCGCGACGCCGCACGAAGGTCCTGTTGTTCTCGGCCAAGAAATCCTGCGGACCGTTCAGTGCTTCAACCGCAGCCCACTGGCTGATCGTACACGGGTTGGACGTGCTTTGGGACTGGATTTTGCGCATGGCATCGATCAAAACCTTAGGACCTGCCGCATAACCGATCCGCCAGCCTGTCATTGCGTAAGCTTTGGAGACACCATTGCAAGTCAGCGTGCGCTCGTACAACGCGGGCTCAATCTGTGCGGGTGTGTAGAATTCAAAGTCATCATACATCAGATGTTCATACATATCGTCTGTCATCACCCAAACATGAGGGTGGCGCATCAAAACATCAGTAAGCTCTTTCAACTCTTCTCGGTCATAACCAGCGCCTGTTGGGTTTGAGGGCGAATTAAAGATGAACCATTTCGTTTTGGGTGTGATCGCCGCCTCAAGCTGGTCAGCAGTCAGTTTGTAGTTTGTCTGGGACGAGGCGGTGGCGACAACAGGTTCACCGCCTGCCAGCAAAACCATGTCAGGATAGCTGACCCAATAGGGGGCTGCGATCACAACTTCATCACCAGGGTTCAGGGTGGCCATCAATGCGTTATACAGGATCTGTTTGCCGCCCGTTCCGATCGACACTTGGTTGGGAACATACGTCAGCTCATTATCGCGCAACAATTTAGCACAGATCGCCTGCTTCAGCTCAATAATGCCGTCAGGCGCTGTATATTTGGTCTTGCCAGCGTTTATCGCGGCAATTGCTGCGTCTTTGATATTCTGGGGCGTGTCGAAGTCAGGTTCGCCAGCGCCAAGGCCGATTATATCGCGTCCTGCTGCTTTGAGTTCTTGCGCTTTCGTAGTCACAGCAATCGTTGGTGACGGCTTGACGCGTGAGAGTGTCGCAGAAAGGAAGGTCATGTGGCGCTCCGAATTGTAAATTGGCCATGCTCCTCTTAGGATGAGAGGCGCGCGCAATCAAGCGTTCTGCCAAAATCTGCCCTTGTTCGACATAACCTGAACCGGAGATACCGAAATGAATGATATTGATGCCCTGAATGCCAAACCGATGACGACGGACGATATGGCGTCTGAGGATTGGTATGGACCGGATGCAGCGACCTTCGGGGATCGCCTCGCAGCGGCACGCGACAGCGCGCAAATGACCCAAGCCCAAATGGCGCGCCGCCTTGGCATCAAAGCAAGCACGCTGCGCAGTTGGGAACAAGATACGTCTGAACCCCGTGCAAACCATTTGTCGATCATGGCAGGCGTTTTGAATGTTTCGATGATGTGGTTGATGAACGGCGAGGGCGAGGGTCTGGATGCGCCCAATTCAGAAGAGGCCACTGTTGATGCCAACATCGCTACCGTCCTGCGTGATATGCGTGATTTACGCGTGACGATCAGCCGTTCTGCTGAACAACTTGCGCGTTTGGAAAAACGCTTACGTACCGCGCTAAAGGATAGCTGATGTCTGAAATCCCCGAAATTCCTGAACACCGCATCAAACGTTTGAGCATGCGCTCTATGCGTCGTGGCATCAAAGAGATGGATATAATTCTGTCTGCTTATGCAGATGCGGAATTGCCACGCATGTCCGAAGACAAGATCGCGCTCTATGACGCGTTGCTCGATGAGAATGATCAAGACCTTTATTCTTGGGTCACAGGACAGACAATTCCACCTGAGCGATTCCAATATTTACTGGGTGAAATTGCCCAAACCTTTCAAAAATAGAGGTTTTTCAAGTTTAACCGAATATTTTCAAATTTGTATCAGTGTCGTCTTCGAGCAGTATGTCGGAGAAAACTATGAGCATTCACAGCGTCGTCCAGACGGACATTAAGACCGGTTCGGACAAAGGATTTATTACAGGATATCTAGAAGCGCTTGCGCTTGTTGAACGATTACACAGGTTGTTACTTGATGTGATAAAAGATGAATTTGAACGTGTAAACATGTTGGAAATCAATGCTGTCCAGGCGCTACTTTTGTTCAACATCGGTGACAATGAAGTTACGGCAGGCGAATTGAAATCGCGTGGGTACTACCAAGGATCAAACGTTAGTTATAATCTCAAAAAACTGGTTGAGATGGGGTATATGCACCATCAAAGGTGTGAGATTGATCGCTGTTCGGTTCGTGTAAAGTTGACGTTCAAAGGGCGCGATGTACACAACATAGTCTCACAGCTGTTTGAGCTCCATGCGGAGGGCCTTCAAGATAAAGGCGTTTTAGTGCCAGAAGGTCTGATCGATATTACAGGAGCGTTGAAGCGGATGGAACGGTATTGGACCGATCAAATTCGCTATATCTATTGATTGCTTATGTTGAGCTGGCTCAGCGCCATGCCTTCCAGTTCCCGCATCAATTTTCGCACCATGGCGTGTTCGTAGTCCTCAAATCCTAGTGCGACTTCGACGAAGCTATTGGTGCCATGAATGACATAAGCTTCAAAATAAGCAGACAGTTCGCTAATTTCAGTTTGGCGACTGTCGCCATGATCGATTGGATCGGCACCAATGACCAAAGCGTTAGTTGTGACATCTCCGAAAGCGGCGTCATCGATATCCTTTGGGTGCAGTCCGGTGTTGGATTTGCCATCTCCAGAAATATCTAGTGTATGTTTCCAACACGTACCCTGCCTTGCCAAAAGTCGCACACCATATAGCATTGCCGATCCAAGACCGGTGGACTGATCACTGGGGGTTCTTTGCGTGTTTGCCAATTGCTTTGTAAGTGCGCCGAATACTAGGCGTTTGGCTGATCACCATGCTGCTGGTTTCACGCAAAAGCGTGCACGCTATCGCATGTTTAGGGTTTCCAAAATCGTTGTGGCAACATTCACTAAGCTTCACCGAAATTCCCGAACTCCCCAATCAATAAAGGTGTTTTGTTGCTGTCTACCACCTAGTTCACCGCGGGCAAAAACAGCGAGGTACGCGCGGATCTTCAAAAAACGCGAGTGAAATTTCTTTATATCTGAGTAGAGGCCAAGCCATTTTGCCGAAATGCTAGATCCCAAATGAAAATGTTGGACGCCAGATCCATCGTCAGAGAAAGCGCGAAAGGGCGCGCTTTCTCTGTGTTACGGACAACGGATGAGTTTAGAACAATCTCGCAATTGAAAACAGCGCCTATCACCAGTGGCCAACACTCTTCATGCTTGTCCATGGCTCTGCGGGGTCCAGCGCTTGGCCTGCCTGCAGCAGTTCAATCGAGATATTATCGGGAGAACGTACAAATGCCATTCGCCCGTCTCGCGGCGCGCGGTTAATGGTTATACCGTTGTCCATTAAATGCTGACATGTTGCGTAGATATCATCGACTTCATACGCAAGATGCCCAAAATGGCGTGCATCTGCGGGCAATTCATCATCGCCGTCCCAGTTATACGTAAGTTCCACAGGGCACTCAGGTTGTTCAGGCGGGGCCATAAAAATAAGGGTGAATCGTCCTTGTTCGCTGTCCATACGACGGGTTTCTTCAAGGCCTAACAGGCGATAAAAAGCCATTGAGGCTTCTAAATCTTTCACGCGTACCATGGTGTGTAAGTATTTTAAGGGCATGTACGTCTCCGATGATTTGCTTTGCAAAAGAGTAGCGGATGAAATTATGCTGTCGAGTGTTTTGGGGGCTTAACCGCAATAATTGATGCATCAGAACGACGATTGAATACCGAATCTAAAACCGACGCTGCTACTTTCATAAAGGCCAATAGTGGATGCGGTTTGACTGGCTGTTAGTGTGATAGACGGTGAAAACCCGAAGTATTCAATCCGATTGAAGACACGCGTTGCGTCGAAGGAAATAGTATTATCCTGACGCCCAAACCGGGAGAAGCGCGACGTTTCATGGTCTTTTTTACTAACTGACATGCCAAAATCGATTGAAACGCCGGCAATCGGTCGGACAACTGCATAGCGCGCACTCAAAGTGATTTGCTGGAAGTCGAGATTGGAATCGATAGAGTTACTCTTCTTGGCATTCACGCTAAATGTAACGCGATCCTGATTGTTGGTTGTCACGCGCACGCCACCGCTTAGGTTCCAGCTATCAGCATCTTCACGTGCGGACATGGATTTTTGAACCTCACGCGAAACACCGCCAAAAACGAAGTTCCCTGTTGCAAACACATAGTTCTGAGTGAAACTGAAGCGCGCATATTGCATGAAAGGTTTCTGTGCGTACCATGTTCGCCCGCCGGAGATTTCGAATTGATTTGGAAATTCAAGGCCCGCTGTAGAAAAGCCGCGCCGGATGTAGGACAAAGATGCTGTTGAAAACGCAAAGTCAGCCCCTTTTGCATTGGGCGCAAGCACTTTGGCTTCGGGGCTCATCGTGTAGGTGCGGTGGTCCAAACGCACCAAAAGATCATTTTGAGAGCGCTCATTTTCTGACAAGCGGTATCGTGTTGCGATGCCTGCGTTATACTGGATTCCAGAGAGCGCACGCGCCGCACCGCTTAGCTGAAATTCAAAAGGCAGATCAAATAGCCGCGTGGAGCTTCTCGCACTTCCATTGTTGATATTAGAACTTGGCGAGGCGGAAAAACTAAGCTCAGTTGCCCATGGGTTGCTCTTTTGAACATACCGAAAGTCACGAATTGCAATCTGTTTGAATTCTTCACTAGGTGCGTTTTGCGCGGCACGGCGCAGCCAAAGCTGCGCGCGTGTTTTGGCACCATTGCTGGACAAGGCCTGCGCCATAACCATCGACGCACCAAAACGCTCAGAGGCTGTGCTTGATTGCCCCCATGCTCTGCGCGCAGATGACGTCGCTTCTGAAGCGCGGCCAAGATCACGGGCTGCCCGCGCCTGAATGATCAATGCTTCGGTGTCATTCGGATCACGGCGCAACTACGCAGTGGTCATCTGATATCCAAGCTCGGGTTGCCCCTCAATCACGGCATTTGCAGCCAGCTGACGCAACTCGGACGGAGAGAATTGCAAGGTTGACGAGGCCTGCGCATGTGCCGGTGAAGAAAATGTACCAAAAGTCAGTACGCTGCCAAGTAGCAGAACAAACCAGTGGGAAAACAAAGAATTCTTAGGGATATCCAGCCTGAAAGACATTAGACGTAGGCGTTTACCATACCTATTGGCGTACCGCAAAGAAACCACCGGTCTCGCGCACCGTACCAAAGTCCGCGCGCGGGTCACTGGACGTAACCACAATGATACCGGTAATTGTAGCAGCGTTTTCGCCCGATAAAACAGCATAATAACTACCCGTTTCAGTCGAAGGTTCCACACCAGCAACAGTGCCCTTCAATTCGCCGTTAGTATCAAGAACGCCAGGTTCAATCACAAACTTTAAACTTGGGATCGTCGTTATGCTTGGGGTCGCAATATAGGCGGCCAAAATGTCTGATGTGATGTCCACGTTGTTTATATCGTAAACCCGACGATTGCTGACTTCTGCCTTTACAGCGGCACCGTCATTAAAGTCATCGAA
>NZ_JABBAM010000176.1 GCF_018607965.1 Planktotalea sp.
TGATGTGCCTCTAGCCTGCATTATTGCTCGTATCGGGGGACGCATGATGCTTGACCAACCTATCGCTCAAATTGAGAACCTGCGGGTTGAATTCCAAACAAAAGACGGTCCTGTGGTGGGTGTTGAGGATGTTTCTTTCTCGATCAACCCTGGTGAAACGGTTTGTGTCGTCGGGGAATCGGGGTCGGGTAAATCAGTGTCTTCTCTGTCGTTGATGCGTTTGGTCGAATACGGCGGTGGTAAAATTTCAGGCGGTCGCATGATTTTTAATCGCAAAGATGACGGTCCGATGGATCTGCGCGATGCTGACCCCGATTTGATGCGCACGATTCGGGGCAATGAAATTGGCATGATCTTTCAGGAGCCGATGACAGCGCTGAACCCAGTGTTCACAGTCGGGCGTCAATTGACCGAGGGCTTGCGTGTTCATAAGGGCATGAGCAAGAAGCAAGCCGAAGAACGCGCGTTAGAATTGATGCGTCAGGTGCGTATTCCTGAGCCTGAAAAGCGCTTGGATCAATATCCCCACGAATTGTCCGGCGGTATGCGCCAGCGTGTCGTGATCGCGATCGCTTTGGCGTGCGAGCCCCGTTTGTTGATCGCGGATGAACCCACGACAGCGCTGGACGTAACGATCCAAGCCGAAATCTTGGCGCTGATGGATCGCTTGAAGCGCGAGACAGGTACAGCTGTGATGTTCATCACCCACGATATGGCCGTGGTCGCGCAGATGGCGGACCACGTTGTCGTGATGTTTCGTGGCAACAAGGTGGAAGAGGGCACAGTCGAGGAAATCTTTGAAAACCCGCAGCATCCTTATACCAAGGCGTTGTTGGCGGCGGTTCCCAAGCTGGGCGAGATGCGCGGCAAGGCAGCGCCCGAACCTATGAAGTTGCTTGGCAGTGATCAAGGTGAGATCAAACCGATCCTAGGGACGAACGAACCTTTACTGGTTGTGAAGGGTCTGACGACACGCTTTCCGGTAACGGGTGGCTTGCTGCGACGTGTGGTTGCGAATGTGCATGCCTCCGAGGATATTTCGCTCACGATCAACAAGGGACAGACCCTTTCGCTGGTGGGCGAGTCTGGTTGTGGTAAATCCACGGTAGGGCGGTCCTTGCTGCGTCTGGTAGAACCGATGAGCGGTGAGATATCTCTGGATGGTCAGAATATCATGCAGATGTCACAGCCAGAGCTACGCGAGGCCCGCCGCGATATGCAGATGATTTTTCAGGATCCGTTTGCATCGCTCAACCCGCAGATGCAGTTGATTGACCAAGTCGCAGAACCCATGCGCAATTACGGGACTGAAACAGGCAAGGCGCTGACGGATCGTGTTGAAATGTTGTTTGACCGTGTTGAACTGCCGCGCAGTTTCTTGCGCCGTTTTCCACATGAATTGTCAGGTGGTCAGCGTCAGCGTGTCGCCATCGCCCGTGCGCTTGCCCTGAACCCTAAACTGATCGTCGCGGATGAAGCGGTGTCTGCCTTGGACGTATCTGTTCAGGCGCAGGTGGTGAACTTGATGATGGAATTACAGGCCGAGCTAGGCCTGAGCTATCTTTTCATCTCTCACGATATGGCGGTGGTTGAGCGCGTTAGCCATTATGTGGGCGTCATGTATTTGGGCCGTATCGTTGAAATGGGGCCGCGCGCGGCGGTGTTTGAGAACCCACAGCACGCGTATACCCAGGCGTTAATGAAAGCCGTTCCGATTGCGGATCCCCGCAAACGCAAGGACGAGAAGGATTTGAACTTTAAACCGATCCCATCGCCCATGCACGACGCAGATTATAAGCCCGAGCCGTCTATGTACGAAGAGGTCAGCCCCGAGCATTTCGTGTTGCTGACCGATAGCGGGTATTGATCCCCTTAGCCGGAATAGCAGCGTGCTGCCCGGCTAGCGCCAGACCAGTCGATAGGGCTGGCGCTTTTGCAACGACAGCAATTCTCGTGGTGCGCAAGCAATGACCTTGCAAAGATAAACGACGCTGTTCTTACTGTAGTGCGCCACCCCACTGGTCAGGCGCTAGCCTTGTGAAGCGAGATAAAACGATGCCTAAAACCCTGTCCCCGCTCGAACTGATGACCAAGCTCATCTCGTTCCCGACTGTCAGTCGCGACAGTAACTTGCCTCTGATCGATTGGGTTGAGGAGTATCTGAACTCTCATGGGATCACGTGCCACCGTTTCTATGACGACAAAGAAGGCCGCATCGTTGAGAAGGCTGCACTGTTTGCGCATGTAGGGCCTCAGGTAGAGGGCGGCATCGTGCTGTCAGGGCATACAGACGTTGTGCCAGTAGACGGTCAGCCATGGGTAACAGACCCGTGGACCGTGACCGAGAAGGATGGCAAATACTTTGGACGCGGGACGTGCGACATGAAAGGGTTCGATGCCATCGCAATCTGGACGCTTGTCGAGGCGCATAAACGTGGTGTGAAACGACCCTTACAAATCGCGCTTAGCTTTGATGAAGAAATCGGCTGCACGGGCGCGCCGCCGATGATTGATCGGATCATGGAGACGCTGCCAAAGGCCAGCATGGTGATCGTTGGGGAACCCTCGATGATGCAAGCGGTGACGGGCCACAAAGGTGGGCGCGGATACCTAACCCATATCAAAGGGTTCGAGGTGCATTCGTCGATCCTACACACTGGCGTGAACGCGATCATGTATGGGGCCAAGCTGATTGATTGGGCCAATGATGTGAACACTGCTAACCTTGCGGCTGAACCCACAGAGATTGCGGCGCATTTTTTCCCCTCTTGCACAACCGCGCATGTGGGGATGATAGAAGGCGGTACAGCCCATAACATTACGGCCAAAGACTGCATCTTTGGTATGGATTTCCGCGTAGTCCCCGGTGAAAAGCCCGATGATTGGCGGGACCGCTACCTAGAGAAGGTGCGTGAGGTCGAAGCGATGATGCAGGCCGTTGTTCCAGAAACGCGCATCGACATATCCGAGAAATTCAATGTGCCGCCCTTGATGCCCGAAGAAAACGGCGAGGCGGAAACGCTGGTGCGCCAAATCACGGGGGATAACGCATCCCATAAGGTCAGCTACGGCACGGAAGCGGGCCAGTTTCAAGAACGCGGCTACTCTGCCGTGATCTGTGGCCCCGGTGATATTGCGCAAGCCCACCAACCCAATGAGTTCTGCACGGTCGAGCAATTCAATGCAGGTCACGCGTTCATGGAGAAGCTGTTAGAGCGTCTTGCCTAATGGCCTTCCCGATCAACGAGCAATCCCCGATTGAGCATGACGCGCCGCTGCCAAGCGATGCGGATGCAATCGTCATCGGTTGCGGTATCATCGGTGTAATGACCGCGTGGGAGCTTGCCAAAGCGGGCCTGAAACCTGTGCTGCTGGAAAAGGGCCGTATCGCGGGGGAACAATCATCGCGCAACTGGGGTTGGATCCGTGCGCAGGGGCGAGACGTTGCCGAGATTGCGATCACGCTTGAGGCCCAAGCGATGTGGCCAGAGCTGGATAAGCGGGCAGGTGGCGTTGGCTTGGCCCAAACCGGTACGTTGTTCATGGCCAAAGACGACGCGGGTATGGATGTTTATCAAGAATGGCTTGATCAGGCGGCACCGTTTCAATTGTCTTCCAAATTGCTCTCTGCGCATGAGTTGGCCGATCATATCCCTGCCGCCAATGCGCGCTGGGCGGGGGCACTGTATACGCCAACCGATCTACGGGCAGAGCCTTGGATCACGGTCCCTGCCTTGGCGCGCGCTGCGGTGGAAGACGGTGTAACGATCATTGAGAACTGCGCTGTTCGCATGCTTGATATTGAGGGCGGTGTTGTAACAGGCGTCATCACTGAGAAGGGCCGCATTAAATCAACGCGCGTTGCGCTTGCGGGGGGATCATGGTCGTCGCTTTTGCTGCGCCGTCACGGTGTTTCGATTCCGCAACTCTCAGTGCGCGCAACGGTGGCTGCAACAGGGGCTTTACCCGAAGTTGTCAGTGACAGCGCGGTTGATGAGCGCCTCGCGTGGCGCAGGCGACAGGACGGGAGCTACACGCTTGCGCCGTCCGGATTTCACGAACTCTACGTTGGCCCCGATGCGCTGCGTGCCTTTGCGGGGTTTCTGCCCCAGCTTATCCAAGACCCGCTTGGCACGCGTTATTTGCCCGCCGCGCCGAAAGGGTTTCCCGATGCATGGGGCACAAAACGGCGCTGGGCAGAGGGCGATATTAGCCCGTTTGAAAAGATGCGCATCCTGAACCCTGCGCCGAATGCCGCTAAAGTCCGCAAACTCGCGCGTGATTTTGCGGCGACCTTCCCGACGCTTGGCGAGGTGAAGATCCAAGACGCATGGGCCGGCATGATAGACGTGATGCCTGACGTGGTTCCCGTTGTGGATACCTGTGACACGTTGCCGAACCTGACCATTTGCACGGGCATGTGCGGCCATGGTTTCGGCATTGGTCCCGCGTTCGGGCGCATCACGGCCAAGCTGATGCAGGGCAAGGACACGACCCATGATCTATCGCGGTTCCGTTTGAGCCGTTTTTCGGATGGCTCCAAACTGGTGCTGGGTCCGAACTTGTAACGCGGCGTACCCCCTCTTGCGGGATGCGCATGAATGGGCCACGCTGACCCTAACACCGTGGGGAGAACCGATATGCCGATTCATAATAGATTTGCCGACTTGCACACTGAAATCACAGGTTGGCGCAGACATCTGCACACGATCCCCGAATTGAATTTCGATCTGCCCAAGACATCGGCCTATGTCGAAGAACGCCTGCGCGAGATTGGTGTCGACCTGTTAGAAACCGGTGTTGCGCAAACGGGTATGGTTGCTGTGATCAAGGGCAAGACGGACACTAAAGGCCGCGTCATTGGGTTGCGCGCAGACATGGATGCGCTGCCGATCATCGAGGCGGCTGATGTGGATTATAAATCCACACACGCAGGTGCGATGCATGCCTGTGGCCATGACGGTCACACAGCAATGTTACTGGGCGCTGCGAAATACCTTGTAGAAACGCGCAATTTCGATGGCACTGCCGTGCTGTTTTTCCAACCCGCAGAAGAGGGTGGCGGCGGCGGTAAAGTTATGGTCGATGAGGGCGTGATGGATCGCTACAATGTTAATGAGGTGTATGGTCTGCACAATATGCCTGGTGGCGCACAAGGGTCCTTTGCCATTCGCAAAGGTGGCCTTATGGCGGCGACGGACCTTGTTGAAATCAAGATCACGGGCAAAGGTGGGCACGGTGCGATGCCCCACCAAGCGATTGATCCCAACATCACCGCAGCACACATCCTGCTGGCGCTGCAATCGGTGACCAGTCGCAATGTGGACCCCCTCGAAAGCGCGGTTCTGTCGATCTGCATGATGAGCAACGATAGCGCGGCCTTCAACGTGATCCCGCAGACGGTAAACTTGTGTGGCACCGTGCGTACATTGTCCCCTGAGGTGCGTGGCTTGGTCGAGACGCGCATCAAAAAGCTGGTGACTTCCACCGCCGATGCTTTTGAGTGCACGGTCGAGATCACTTATGATCGCGGCTACCCCGTCACAGTAAACCATGACGCCGAAACCGACTTTGCGGTCGACGTTGCCAATTCTATCGCGGGCGAGGGCAATGTTGATCCCAACGTCGCACCCATGATGGCGGGCGAGGATTTTTCCTACATGCTAGAAGCGCGCCCCGGTGCCTACATCTTCCTCGGCAACGGCGAGGGCGGCGCAATGGTCCATCACCCCGAATACATCTTCAATGACGACATCATTCCCGTGGGCTGTTCATGGCTTGCCGGAATGGTCGAAGCACGCATGCCTGCTGCTTAAGGAGCCACACCGATGCCTATCAAAAACCGTCTTGCCGAAATGCTGCCTGAAATCACAGAATGGCGCCGTGATCTGCATGAGCATCCAGAAATTCTGTTCGAAACCCATCGCACGTCTGCAATCGTTGAAGAAAAGCTAGCGGCATTCGGCTGTGATGAGGTTGTCGGCAAGATTGGCCGCACAGGCGTCGTTGGCGTGATCAAGGGCAAGTCCAACATATCGGGCAAGGTCATTGGCCTGCGCGCCGACATGGACGCGCTGCCGATCCACGAGGAAACGGGGCTTGAGTACGCCTCTAAAACCCCTGAAGCGATGCACGCATGCGGCCACGACGGCCACACGGCGATGCTGCTGGGCGCTGCGAAATACCTTGCGGAAACCCGCAATTTTGACGGGACAGTCGTGGTGATCTTCCAGCCCGCCGAAGAGGGCGGCGGGGGTGGCAAGGAAATGTGTGACGATGGGATGATGGACCGCTTTGGCATCCAAGAAGTCTACGGCATGCACAATTGGCCGGGTCTGCCTGTTGGCGAATTTGGCATCCGTGCAGGTGCGTTCTTTGCCGCAGCCGATCTGTTCACAATCGAACTTGAAGGGCGCGGCGGTCATGCAGCCAAGCCAAGTGAGACGATTGATACAACTGTGATGGCCAGCCAATTGGTGTTGTCCTTGCAAACCATCGCCTCGCGTAATCTTGACCCGATTGAGCAGCTGGTCGTCTCTGTGACCTCGTTTGAAACATCTTCCAAAGCGCACAATGTGATCCCCCAAAAGGTCCACGTGAAAGGCACTGTGCGCACGCTGAGCCCTGCGGTTCGCGACATGGCTGAAAAGCGCATGGGCGAGATTTGTGTAGGTGTTGCGGCCACATATGGCGGAACGATCAATCTGGATTACCAACGCAACTACCCTGTAATGGTGAACTCTGAAGAACAGACCGAATTCGCGGCCAAAGTTGCGCAATCCGTCTCTGGAAAACCCACGCGTGAAGAGCCCCAAGTCATGGGCGGCGAAGATTTCGCCTTTATGCTGGAAGAGCGCCCCGGGGCATATATCGTTGTCGGCAACGGGGATTCAGCGGATGTGCATCACCCCAAATACAACTTCAACGACGAAACCAGCGCATATGGTGCAAGCTGGTGGGCTGAAATCGTAGAACAACGCATGCCAGCGGCTTAAACAGCAGCCCTTTTAAACCAAATGCGTCTAGGCTAAGCCGCCCTAGACGCATTTTTTATACTAGGATCACGCATATGCACGCCGCCACCATCGTCTGCATCAAATGGGGCACGCTTTTCGGCCCCGAATACGTGAACCGTCTCTACTCTGGCGTGCGTCGCAATATGACGCGTCCTATCCGTTTCATTTGTATGACAGAAAAGTCTGATGGCTTTCACCCTGATATCGAAGTGCTCCCGCTCCCGATTGAGCCGTTCTTGGAACCTATGAATGCCGCACTTGCCGTGGCCAACCGCCAGGGCGCGATGCGCAAGGTCTCACTGTTCAAGCCGGGCCTGATCCCAAATCTGCAAGGTCCGGTGCTTGGCTTTGATTTAGACGTGGTCGTCACAGGCAACCTTGATGATATATTCGATATGGCCCCTGGTAAGATCGCGATGCGCCACGATTGGACCGAAAAACGCAAAGGCCGTCCTACGGGCCATGGCTCTGTCTTTCGCTACGATCCCGCGATCCACACGTTCCTCTACAATGATCTGGCTGCAAACCCCTACGATGAGGTCGAAAAGGCGCGCGGATCAGAGCAACGCTATACATCGCATAAAGCCATGGATAACGACTGCTTTGAATACATTCCTGCTGAATGGGTCGTGTCCTTCAAATACGACACCAATCCGTTCCCGATGAATTATTTCCGCGCCTCAACCCTTCCCAATGACGCGCGCGTTGTGTGCTTCCATGGTCGTCCAAAAATGCCTGATGCCCTCAACGGCTACACAGGCCAGTTCATCCGCTACGCAAAACCCTGCGCATGGCTTCAAGACCACTGGATCGACCGCGCGGTGGCGGACCTCGGCGCTGATTATGCCTAACCCCAACCGCTTCTCCTTTTTCAAAATATCCCCGCCGGAGGCTCCGCCGCGGGCAAAGTAACTTGCCGTTCGAAAACGTGCTCACCGCTTGACGGAATCGCACGGCTCCTACATTATCTGAACAAGCGTTCAATAAACTCGGGAGCCACCGCCATGTTCATCCATTCCATGATATTCGATCTAGGCGAGGACGTGAACGCGCTACGCGATATGGTGCATCGTTGGGCGCAAGAGCGTGTAAAACCGATGGCTGCCAAAATCGACGCTGACAACGTATTCCCACCCGAACTTTGGGCTGAGATGGGCGAACTTGGCCTGCACGGTATTACAGTTGACGAAGAATTTGGTGGCTCGAATATGGGCTACCTCGCGCACGTGATTGCAGTTGAAGAAATTGCGCGCGCTTCTGCCTCTGTGTCGCTCAGCTACGGTGCGCACTCAAACCTGTGCGTCAATCAAATCAGCCTGAACGGCACGCCAGAGCAAAAGGCGAAGTACCTGCCGGGTCTTGTGTCTGGCCAACATGTTGGCGCGCTGGCGATGTCTGAACCCAACGCGGGCAGCGATGTGGTTTCGATGAAACTGCACGCGGAAAAGCGCAATGATCACTATCGCCTCAACGGCAATAAATACTGGATCACTAACGGCCCTGATGCGGACACGCTGGTCGTCTATGCAAAGACTGATCCTGATGCAGGCTCCAAAGGCATGACAGCCTTCCTGATCGAAAAGTCCATGACGGGTTTCTCCACGTCGAACCATTTCGATAAACTGGGTATGCGCGGGTCGAACACGGCTGAGTTGATCTTTGAAGACGTCAAAGTCCCATTTGAGAACGTGCTCGGCGAAGAAGGCAAAGGTGTGCGCGTTCTCATGTCCGGTCTCGATTACGAACGTGTTGTGCTCTCAGGCATCGGCACGGGCATCATGGCCGCGTGCATGGATGAAATCATGCCCTACATGGCGGAACGCAAGCAGTTTGGCCAACCCATCGGTAACTTCCAACTGATGCAGGGCAAGATCGCGGATATGTATACCAAAATGAACACCGCACGCGCCTACGTCTACGAGGTCGCTAAGGCCTGCGACAAGGGCAAGGTGACCCGACAGGATGCCGCTGCGTGCGTTCTTTATGCCTCGGAAGAGGCGATGGTTGTCGCCCACCAAGCGGTCCAAGCCATGGGCGGCGCGGGCTTCCTCAACGACAGCCCCGTCGCGCGTATCTTCCGTGATGCCAAGCTGATGGAAATCGGGGCGGGCACATCTGAAATTCGTCGCATGTTGATCGGTCGCGAACTTGTCGGGGCGATGTCGTAATGCAGCGCTGGTTGCTCTGGACGCCTATCATGGCGCTCACGGCGGCCACGGCTGTGTTTGGCCTACGCGTGGGTTGGCAGGTTGCAACCTTGACGGAAAGCGATGTGATCAGCCGTGCGGCGCAGGATTATTTGTCTGGTGGGCAAGGGCGTAGCGCAGTTGATTGTCTTGCGATACCTGCATCCCAGAGTGCAGTTTGGATAACGGTTATCTGTACGCCGCGAGGGCAAACACCTGCGATCTATCACGCCACGCGCACTGGCAAAATTCGCCTTGGAACGCTGCAATCCGCCATGCCTGAAACTTTGGTGCCTGAAACCTAGATGCAAAACGCGATCCCCACATATGCGCAGGTACGGGCCACGTTCGAATGGGATTTACCTGATCAGTTAAACATGGCGGCGCAATGTCTTGCACACCCGCCTGCGCAGATTGCGGTGCACGACTTGGTGCACGGCACGATCACATATGCCCAATTGGAAGCGCAAAGTGCGGCGCTTGCGCAGGTTCTGATCGACAAAGGGATCAGGCGTGGTGACCGCGTTGGCGTTCTTCGATCTCAGGATGTGTGGACCGCCGCTGCGCATTTGGCGATATGGTCCCTTGGCGCGATTTCTGTCCCGCTTTTTACGTTGTTTCAAGCTGATGCGCTGGATGTACGCACTTTGGATGCTGGTCTGTCCTTGATTATCACGGATCAGGCCAATTCAAACCGTGTGATGCACGCACCTGCTTTGGTGCCAGACGCGTTGCCAATCCTTGCAAACGCGAAGCTAACCATCGTGGACACTGGTCCAGAAACCCCTGCATGTTTGATTTACACATCGGGTACCACGGGCGCGCCAAAGGGCGCGTTGCACGGACATAGAATGCTGACAGGGCATTTACCCGGTGTCGTGATGAGCCATGACGCCTTGGGCCAACCTGACGATTGCCTTTGGAGCCCTGCGGATTGGGCGTGGATCGGCGGGCTGTTTGATGTATTGATGCCGGGTCTTGCGCTTGGGGTGCCTGTTGTCGCGGCGCGTTTGGCGAAATTTAACCTTGAGGGCTGTTTGGACGTGCTTGCGCGTGCGCCTGTGCGCAATGTCTTCTTTCCACCCACCGCGCTTCGTATGCTCAAAGCGGGGGATCTACAGATCAAAGGATTGCGCTCTGTGGCGTCTGGCGGTGAACCGCTTGGGACGGAAATGCTGGAATGGGGCAAGCGCGCATTTGGTCTGAACATCAACGAATTTTATGGCCAAACCGAATGTAACATGGTGGCGAGTTCGTCGAGCGTTTTGTTTGAACCGCGTGCGAATTGCATCGGCAAACCCGTTGCAGGGTTTGAGATTGAGGTACTGAACGAGGCGGGGACACCAACCTTGGACGAAGGCGATGTCGCAATTCGAAAAGGGGCCGCGTCAATGATGCTGGACTATTGGGACAAGCCTGAAGCGAGCGCGCAAAAGTTCAAAGGCGACTGGATGTTGACAGGGGATCGCGGCATCTGGGAGGGGGAATACCTTCGTTTCGTAGGTCGCGAGGATGACGTGATAACGTCGTCCGGTTATCGCATTGGCCCGTCAGAAATCGAGGATTGTTTGCTGTCCCATCCGTGTGTTGCAACGGTTGGTGTGATTGGCAAACCCGATGCTTTGCGCACAGAGATTGTCAAAGCGTATATCGTGTTGAAAGAAGACGTGATTGCCAGCAGTGACTTGGTGATTGAACTTCAAGTATACGTCAAGCAACGTCTCGCTTCATATTCATATCCAAGAGAAATTGAATTTTTGAGCGCTTTGCCTATGACCGTGACAGGCAAGGTTATTCGTAGAGAGTTAAAAGCGCGCGCACGCGCTGAACTGAAAGGTGCACCATGAAGTTAACGAGCAAAGCGCTACCGAGTTCGTCAGAGTTTCAAGCCAATGTTGCGGCCCATGAAGCCGCGCTTGCGCAAATCACGCAAGTCGCCCAAGAGGCAGCAATGGGGGGCAATGAAGCGTCCCGCGCGCGCCAAGTGAAGCGCGGCAAGATGCTGCCACGAGAACGGGTTGCGAACCTGCTTGATGTTGGATCGCCCTTTTTGGAAATCGGTGCGACGGCGGCGCATGGCATGTACGGGAATGTCGCCCCAAGTGCGGGCGTGATCGCAGGGATTGGCACAGTCGAGGGCCAAGACGTTATGGTGGTCTGCAATGATGCCACCGTGAAAGGCGGCACCTATTTCCCCATGTCCGTTAAAAAGCATTTGCGCGCGCAAGAGATTGCAGAGGAAAACAATCTGCCCTGCATCTACCTTGTGGATAGTGGGGGCGCGAACCTTCCTAATCAGGATGAAGTTTTCCCTGATCGCGATCATTTCGGACGCATTTTTTACAACCAAGCCCGGATGAGTGCGAAGGGCATTCCACAGATTGCCGCCGTTATGGGATCATGTACAGCAGGCGGCGCATATGTTCCCGCGATGAGCGACGTGACCATCATTGTGCGCGAACAGGGTACGATTTTCCTAGCGGGACCGCCTTTGGTAAAGGCCGCAACAGGCGAAATCGTCACTGCAGAGGATTTGGGCGGGGGTGACGTGCATACGCGTTTGTCGGGTGTTGCGGATTACCTCGCAGAGGATGACGCCCACGCATTGGCGCTTGTGCGTCGTGCGGTCAGCCATCTGAACCGCGCCAAGCCAAGCACTGTGCACTGGCAGACCTCAGAAGAGCCAGCCTACGATCCTGCGGAACTTTTCGGCGTTGTACCGGCGGATCTGCGCACGCCCTATGACATCCGTGAGGTCATCGCACGGGTTGTGGATGGATCGCGCTTTGACGAGTTCAAGCCGCGCTATGGCGAAACTTTGGTGACGGGCTTTGCCCATCTCAAAGGCTGTCCTGTGGGCATCATCGCCAACAATGGCGTGTTGTTTTCAGAAGCCGCGCAAAAGGGCGCGCACTTTGTCGAACTCTGCTCGCAACGCAAAATCCCTTTGATATTTTTGCAAAACATCACCGGATTTATGGTGGGTCGTAAATATGAAAACGAGGGGATTGCGCGCCATGGTGCCAAGCTTGTAACGGCGGTCGCAACGACCTCGGTTCCCAAGGTTACTATGCTGGTTGGCGGCTCTTTCGGGGCAGGCAATTACGGTATGGCGGGACGTGCGTATCAACCGCGTTTTCTGTGGACATGGCCCAACAGTCGTATCTCTGTAATGGGTGGTCCGCAGGCCGCTGGCGTCTTGGCGACGGTGAAACGAGATGGGATCGAAGCCAAGGGTGGCACGTGGTCGCCAGAGGAAGAAGCGGCCTTCAAACAGCCCACAATTGATATGTTTGAAGAGCAAAGCCATCCCCTAAACGCCTCTGCGCGGCTTTGGGATGACGGGGTGATTGACCCGCGTAAAACCCGCGATGTGCTTGCGCTTAGCCTGTCAGCGGCGCTGAACGCGCCAATAGAGGAAACGCGCTTTGGCGTGTTTCGGATGTAGGTGAGATGAATTTAATGTTTTGCATTCACTTCACAAGCATGTAAATTTAAAAAGGAAAAATCATATGTTTGATACGATCCTTATTGCCAATCGTGGTGAAATCGCGTGCCGTATAATGCAAACAGCGCAAGCCCTCGGTGTGCGATGTGTTGCTGTATATTCAGACGCGGATGCCAACGCGCGGCACGTTGAAATGGCGGACGACGCTGTTCATATTGGTGGATCTGCACCCGCAAGCAGTTATTTACGTGGCGACGTTATTATCAAGGCCGCTCTCGAGAGTGGCGCACAGGCGATCCACCCCGGATATGGCTTTCTATCTGAGAACCCTGATTTCGTTGACTGGGTTGAAGCGGCGGGTCTTGTGTTCATTGGACCAAGCGCTGATGCGATTCGTGCGATGGGTTTAAAGGACGCTGCTAAGGTATTGATGGAAAAGGCAGGTGTGCCTGTTGTCCCCGGATACCATGGGCCCAATCAAGATGATGCATTTCTAGCTGATCAAGCGGGGTCAATCGGGTATCCCGTGTTGATCAAGGCGGTTGCTGGCGGCGGTGGCAAAGGCATGCGCCTTGTTGAGCGCGGTGCTGATTTTCTAGATGCGCTTGCAAGTGCGCGATCAGAGGCAAAGGCGGCCTTTGGTAATTCGGATGTGCTTGTCGAGAAATTTGTAACCAAGCCGCGCCATATTGAAATCCAAGTGTTTGGGGATGGTACGGATGCAGTGCACTTGTTTGAGCGTGATTGCTCATTGCAGCGCCGCCACCAGAAGGTGATTGAAGAAGCGCCTGCACCGGGAATGACGGACGCCGTGCGCGCGGCGATGGGCGACGCGGCGGTCCGGGCGGCGAAGGCGATTGGGTATGCGGGGGCTGGGACGATTGAGTTTATCGTCGACGGCTCTGACGGGCTGCGCAAAGACGGGTTCTGGTTCATGGAAATGAACACGCGTTTGCAGGTGGAACATCCCGTGACAGAAGAGATCACAGGCGTTGATCTGGTGGAGTGGCAATTGCGGGTCGCATCGGGCGAGGCTTTGCCCCTGCAGCAAGAGGAATTGACGATCAGCGGCCATTCCTTTGAAGCGCGGCTATATGCAGAAGACGCTGCGAATGATTTTCTGCCGGCAACGGGTCGTTTATCGCACTTGCACTTCCCGAGTGCTGCACGCGCGGACACAGGCGTGCGCAGCGGCGATGAGGTAAGCCCATTTTATGACCCGATGATTGCCAAAATCACGGTTCATGGTGCGACGCGTCGCATTGCGTTGTCAAGACTGCGCCAAGCCTTGTCGCAGACGCAAGTTGCTGGAACCGTTACAAACCTTGGGTTTCTGCACGCTTTGGCCAGCCACGAAGGGTTTGCAACAGGGGATGTGGACACAGGTCTCATTGCACGCGATCAGGCCGCTTTGAGTGCTAAGCCGGAACTGAGCGCTGAGAGTATCGCGAACGCAGTCCTTTGCGCGACAGACTTACAAGGCGGCGCGTCAATGATGGGCTTTACGCTTTGGCAACCGCTTGCGCGGCAGGTCCATCTACGCAGTGCGGACGGTGATCTTCTGTGCAAGATCAAGATCAACAACCCGTCGCATGTGACAATTGAAACGCCTCTCGGCCCTGTGGAGGCATGGCGCAATGCAAAGGCGTGGTTGCTGAATGGACGGCCAAGCGCGCCGTCGATTTGCGTAGATCAACATGTCTATATCTTCGGGCCAACAGGTGCCGATTTTGCGGTCGTTGACCTGCTTGATCGCGCCAACAGCACAAGCGGGGACACTGATGTTATTGTCGCGCCAATGCCCGGGTTGGTGAAATCAGTATTTGTACAAAATGGACAAAGTGTAGACCTAAATCAGCGGCTTTGTGTACTAGAGGCTATGAAAATGGAACATTCCTTGCTGTCTCAACGTTCCGGTGTTGTTGCCGAAGTTTTGGTGTTTGAGGGTGATCAAGTCGAAGCAGGTGCCGCCCTTATTCGACTGGAACCTGAAGAGGAGGCAGAGACGTGAGCGACATTATTCTACATCATTGCCCGCAGACACGTTCAATGCGTAGTCTATGGCTGTTGCACGAGCTTGAAATTCCATTCCAAGTGGTCACGCATTCCTTTGATAAGAGCCTGCGTGACCCTTCCTACCTTGCGCTTTCACCAGCAGGCCGCGTGCCCGCGCTAGAGATTGAAGGCGAACGCATGTTCGAGACGGGTGCGATCACGGAGTATTTGTGTGAACGCTATCCTGATGCAGGCCTCGGTCGGCCTGCGGGTAATCCTGATCGTATGGCATGGTTGGTCTGGGTACATTTT
>NZ_JABBAM010000030.1 GCF_018607965.1 Planktotalea sp.
TAACGTCTTTGCCTACATTGGCCTTCAGCGTTTTCGCCAGTTTATCTGACTGCGCTTTGGTCATTGCAGTTGCGGAAGTCACTTCAGCAGTCACTTCGCCTTTGTCTTCTGCGATAAGCGCACGCAATTGAGCAACAAGTTGCGGCAGCACGAACAAACGACGCTTTGTTGCCATAAGGCTAAGCGTGTTGGCCATGATAGGCTGCAACTTCATTTTTTTGGAGATCGCGTTGATTGCCACGCCTTGAACGTCGCGGGAATACACCGGCGAAGAAATCAGGTCGCGCAGATCAGCGCTGGCGTCTAGCGCAGTGGCCAGATCATCCACATTAGTTTCAAATTTTGCGAGCGCCTTGCCGTCTTTGGCAAGATCGAAAACTGCCGAGGCATAGCGCGCAGCGATGCCTGATGAAATCGAAGCTGGTTCGGACACGTCCATCCTTCCGATATTCTGGCCCTTTTTCCTGCGTAACTATTTAGCAGGTCGAGAGCGATGGAGCTCCGACTGACGTCGGTGCGTGAAATTCTGGCCCGATGTAGCAGAGGGATTGGCGCATCGCAACATATCTTGGTACAATTCCGTGATGCCGTTGGCCCTTGTTTTCATGCCCCTGCGGCACCTGCGACGAGATGCGCATGTCAAAGCGTTACAAATCCGTATGGATTTCGAGCATTCTTGTGATTCCTAAAGGCCAGCTTTGTGTTTTTAGCGCGCGTCTGCTTCGCGACCCGTCACGGGTTCCGCGACAGGTTTGGGTTTGAGCACCTCCAACGGACTAGGCAAGCGCAGACGTTTGGAATGCCCCGTTGGCGCGTGAACCCGTTTAGAGGCCTCAACGATAAGAACACCCGCGGGAAAAATTGCAGGGATCTTGCTGCCGATGCGTTCCAGCAATCCGCCCGACTTCATCCAACCGCGTTTAGAATTTGGTGGCTGATAGAGCGCGGCTGAATGGCGTTCGGGCATGAAGCCGTGGCGCTTTAGCTGGGTTTCGATCTGCGTCATTGTATAGGGACGCCCATACCCGAATGGCGTTGCATCGCTACGCGACCAAAGACCTGCGCGATTGGGAACGATGAACAGTGCCCGCCCGCCCGGCCCTAATGTGCGCCAACACTCATCCAGAACCGCGGTCGGGTTTTCAGATGTCTCAAGACCGTGCATCACTATCAAACGATCAACCCGTCCTGTTTCAATGGGCCAAAGCATTTCTTCACATAGCACTGACACATTCGGCAGACCCGCAGGCCAAGGTATCACGCCCTGTGGACCCGGCATTAACGCTACAACCCTGCGTGCGTCCTTAAGGTAGGGGCGCAAGAGAGGAGCCGCAAAGCCAAAACCCGCAACCGTCATCCCTTGAGCCTGTGGCCACATTCCTAGCACACGATTGCGCACAGCGCGTTGTGCCGCACGCCCAAGGGTGCTGCGATAGTAGAAATTTCGTAGGTCCTGCACATCAAGATGCATTGCAGCGCCTCTCATGATCAGCCACTCTAGTACCAACCATAGCAAGACGGAGCCGAAACGCCATGCCATATGAAATTGTTACCGTTCCTTGTCTGCAAGATAACTATGCATTCGTGATCGCAAATTTAGAGACGCTTGAGGCGGCTGTTGTAGATGTGCCCGAAGCAGACCCGATCAACGAAATCTTGGCGAAACGCGGCTGGACGTTGACGACGGTTCTTTTAACACATCACCACGATGATCACGTGCAAGGTTTAGAAGCTCTGACAGGGCGCGTTGATTTACGTGTCATCGGCGCAAGCGCCGATGCGCATCGCCTGCCCCCTTTGGATGTCTCTGTTGCTGAGGCGGACACGATTGATGTGCTAGGCATCCCTACCCACATTATAGACGTGTCCGGCCACACGATGGGTCACATCACATTTCACATGCCCTCGCAGGATGCCGCGTTCACTGCCGATAGCCTAATGGCGCTGGGGTGTGGGCGATTGTTTGAGGGCTCGCCTGCGTTGATGTTTGAAAGCCTCACCAAATTGAACGCGCTACCCGATGAGACCATGATTTATTCAGGTCACGAGTACACGGCCACCAACGCTAGATTCGCGTTAACCATTGAACCTGAGAACGCCGCGCTTATCTCTAGGCGTGAAGCAATCAAACTGGCACGTGCGGCAGGATCGCCAACCGTGCCTTCATCCCTCAAACGTGAACGTGCGACAAACCCGTTTCTGCGAGCGCACGTCCGGCAAATTGCAGAGCATCTAGGCATGCCGAACGCCGCACCGGTGGATGTTTTCACCGAAATACGTAAACGCCGTGACAAATTCTGATGCGGCCCTAAGTCAAGATAAATCGTCTCAATTATGCCCGATGTTACTCAGTAACATCAAAGTTGATCGAGAAATGTTAGAAATCGCTTGAAGCTGGCCAAATATCGACCAAACTTTAAGACATTAGGCCTAGGTTGCTCGTTATACCCCGAGCAGGGTCCAAGAAAAAGGAGCACTTCCCGTGCCATCATTTTCAACAACACTTGAGCAGGCAATTCATTCTGCACTGGCTTTGGCCAACGCACACCGCCACGAATTCGCAACGCTAGAGCATCTCTTGCTCGCGCTGATCGACGAAACAGATGCAGAGCGCGTGATGAAAGCCTGCTCTGTGAACACAGAAGAACTGCGCCAAACTTTGGTCGGTTTTATTGAAGACGATCTCAGCAACTTGGTCACGGATATCGAGGGATCAGAGGCCGTGCCGACAGCTGCGTTCCAACGTGTGATCCAACGTGCCGCGATCCATGTGCAAAGCTCTGGCCGTTCTGAAGTAACGGGTGCCAATGTTTTGGTCGCCATGTTCGCAGAGCGTGAAAGCAACGCGGCGTACTTCCTGCAAGAACAGGACATGACGCGCTACGACGCGGTAAACTACATCGCCCACGGTGTTGCCAAGGATCCCGCATTCGGCGACGCGCGCCCTGTCACCGGCTCACCCGATATGGATGAAGACGCGGCAGCTGCTGCGATGGAGGGCGAAGAAAAGAAAGAAAGCGCACTTGCGAAATATTGCGTAGATCTTAACGTCAAAGCCGCCAAGGGCGATGTCGATCCTTTGATCGGACGCGATAGCGAAGTCGAGCGCTGCATCCAAGTGCTTTGCCGTCGTCGCAAGAACAACCCCTTGCTGGTCGGGGACCCCGGCGTTGGTAAAACCGCTATCGCAGAGGGCCTTGCCCGTAAAATTGTTGAGGGCGACATCCCGAAGGTTCTGTCTGAAACAACGATCTTCTCGCTTGATATGGGCGCGCTTTTGGCTGGTACACGGTATCGCGGTGACTTTGAGGAACGCCTCAAGGCTGTTGTTACAGAAATTGAAGATCACCCTGATAGCGTTCTGTTTATCGACGAAATCCATACCGTTATTGGTGCGGGCGCGACGTCTGGCGGCGCAATGGATGCATCCAATTTGCTAAAACCTGCGTTGCAGGGCGGAAAATTGCGCACCATGGGTTCCACAACGTATAAAGAGTTCCGCCAGCATTTCGAAAAGGACCGCGCATTGTCGCGTCGTTTCCAGAAGATTGATGTGGCAGAGCCCTCCGTTCAGGATTCAGTGAAGATCCTCAAAGGCCTCAAGCCGTATTTCGAGGACCACCACGATGTGAAGTACACGTCCGATGCGATCAAAACCGCAGTTGAATTGGCCGCGCGCTATATCAACGACCGTAAACTGCCCGATAAAGCAATTGACGTCATCGACGAAGCCGGTGCTGCACAGCACCTTCTCCCCGAAAGCAAACGTCGCAAGACAATTGGAACCAAGGAAATCGAAGCCGTCGTCGCCAAGATCGCGCGTATTCCACCAAAGAACGTCACCAAAGACGATGCAGCCGTTCTTAGGGATCTTGAGGCAAGCCTGAAGCGTGTCGTGTTTGGCCAAGACGATGCCATCGACGCACTTAGTTCTGCGATCAAGCTGGCGCGCGCTGGTCTGCGTGAGCCTGAAAAACCTATCGGTAACTACCTGTTTGCAGGTCCGACAGGCGTGGGCAAAACTGAAGTTGCTAAGCAGCTCGCCGATACCCTCGGTGTTGAAATGCTGCGTTTTGATATGTCTGAGTACATGGAAAAGCATGCAGTGTCGCGCCTGATTGGTGCCCCTCCCGGCTATGTCGGGTTTGATCAAGGTGGCCTGCTAACGGACGGCGTGGATCAACATCCACATTGCGTTCTTTTGCTGGATGAGATCGAAAAAGCGCATCCAGATGTGTTCAATATCCTCTTGCAGGTTATGGACCACGGTAAACTGACAGATCACAACGGTCGTGCGGTCGATTTCCGCAATGTCGTTTTGATCATGACATCAAACGCAGGTGCCGCAGAGCAAGCAAAAGAGGCCATGGGCTTTGGTCGTTCCGCACGCACAGGCGAAGATACCGCAGCAATCGAGCGGACGTTCACACCAGAATTCCGCAATCGTCTAGATTCAGTGATCAGCTTTGGCGCGTTGCCAAAGAAGGTTATCATGCAGGTGGTCGAGAAATTCGTATTGCAGCTGGAAGCGCAATTGATGGATCGCAATGTGACGTTCGAACTGTCCAAAGCGGCTACCGAATGGATCGCGGACAAAGGCTACGACAGCAAAATGGGTGCGCGTCCACTTGGCCGTGTGATCCAAGAGCACATCAAAAAGCCGCTCGCTGAGGAGTTGCTGTTTGGTAAGCTTGCTAAAGGTGGTCTGGTAAAGGTCGATATTAAGGACGGCAAGATTGTTCTAAAAACCGAAGGTCCCGAGAAACCTCGTCTCTCTGGAAAAAAACCTCCTCTTTTGACCGCTGACTAATGCGTGACGCACTTCTTGCTATATCATTTACAGCCCTCGCAGCCCCTGCTGCGGGGGCTATTACACTATTGCTTCCTGTTGAATGCGAGCTTGGGCAGACCTGCTATATTCAACAATACATGGATCACGATCCCAGTGAAGCCTCTCAAAATTTTCAATGTGGGCCGCGCACCTATAATGGGCACAAAGGAACCGATTTCGCAGTTGCGACTGCAGCAAAGGCGCAAGCGGGTGTTAACATTCTTGCCGCAGCCGCAGGTACGGTTCTAGGAACCCGCAATAATATACCCGATGTTTGGACTGGAAAATTTGACCCTGACGCGATCAAGGGCCGTGATTGCGGCAATGGCTTGGTGATCGACCATGGCGAAGGTTGGCAAACTCAATATTGTCATCTGCGGGAAGGTTCGGGCGCTGTCAAAAAAGGTGAAGTGGTCGAAATCGGAACCAAGCTTGGCGAAATGGGCATGAGCGGACGCACACAATTTGCGCGCTTGCACCTATCTGTGCGTAAAGACGGGCAACCTGTAGATCCTTTTGCGCCGAATGGACCTGATTGTAACGCTGCGATCAGTGAAGCGCTGTGGGATGACCTGCCCTTGTTCCAAGAGGGTGGTGTTTTAGATGTCGGGTTTTCTGACTAAGTTCCCGATTTCACAGAGATTAGATTGGGTGTCGCGCAAACGGACTTGAAACGCACATCGCCAGCCTTGGTAAGCTATTTCTACCTATTTGGAGGCAAGACAGGCGACAGGGTTGAGATGACATTCAAAGGCCCTGGTGATTTTCTTGTCACCGACACCTACGAACTTCCTAGGAACCGCGCGCAATTTTTTCGCGCTATTGGGAAAAACCGACGATCCGCACCATGGCCCGGCGGCGTGTATCAGGCAAATGTTACATTGTTGCGAAATGGTGAAACCATCGACGCGCGCGAAAGTCGTTTTGAAATCTCTAAGTGACTCTCGCTGATCTATTTTTCAGTAAATTTTAACTCGATCCTGCGGTTCTGCGCCCGGGCTGCATCACTATCTTCAGTATTCACAGGTTGATATTGGCCAAAACCGTTCGCTGCGAGACGGCTTGGGGAAATACCAAGAGAGTTAACCATATACTTCACAACGGAAAGTGCACGGGCTTGGCTAAGTTCCCAATTATCTGCAAATTCGCCTAAACCTGACAGCGGGACATTATCGGTGTGCCCATCTACACGAATGACCCAATCGATCCCATTCGGGATATCGCTTGCTATCGAACGCAGGATATTTGCAACTTTTGAAACTTCGCCGCGCCCTTCATTGGATAGGTTAGCCTGTCCCGGAGGAAAGAGAACTTCGGAGGAGAACACAAATCTATCGCCTTCGATGCGCACGCCGTCTTGCGAGCCAAGAACATCGCGCAAGCGGCCAAAAAACTCAGACCGGTATCGTTCCAAATCTTTTGTTTGTTCTTGCAATTCTTTGGCCTCAGCTTCCAATCGAATGCGCTCTGCTTCCTCTAGCTGACGGCGCTTTCGTTCTTCCGCCGCGACCCGCGCAAGTGCTGCATTCAGATCAGATCCAAGATTTTGAAGTTGAACTTTGGCTTCCAAGTCTTGTGTTTTGGCTTCGTCCAGGATGGCTTGAAGGCTGGACAACTGCCCCCGTAACGCCGCGACTTGTTGATTAAGCGCTTCGGTTTGACGCTGTGCTTCTGATGCGCGTGCTTGCTCACTCGTTAGTTCTTCGCGCGCTGCAGACAATAAAATTGCTTGTTTTGTTGCATCATCCAAGCGGATCTCAGCTTGTTGTTCTGCGGCTAATTTTGCGGCTAGGGCAGACGCAAGCTGTCGCTGGATCTCTTCTCGCTCAAGTTCAGCAGATGTTCTCGCTGCAAGCGCGGCCGCAAGTGTCAGCTCAATCTCGCTCGTGTCTTTGGATATGTTCAGGTCGGCTTGGGTTTTGGCCAATACATCCCGCGTACGCGCCAATTCGCTTGTCAAAGCCGCAACCAATTCAGCAGAGTTTTCCTGCGCCTGTTCCAATTCCGCAAGCTTTATCCCAGCAGCGTCCAGTGCGACGATGAGGTCAGCTACGCGCTCATTCGCAGTGTCCCGTGCAAGAGCTGTTTCACTGAGTTCAGCAGCAGACACATCTTGCGCGGCGGCGATCTGGCGTAACTCTTCCAGCGCCGTGTCGCGTGCCTGCGTGACTTCTATTAGGTTTTGATCCGTGGCTTTTTGCGCGGCAATCATCGCGGCAATTCTAGCAGCAGCGCGGTCTGCATCGGTTTGCTGAGACAAAGCGGTTTGGGCCTGCTCATTGCGCGCAGTTTCCAAATCGGACCGCGCCAAGGCAAGTTGTGCAAGCTTTATCCCAGCAGCGTCCAGTGCGACGATGAGGTCAGCTACGCGCTCATTCGCAGTGTCCCGTGCAAGAGCTGTTTCACTGAGTTCAGCAGCAGACACATCTTGCGCGGCGGCGATCTGGCGTAACTCTTCCAGCGCCGTGTCGCGTGCCTGCGTGACTTCTATTAGGTTTTGATCCGTGGCTTTTTGCGCGGCAATCATCGCGGCAATTCTAGCAGCAGCGCGGTCTGCATCGGTTTGCTGAGACAAAGCGGTTTGGGCCTGCTCATTGCGCGCAGTTTCCAAATCGGACCGCGCCAAGGCAAGTTGTGCAAGAATTTCAGAGAGCTCTTTTTCAACAGCAGATTTGGCCAAATCAGTGTTTTGCCCGCTTGTCACAGCAGCCGCCAGTTGTGCCGTCAAATCACTTTGAGCAGACCGAGCGGCGGCAAGCAATGTTAAAGTATTTTCTGCTTTTTTGCGCTGCGCTTCAAGATTAAGCGTCATCGCGGTCAGTTCCGCATCCGCATTTTCCAAGCGCGCGCGCAGTGCTTTGGCCGCTTCGGCCTCAAGCAGGCGCGCTTTTTCTTCTTCGCTCAGTGCCTTTTGTAGATCAGCCAATTCCACTGCGCGCGCTGACAATGCGGCATCCTGTTCCGCGCCATCTGCACGTAAGTTAGCGATCAGTGCATCCATGGCTTCGCGTTGGGCAGCAGCCAAACGCGCCGTTTCTACACGGTCGTCAATTTCGGTACGCGCTGCCGCTAGTGCCAGATCAAGGGCTTCTTTTTCGTTTAACAGCTTGGTTTGCGCGTCTTCGAGTGCTGCTATATTACTTAATGCAGTATCGCGCTGAGATAACAATGAAGCGACTTGAGTTTCAAAACTCGTGATCTGCGCTGACGCTTGTTCTAACGCAGCACTCTGTTCGGATCGTTCCTGTTGCAGCGCTGCGATCAACGCTGTTTGAGCTTGTGCCCGCGTCGCCGCATCATCAAGCGTTGCATTCAATGCGCCTAAATCATTTTCTAATCTTGCTGATCTGTCGCGCTCAAGCCCAAGTGCGCTGGCCAGCGCGGCAATTTCTTGGCCCAAATCATCAAGTTCGCTTTCTTGGCCCGTGATCGTTTCGCGCAAAACGAATTGCATCACCATAAACATCGTCAAAACGAACATGAGGACCAGTAACAGGCCGGTCATTGCATCGACAAATCCTGGCCAAATGGAGCCTTGGAACCGCTGACCTGTCCGTCTCGAAAGTGCCATTAGCCACCGTCACGCGTACGCACAATTTGCGATTTCACAGCACCTGCCGCCGCTTTTCGGGGCTGGTTCAAGATGCGACCCAGAGTGGCAATATCATTGCGTAATTCCGCCATCGTTTCTGCACGTCCTGCAGACATTTCTTCTAGAATTTTCAGCATTTGCACGTCAATAGAACGAAGGCGCATGCGACTTTCCGCGTCCATTCCGTCACCACCCAAAGAACTTCCGTCCAGCTTGGCGATCAACTGTTCTTGGCCATGGGCAACCCACATCAAAGCATCCGTTGCCGTGCCCGTTGCTTCCATCCGTTCGGTCATGCTGGAAATTGCGTCGGTCAGCGTACTGATCTTGTCATCCACCACCGACCGGCTCACGTCGCTTTGCGTGAACATCAGTTGTAGCGCTTCCATCTGTTCAGCCATGTGATCCAACACCGCGGTCATTGCGTTGTTTTCAACGCTACCTTCACCGTCGCCAGAAGAATATCCAAGGCGCGTAATGGTCGACAGCCACTCCTCCAATTCACGATAGAACCGGTTTTGACCATGCCCCGCAAACAATTCCAAAAGGCCAACAACAAGCGATCCGGCAAGACCCAACAGGGACGAACCAAACGCGACGCCCATGCCGCCCATTTGCGCCTCAAGGCCCGATTGCAACCGCTTGAACACGTCAGCGCCGGTTTCGCCCTCAGCCGCACTTAGATTGCGGATCGTATCGACAATTGCAGGAACGGTCGTCGCAAGCCCGTAGAAGGTCCCAAGCAGGCCAAGAAAAATGAGCAAGTTAACAAGATAGCGCGTAATTTCGCGGGCTTCATCCACGCGTGTGCCAACCGAGTCCAAGATGGATCGCGTGGAACTGGACGAAATCTGCATCCGCGCGCCGCGTGAGCGCAAAAGCGTCGCGAGTGGGGCGAGTAATTGGGGTGCTTTGATACCTTCGTTTTTGCGGCGCTCAGAGGCAAAGGCCTCTAGCCAACGGACCGAATTGATCAACTGTCCGACCTGATAAAAACACGCCAAGACGCCAACCATGAAGACAAAAAGAATGAAACCGTTCAACCAAGGATTGGCCAAGAATATTGGCAGAACCCGTGGTAACGCCACAAAGGCTCCGGCCCCGACGAGACCGATTACGATGAGCATCGACAAAATCTGTCGAATGGGCTGCGAGAACTGCGCACTTACCTCGCGGTCTGGCTTGTCCAAGGGGACGGCTCCTGACACGTTTTTCTTAGGTATAATGATACGCTGTTTGTGCGATCAAGCCAAGAGTTATGAACAAAGCGTGACAACGCGCTTGGAAAGCCAATTCAAATCAGGGTCTTCGATGCCAATTTTGACCAAATGCGACGCTGTATTATGGAGGTATTCCGTATTCGGGCCACGATCGCCAACGGCACGCGAAATGACGTTTGCTTGTTCTTCCAGTTCAAGATGGCAGTATTGCACATGATCAGGGTCGATAACGTATGTGACCGCTTGGATCGTTTCGCCCGTATTCAAAATGACAGGTAATATGCGCTCCAGATAGGCCGATGAAATCAATTCACGTTCACGCAAGTAAACAAGTGTTTGTGCTTCATCCCCAGCCCTGACGCGCAACGCAACGCCTTCGCAACTGGCACCGTGTTGTTCATCAAGCGCAAGGACGAGACCGGGATGTTCAGACGTGCCGCGATGATGGATCGAGCGCATACAGAAGCTGCGCGCATAGTCATTCAAGACGCCAACCTGCGTATCGTCCGTTTCAAACCCTGGATTCCACAAAAGTGATCCGTATCCAAACACCCACATCGTCATGCTACTGGTCCTTTAACGTTGTCTGCACTAGATACGAGCGAAGCCGCGAGGAAAAGACATGAAACGACTACTCTTTGTTATTTTGACTGCTGCTGCGCTCTACGCAGGCTATTGGTTCATAGGTTCAAACGGCGCGACGGCAGGTTTTGAACGTTGGTTCGAAGATCGTCGCAACGAAGGCTGGGTTGCAGAGTACGACAGCATAACCACTAATGGCTTTCCAAGTCGTTTTGACACGACGATAAGCGATCTGTCCTTGGCCGATCCAGAAACAGGTGTCGCCTATTCAGCGCCCTTCCTTCAGGTTTTCGCGCTTAGCTATAAGCCAGAGCATTTGATCGCCGTGTGGCCAAATGAGCAGACGATCAGCAGCCCGTTTGGCAAAGCTGCGATCACTAGCACAGACATGCGTGCGTCTTTGATTGTGAAGAAAAGCGCATCCCTTGCGTTGGAGAAAGCAAATTATGTGACCGAAGGCTTGGTGGCAAAAATGGACGATGGCCATGAATACGGCGCAAGCAAAGTGCTGATGGCTGTTGAACGCAAAGCGACCGAGTTGAACAGTTACCACTTTGGTGTTGAAGCGCGTGACCTGATCTTGCCCCAACCTGCCAACATTCGCTTAGAGGCAGGGCTTTTGCCCCAAACGCTAGAGTTTGCGCGCGGTGATGTGACCGCGTCGTTTGACGCACCTTGGGATTTAAACGCGCTCCAATCTGCGCGCCCACAGCCCACGCGTATTGATGTAAAGCTGATCGAGGCCAAATGGGGCCAGCTAGAATTGCGTATTGCGGGTGGATTTGACGTGGATAGCACTGGTCGCGCGGACGGTCAGATCACGATCAAAGCGCAGAACTGGCGTGATATTTTAGCGATCAGCGCGGCGACAGGTCTCATCCCTAAGCAATTGGTGCGTCCGATTGATCAAGCTTTATCGTTGCTTTCTGGCCTATCGGGCAATCGCAATACGTTGGATTTACCGCTGGCGTTAGTTGGCGGGCAGATGAAACTGGGGCCGATCCCACTTGGTCCAGCCCCACTGTTTCGCTTGCGTTAGACGTAATGCGCTAATGTTTGGCGCACGGCCTGCGCGGCCTCTGCGCCCTTCTTGACGAAGTGATCGGTGTAAAAGCCGATGTGCTCTGACGTGGGATGGAAATGATGCGGCGTGAGCGAAACAGAGAAGGTGGGCACGCCTGTGCTCATCTGGGCCTCCATCAATCCGTTGACCACGGCGCTTGCGACAAAGTCGTGACGGTAAATACCGCCATCAACAACAAGGGCTGCACAGACCACAGCGTCGTATTCGCCAGATGCACCCAGCTTTTTCGCCAAGAGTGGCATTTCAAATGCCCCCGGCACATCGAAAGCTGCAATCTGAACCGTCGCATCAACGCTGTCCATATCACCGATAAACCCGACAAGCGCTTGATCCACGATTTCAGCGTGCCATTGCGCTTTGATAAACGCGATTTTCAGTAGTTTCGTCATTTTGGAACCTTTGTTTTAGACGTACAAAAGCCCCAGAGCATCGCATTGGCCTACCTGCCCCAAAAGGGCGAGCACACCGCTCTCTTTCATCCGGACTTTCACCGTCGGCCTTGGAATTCCACCAAAGTCTGCTGACCCTTTACGTTTTAGCAAAGGCGCTCGCGGGCTATCACCGCCGGTAGGGACTTTCACCCTGCCCTGAGAACATATATGCCTGGTGCCACGACATGAGGGGTCTTGCAAGAGCCGCGCGGCCGCGTCACGTTAAACCTGAAACGGGGGAACGGTATGAGCGATTTGCAGACACGGTTGGCCAAGAGAATAGAAGGCAAGCGCGACGATCTCATCGCACTGACACAAGAGTTGATCCGCATCCCGACGCTTAATCCACCTGGTGAAAACTACCGTGAGATATGTACGTATCTTGGCGAACGTATGGCGCGCAGTGGTTTCACGATGGAAATGGTGCGCGCTGAGGGTGCGCCGGGAGATTGCACGAAGTATCCACGATGGAATGTTGTGTGCCGTCGCGACGGAACCCGCGCAGGCGAATGCGTTCATTTTAATTCCCACATCGACGTGGTCGAGGTCGGCGCGGGTTGGACGTTTGATCCGTTTGGTGGCGAATTGAGCGATGGTAGAATTTATGGACGCGGCGCCTGTGACATGAAAGGCGGCTTGTCGTCGTCGATCATTGCGGCTGAGGCGTTTGTTGAAGAATGCCCCGATTTTGCAGGTGCCATCGAAATTAGTGGAACCGCTGACGAAGAAAGCGGCGGATACGGCGGCGTAGCTTACTTGGCCGAAAAAGGGTTTTTCGCACCGTCCCGCGTGCAGCATGTCATTATTCCTGAACCGCTGGGCGTGGACCAAATTTGTTTGGGGCATCGTGGTGGTTGGTGGGCAGAGATCGAAACATTTGGTGAGATCGCACACGGTTGCATGCCCTTCCTTGGTGATTGCGCGGTGCGGCATATGGGGGCGGTGCTCGATAAATTCGAAGATACGTTGTATCCCGCAATGGCGTCGCGCCACACGGAAATGCCCGTCATTCCAGAAGGTGCGCGCCAATCCACGATGAACATCAATTCAATTCATGGCGGTCAGAGTGAACAGGCCGAGGGCAGCACAGCGCTGCCGTCCCATTGCGTGCCTGATTCCTGTCGCATCGTGATTGATCGTCGGTATCTGGCCGAGGAAAATTACGAAGGCGTAAGTGGCGAAGTCAAAGATCTGTTAGAGGATCTGCGCGTTACGCGTCCGAATTTTGAATATGCGATGCGCGAATTGAACCACGTTGCGCCGTCAATGACAGATAAGGAAGCGCCTGTTGTGCAGACCGTCGCGCGTTCGATCGAGGCGGTGATGGGAAAGAAAGTGCGCTATGTTGCGTCGCCCGGAACCTATGATCAAAAGCACATTGATCGGATTGGGACGTTGAAAAACTGTATTGCCTACGGGCCTGGCATTTTGGAATTGGCGCATAAGCCGGATGAATATGTCGGTGTTGATGACATGGTAGATAGTGCGAAGGTCATGGCCCATAGCTTGGCGCAGCTATTGATGGGTGAAGTTTAGGCTGGGGCGCTGCCCCCTTGGCCGCTGGCCAATTCACCCGGGATATTTGTGGAAAGGGGAAGCGCTTAGGTTTGCCATTCGGTCGTGGCCTGCGCGAGACCTTCGATGATGCCTGTCAGGGCTGCGCCGTGATGCACTCGTGCGCTTGGAAATTCTTTGGATACAGCCGTTTGAACCACTTGCATAAGGCTTGAGCCCCCGACTAAGATTAGGAGTGTGACGTCTTCGGGCGTAAAGTCTGCTTGGCCTGTGCATTGCTTGGCCATGTCCGCAATCTGTTTCGCCGAGGGATGTAAGGTGTGTGCAAGTCCGAGGGCTGGTAGCTGCGACGTCATCTGTTTTTCAAGTGCATCGAGGCGCATTTCGACGTATGCGACGACTTTTGTGTTCAACTCGATCTTTGCGGCCTCGACAGCGAAGGCCAGATCATGACCGCGTTCGTCCTTTAGGACACGCATCAAGCGTTTGAGTTTATCCGGCTCGACCGCATATTGCAGCAGGTCTTTTGCAGCGCGAAGGGTATTTGGTGAATAGAGGAACGGGATTTTCTGCCATGTGGCGAGGTCCGCGAAGATACCGTTTGGCGCGATGTGTGTGGCTTTGCCAAACGCGTGACGAATTTGGCTGTCCCGTCCCATGAGCGGCATAACGTGTTCAAAGCTGAGCAGACGGTCGAAATCAGTGCCGCCAAGGCGCAGGCCCTCGCTTTGAATGATATCAATTGCGCCATCTCTTTCGCTGCGAAACAGCGTAAAGTCAGACGTACCGCCGCCGATATCAATCACAAGGCCCAGATCACCTGCGTTCAGAACATGGGCTTGTGCACGTGCCGCGGCTTCGGGTTCGTTCATAAAGCGCACGTCTTGGAAGCCCGCGATTTCGTAACATTCCGACAGGTCGGCCAAGGCCTGTGCGTCGCGCTTGGGATCGGCGTGAAACCGCACGGGGCGACCAGACAAAGCCTGCGTGTATTTGTGACCCGTTTGAACTTCTGCGCGCTGTTTCATCTCTGACAAAAACCGCGCGACGATCTGGATGTAGGTCATTCGCTTGCCCAAGAACACGCTGCTTTCGCGGATCAGGGGCGTGCCAAGTAGGGATTTAAGCGCGCGCATGTAGCGTCCCCATGCGCCCTCAAACAGCGCTTGTTCCGCGTGCGATCCATAGGCCACAGTCTTCTCTTCAAAGTCGAAAAACAGCGCTGTGGGAAGGGTTTGCTTGCCCTGTTCAAGCTCAAGGATTTGTGATTTTCCATTGATACTGACGCCAACGGCAGAGTTTGACGTGCCAAAATCGATGGCCAAAACTTCCGTTGACTGCCTCATGCCCGAACCCTTTTCACAAAAAACAGCGCTTTAGA
>NZ_JABBAM010000166.1 GCF_018607965.1 Planktotalea sp.
GGCGCAAGCCGTTTGGCTGCGCGGGCGGATCGAAGAGCATCTGAACGCCAAAGAACATGTGATGGTGCTGGGGCATTTGAATGATGGACCGGGCTTGGATGAATATGAAAATCTTTTTGGTCGATCCTCTGTCGAGATCGTTTTGGGCGAGGCGGGCTGTCCTTGCCTCAATGATCCGCACGCGGCTTATGCGTTGGCGCGTAAAATAGGCGGATCCCCGACCACGTTGCGGTTTTTATTAAGGCAGCAAAATCGCTATCTTCAAGCGCTGCTTGACTACATTATGGTAAGCGAAAATTTACGCACAAAAGCAAAGGCTTGGCGCATATGGCATTCCTTTGATGACCCTGAGTGTTGGAATGATACCAAGCTGCGTGATGCGCCGATTACAGCGTCTGATCACTTCCCTGTGACGCTTGATATCGACATTTGATCTAAAAATTTGCGCTGAACATGCTTATACTAGAGACATGAAACAGATTGCCATGACCGCTACTTTGGCCCTCGCACTGGCTTTGCCTGCGCAGGCCGATGAGAAAAACACCGATGAAGGATTCAACCTGATGGAACGTGGCGCACGCCTGCTGTTCGAAGGTTTGGTGCAAGACATGGAACCCGCTTTGCGCGAAATGGACGGGCTGATGGATCAGCTGGAGCCAGCTTTGCGCGGTTTTGTCGAAAACATGGGTCCAGCGCTTGGGGATTTCTTGGGGCAGTTTGATGATTTTTCCAAGTACCATGCACCAGAAATACTACCGAACGGCGACATCATTTTACGCCGTAAATCGCCCGAGGAAATGACGCCACCTGAAGGCGAGGTGGACCTTTAGACTTCGGGCACTTCAGTAGAGGGTTTGGTGAATTTGACGGTTACTTCTGCTCCCAATGACGTCGCCAGTGAGGATAGCCGTGCTTCTGCGACCTCTGAAAACAGTGCTTTCGCAGATGGGTGAAGGCGCAGCTCAAGCTGCTTTTTCTTTGGGAACCAGCGCATTTCACCAAATTGCGCGTCTTTCTCCATCCACAACATAGCGCCAAACCGCATGGCCTTGCCCAAAATTTCCGCCTGTTTCTGCTGCTCTGGAGGTATCAGATCGAACAGATCGTCAAAACGCGTCCCTTCGCGTTTGTTGCGATACCGGTGCATCAATGCAAGCCCAAGAAACACGCGTTCTTGGTGGCTAAGGCCGCCCATGTTTGCACGGGTTGAGTTGTCAAAACAGACTTCCGCGCGAAAATCGGGATGCGCGCGCCAACTGACGTCGTGCAAGAGGCTGGCCGCTTTCACCAAACGCTTCGTCGTTGCGGGGGCCGATTTGAACAGTGGCATGATGAAATCATACAGCGTTTTGCCAAAACCCGGTAGGCGCGCATCTTTGGACTCAGAGAAGCGTGCGGATTCAATCAAGGGATCGCGATCTCGCAATTTCTGGGGCATTTGTTCATAAAGCATTCCTTCTCGAATACCGTAGCTTGAAATGGCGATATCTGTAGGTTTAACCTTGCTAATTAATATCTTAAGGACCTCTGATGCGATTGGAACCAAGGCCATACGTGCGGAGGAAATATCGCAAGCACTGCGCAGGTCTTCAATGTTCGACTGCGCTATGAATTTCACGGTGTCGCGTACAGATTTGGGCGTCATGCGGTACTCGTGCAAGACGTGTAGCGGATATCCGCGGCGGTGCATGTCGATGCGCGCGATTGCACGCCACGATCCACCCACAAGAAAAAGGCGGTCTTTTTGTTCACCAATTTGTTCGCGTAAATCGCTGATGACCTCTTTGGCATAGGCTTTGCGCGCCTTTGCACCGCCCTTCATGCTTTGTAATTTAAGTGGGCCAAGGGAAGAGGTCACGCACTTGCCAACACGACCATCGCGAATTTCGGCCAACTCCATCGAGGCACCGCCAATGTCGCAGACCAGTCCGTAAGACCCCGGCCAGCCAAGCAACACGCCCTGCGCAGAAAGGCGCGCTTCTTCTGGGCCATCGATGACGTGAACTTGAAGGCCCGTTTCGCGCAAAACATCTGCGCAAAAATCAGGGCCGTCCGTTGCGTCACGCACGGCGGCGGTCGCGACGGCTGTCAGCGGGGAAATGCCAAGACTTTGTGCGATCGCCTCAAACCGTGCAACGGCCGCTAAAGCGCGATCGCGACCCTTGGGATTTAGGTGCCCGGTTTCAGCAATCCCAGCCCCCAACGCACACATGACCTTTTCGTTGTAAAAATAGGCTGGACTGCGCGCCGCGCCGTCAAAAATGACCATCCGAACAGAGTTCGAACCGATGTCCACGACCCCAACACGTGCAAGTTTTCGCACCGATGGGTCGTTGAACAAAGGCCGCCCAAACGGACCATAGTTTGAACTGGGTAATTGGAGTGTATGGTCAGCGCTCATTACAATGTCTCGTCGATTGTATGGGTCAGTTTTGGTACGTCTGCAGCTCCCGCAGAGCCACGGCCAGAGAGGGATGGGTTTTCCATGAAAAATTTGTGGCAATTAAAGGCGAACACACCCTCAGGCACGGTTTCACGTGAGAATGAGCCATCAGGACGCATGATCCAGCTTTGGGCTACGTCCGCAAGATTTGCGGCCATGATTTGGCTCACGATCTGGGCTTTCACAGTGCCGTTGTTTATTTCCACAAGCGTTTCGACGCGGCGGTTTAGATTGCGTCCCATCCAATCCGCAGAACTGATAAACACGCGGGCTTTTTTGTGGGGCAGGCCGTAGCTGTTTCCGAAACACACGATGCGCGAATGTTCTAGGAAACGACCAACGATCGACTTCACACGGATCGTTTCGCTAAGGCCCTTGATCCCGGGGCGCAAACCGCAAATGCCGCGAATGATCAGATCGATCTTCACGCCCGCTTGCGAGGCCGCATAGAGCGCGTCGATGACCTCTGGATCGATCAGGGAATTCATCTTGGCCCAGATCACAGCGGGTTTGCCGGCCTTGGCATACTCTGCCTCTTTTGCGATCAATGCGATCAATCGTGGTTTTAGAGTCAGCGGTGAAATCGCAAGATTGTCGAGTGCGTCTGGGGGCGCGTAGCCAGAGAGATAATTGAACACTTTGGTGGCATCACGCCCCAGTTTTGCGTCACACGTGAAGAACGACAGGTCTGTATAAATGCGCGCTGTAATAGGGTGATAATTGCCCGTGCCGTAGTGTGTGTAGGTCACCAGTTGATCGCCCTCGCGGCGTACCACGGTTGAGATTTTGGCATGGGTTTTCAAATCGAGAAAACCGTAAACGACATGGGCACCTGCGCGTTCGAGGCGGCGTGATTGACGGATGTTGGCAGCTTCGTCAAAGCGGGCTTTCAGTTCGACTAGCGCGGTGACGGATTTACCGTCTTCGGCGGCTTCGCACAGTGCAGACACGATGGGTGAGCGTTTGGAGGTGCGATACAGCGTTTGTTTGATTGCAACGACATCAGGGTCGCGCGCGGCTTGGGTAAGGAAACGCACGACCATGTCGAATGTCTCGTAGGGATGATGTAGCAGCATGTCCTTTTGGCGGATCGCGGCGAACATATCGTTGTCGTGATCTTGCACGCGTTCTGGCACGCGCGGCATGAACGTGGGCCAAAGCAAATCAGGGCGGGCATCTGTGACGAGTTCTGACAGATCGGCCATGCCAATCATGCCGGGTAATTCGACAGTTTGGGAGTCCGTTACCCCGAGTTCGCGCATGACCAGGTTTTTCAATTTGTTTGGCGCATCACCCGTGTAGGTCAAACGAACGACTTCGCCGCGCTTGCGACGTTTCAAAGCGACCTCAAATTCGCGCACCAAATCTTCGGCTTCGTCTTCGACTTCAAGGTCGCTGTCGCGCAGCACGCGAAAACCGAAGTGGCCCTTCATTTTGTATCCGGGGAACAGACGGCCAAGGTTTTCAACAAGCACATCTTCCAAAGGAAGATAGCGTGATTCGCCGTCGGGTGCGGGCAAGGCGACGAACCGATCAATCTGGGCTGGAATAGGCAGCAGCGCCAGAAGTTCGCGCTTATCTGATTGGCGTTCCAGTTGCAGCGCCAGCGAATAGCCCGTGTTTGGGATGAACGGGAAGGGGTGCGCGGGATCAATTGCGAGGGGGGAAAGGACAGGAAAAACTTTGTTCAGGAAAACATCGGCGATGAAGTCTTTGTCAGCATCGTCCAGTGCATCGCGTTCGATGATCGACACATTTGCGTCGCACATCAGTGTGCGGATGCCCTCGAACACACGTTGTTGGGTTTTTAAAAGTTCGCGCGCGTCTTCGTTGATAAGCACAAGTTGCTCGGCAGGGGTTAGGCCATCTGCAGCAGGGGTCGTGTTACCCGCTTGTGCCAGTTCGCGCAGACCCGCGACGCGCACTGTGTAGAATTCATCCAAGTTCGTCGCTGAAATAGACAGAAAACGCAGGCGTTCATGCAGGGGAACACGCGGGTTATCCGCCTCTTCCAGCACGCGCCAATTGAAATTCAACCAGCTGAGTTCGCGGTTCACAAAGCGCGCAGGGCCTGTGAGATCGACGTCGGCAAGCTCCAATGGCTCGGGGCAATTGGCTTTGAGAAAGTCAGCTTGCATGATGCGCTTTCGAATATTTCATGGACGATTAACTATGTGTCTGCGGCGATGGTTTTGTCCAGCACTGCCGACACGAATGCGCGTGTTATGGGGCGCTTTGCTTCCAATGCGGCTTTGTCGATTGTTGCGACGATGTGTTGTGCGGCCGCGAATGAGCGATCGATGCGACGCGCGAGGAACGGGATGACATCAAGAGCTGGGTTCAACTGGCGATCTATGAACAGTTTCATCAATAGGGATGTGAGAAGGGTATCATCAGGTGCATCGAGCTGGGCGATTTGCAACGCCTGAAGGCGGCTTGCAAGATCAGGCAGTGTAAGGGGCCAGCGTTGGGGGGCGTTTCGCGCGGTGATGAGCAGGGGTTGGCCTTCGGCTTGGGCTAGGTTGTGCAAGTGAAAAAGTGCTGTTTCGATGATGCGCTGACCTGCGATTTCGTCGCCGTCTTCGACGACAACGGGTGTCTTCAGAAGGTTGGGAACCATCTCTTCGTTCAAATCACGTGCCTTTATGATCTGTGCGCCGCTTTGGGCAGCCCAAACATGGGCAAGATGCGTTTTGCCAGATCCTTCGGGGCCAACAAGTATCAGTTTGCCGTTCATCCAGCTTTGCGGTGTATCGATCAAAGCGACTGCAAGCGCATTGGACGGGGAAATGAAAAAATCATCACGCCCCAACGCTGGGCGCGCCGGAAGGTCGAAACTGAGCTGCTCGGCCATGTCCTAGGTATCCGTTTGATCGTCTACTTCGATGCCGGAATAGAGGCGGCTCCCGAGATATTGTCCAACAAAGAAGCGAATGATCACCCCGAGGGATGCTGCGACAGGAACCGCAACAAGCATCCCGACAAATCCGAAGATCGAGCCGAAAACAGAGAGTGATAGCAGCAGCCAGACAGGGTGTAGACCCACGGAATTTCCGACAAGCTTTGGTGTGAGGACATTCCCTTCGATGACTTGGCCAACGGCAAAAACGCCTGCGATGAGACCTAGTGAAACCCAGTCGCCCCAGAATTGGAAAAGACCAAGTCCTATAGCGAGCGCGCCGCCCACGAGCGCACCGATGTAGGGAATGAAGGTAATCAGACCTGCAATAAATCCAACGACAAGACCGAATTGCAAACCAACCAACATGAGCGCAATCGCGTAATATGTGCCAAGCACCAGACAAACAGTGCCCATTCCACGAATGAAAGCGGCGAGTGTTTTATCGATTTCTTTTGCGAGGTGGCGCACTGTTGGAGCGTGGTCGCGTGGGAGCAACGTATCCACACGCGCGGTCATGTTGTCCCAATCTAGCAGCAGGTAGAAAGCGACGACGGGAACGATCAAGAAAAGGACCGCGATGTTGATGATGGACGACGCGGACGAAAGCGCTGTGCTGAGCAATTCGCCGCCCTTGGACTGGATCGTTTCACCGATGCCAATCAGGGATTGGCGAATGGTTGAGCCTTCGTCCATGATTTGTGGGAAACGTTCTGTCAGGAAGGCTTGGAGGTCAGAAAAAAGCTGTGGCGCAATGTTAAATAACGAGACGGCTTGATTGATCAGTGTGGGCACAACGAGCAGGATCAATACAATGAAAATAACGCCCGCGAAGAGCGTAATAATCGTTGTTGCCAGTGCGCGACTGCATCCCATGCGTTCCAAACGGTCTGCGACGGGGTCCAGAAAATATGCAATTGCGCCACCCAAAACAAAGGGCAGGATGACATCGCCAAGATACCATAGTGCGACCATGAAAAGGGCGGTTGCGATGCCCCAGTATTTCAATTGATCTTTGACGGGATGTGCCATGCGCACCTCTGCTTGATTGGTTGGCCTAGACATCGCCCATGCGCGCGCTGGTTTCAAGGGCCGGTTGGGGGCCAGCCCCCATCACAGCTGCGCTGGGATTCCCCCGAAGTTTATTTAGAAAGATGAAGGGGCGAGCCTTGCTGGTTATAGCGTGAGCGCATAAACGGGAAAGAACTTGAGCATTTTTGAAGGACGTCCCATGCGCCTGAGCCGTTATTTTTTGCCGATCTTGAAAGAAAACCCTGCGGATGCGCAAATTGTCAGCCATCGTTTGATGCTGCGCGCGGGTATGATTAAGCAGGCCTCAGCCGGGATTTATTCGTGGTTGCCGATGGGTTTCAAAGTTCTGCGCAAACTTGAAAATATTGTACATGAAGAACAGGCGTGCGCGGGTCATATTCCGATGTTGATGCCGACCTTGCAACCTGCGGATCTATGGCGCAAGTCTGGCCGCTATGATGCGTACGGCCCTGAAATGCTGCGGATTACCGACCGCCATGATCGTGAGATGCTGTATGGTCCCACGAATGAAGAAATGATCACAGATATGGTTGCCAACTTTGTCGGCAGCTACAAATCCCTGCCGCTGACATTGTATCACATCCAGTGGAAATTTCGCGATGAAGTGCGTCCACGTTTTGGTGTGATGCGGGGGCGTGAGTTCCTGATGAAAGATGGTTATAATTTTGATCTGACCAAAGAAGATGCGTTGCATGCGTATAACCGTCACTTGGTTACTTACCTTCGCACGTACGAACGTATGGGCCTACAAGCTATTCCGATGCGTGCGGACAGTGGACCCATTGGCGGTGATTACACCCATGAATTCCTCGTGTTAGCGGACACGGGCGAAAGTGAAGTGTTCTATGACAGCGAGATCACAGACCTGAAGTTTGGGGATCGCGCAATTGATTTTGAAGACAAGGCTGCGTGTCAGTCGGTCTTGGAAGAGTTCACTAGCCGCTACGCGCGCACGGATGAAACCCACGATGAGACGGCCTTTCATGAGGTGCCAGAGGAACGTCGCCGCGTTGCGCGCGGAATTGAAGTGGGTCAGATTTTCTACTTTGGTACCGAGTATTCCGAGAAGATGGGTGCGATGGTGCAGGGCGAGGACGGTCAACGTGTGCCACTTCACATGGGCAGCCATGGTATCGGTGTGTCACGTCTGTTGGGCGCGATTATTGAGGCATCACACGACGACAAAGGCATCATCTGGCCGGAGGGCGTGACGCCGTACAATTGTGGTATCGTGAATCTAAAACAGGGTGATGAAGAGGCTGACGGGGCGTGTGACGCGCTATATGACAGCCTGACCGCGCTTGGCCTTGAGCCGCTTTATGATGATCGCAAAGAGCGCGCTGGCGGTAAATTCGCGACGATGGATCTGATTGGCCTGCCTTGGCGGATTACTGTCGGGCCACGCGGCTTGAAAAACGGTGTTGTCGAAGTCACATCGCGCCGCACGGGCGAAAGCGAAGAGATGACGCCAGAATTGGCTATTGCTAAGATCGCGGCAATCTACGCGGGACTATAAACCATGTTTGCGCGCGCGCTTACCTTTGTTGCTGGGTTGACCGGTGCGGCAAGCGTGTCGCAATTTCCTGATTATTCCCAACAGTATATGCAGCGATTGGGCGGGGCCGTGGATGAATTGTCCCGTTTCATGGATGACTTTGACGCGGATGCTGCCGAACTCGATCTTAGCCGTTCGGCTGCTTTGGTCGATCTCGCACAAGGCGGCCAGATGGGTGCAGCACGCGCGGAAACGATGGTCGCGACGATGGATCGCCATGACCGGCTGTCGAGCGATCTTGAACGCATGCAGGGACTTGGTCCGTTTAGCCGTGCGAAGTTTGCGGCGCGCTTCGGAAAACTATAAACCTGCGATGCCCGTCACCTTTGAAGGGGCGATCTTTGCTGTGCTTGGATTCTTGGGCGGTCTTGCGCTGTTCTCTGGTCTGATTTGGCTGCTGCGCTTGCCTTTTTCCCTATTTCGGCGCACCACAACCCGATAAAACAATCCCAAATGGGAGCTTCGAGCCGTGACCAAAACCAACCCGTCTAAAACCCCTATGCCTTTTGCGCGCTTTGAGTGGATGATTGCGTGGCGCTATCTGTGCGCCAAACGTGCCGAGGGTGGCGTGAGTGTGATGACGTGGATCAGTTTGATCGGCATCACTTTGGCGGTGTTTGCTTTGATTGCGACACTTTCAGTGCGCTCCGGGTTTCGCACTGATTTCGTCGGCACGATCTTGGGTGCGAATGCCCATGTGACGGTATATAAGACGGCAGCGGTTGATGAATATGGGCGTCTTGATCGCAAGATTTACGACTATGATGAACTGGCTGAACGCCTGCGCGGTGTTGAGGGTGTGACGCGCGCGGCCCCACTGGTACGTGGGCAAGTCATGGCCAACAAGGCGGGGCGCAATACTGGGATCGAAATTTATGGGATCACGGCAGAAAACCTGATGACGATCCCTAAAGTTGCCGATCCACAGGAAGCCTTCGGGAATATCAACAATTTCGAGGCAGGCATCGCGATTGGATCTGGTGTTGCGCGTGAACTTGGCGTGTCCAGCGGGGATCGCATTAAGATTATTTCCCCCAATGGTGTGAAAACCGCCTTTGGCACCAGCCCGCGCATCAAAGCCTATGAAGTGACCTACATCTTTACAGCCGGGCGCTATGATATTGATCGCACGCGGGTTTATATGCCGTTGGCTGAAGCGCAAAATTTTTTCAATCGCGAAGGGGCGGTGGATGAAATCGAAGTCATGGTTGTCGATCCAGAAGAGATTGACGGGTTGCAATTAGACCTGCTGCGCGCTGGCGGGGATCGTACGCAACTTTGGGCGTGGACAGATGCGTCTGGCGGTTTCCTGCGCGCGCTTGAAGTTGAGGACAACGTGATGTTTGTGATCCTGTCGATCCTGGTTTTGATCGCCGCGATGAACATCGTGTCTGGCTTGATCATGCTGGTGAAAAACAAAGGTCGTGACATTGGAATTTTGCGCACGATGGGCCTAAGTGAAGGTTCGGTTCTGCGAATTTTCTTCATTTGCGGCGCGTTCACAGGGATTATTGGCACGGTTATGGGTGTCATTCTGGGATGTCTTTTCGCAATCTATATCGACACGATTTTTTCTGCTGTGAACTACTTTGCAGGGGGCGGCGTTTGGGATCCTTCTGTGCGGGGCCTTTACGAATTGCCTGCTGAATTGCGGTTCGAAGATGTGATGTCTGCGGTCATTCTGTCGCTTGGCCTGTCTTTCGTTGTGACGATTTTCCCCGCGCGCCGTGCGGCCCGTATGAACCCAGTAGAGGCGCTGCGCTATGAGTAGTCCGACCCTAGAATTGAGTAGCATCGCTAAGGCCTATAATAAGGGCAAAGAGAACGAAGTGACTGTTCTGCGCGATATCGATCTGTCGGTTGAACTTGGTGAAGTCGTCGCGTTGGTTGCGCCCTCTGGTGCAGGTAAATCAACCCTGCTGCATATCGCGGGCCTGTTGGATTCACCCGATACGGGTCAAGTTAAAATCGCGGGACAGGATATGACGGGACTTAGCGACCGCAAACGTACAGCTATCCGTCGTGAAGATGTGGGATTTGTTTATCAGTTCCATCATTTGTTGCCAGAGTTCACAGCGCTTGAAAATATCGTGTTGCCGCAACTGGCAAATGGGATTTCGTCCGTTGCCGCGACAGAGCGCGCTGAAGACTTACTGACGACTGTAGGTGTTGCGCATCGTGCGGATCATCGACCGGCGGCACTGTCTGGTGGTGAACAGCAGCGCGTTGCATTTTGCCGCGCGCTTGCGAACGCGCCACGACTTTTGCTGGCGGATGAACCAACGGGCAATCTAGACCCCGGCACGTCTGACCAAGTTTTCGGGGCCTTGATGGAATTGGTGCGCGGCACGGGCATGTCAGCGGTCATTGCGACCCATAATCTTGAACTGGCCTCACGTATGGATCGTCAGCTACGCTTGGACGGTGGAAGACTCCTCGCACTTTGAATTTGTTTTAATGCGTCCAGTTTTTGACAATATGACCGAATACGAACCGCTTAATACAAAGTGTTAAGGGGTTTCCTATGTCTGCCACGATGATCATAATGCTAAGTGCTTTGACGCTTTTTGGCGTTATTCTGATCGATCCTGAGGAAGGTGCCACGACTGAGCCCGAGGATCCAACGCCTGAACCCGAAGACTCGGTCGAGGGCGGAACAAGCCCGCTAAGCGAAGCGACAGCTTCAACACCTCCGGTTGAAGATGATACTGCTGTTGCTTCCCAAAATGTCGAGGAAACGAGCGACTTGAACGACACTGGCAATGCTACAATTTCGGGCTCTGTCCAGTCGGATGTAATCAACGCTGGTATCGGGGATGATATCGTTGACGGTCGCCTTGGGGACGATACGATTTCTGGCGGAACAGGCAGTGACAATGTTTCTGGTAGCTTGGGAAATGATGTTCTTTACGGCGGCGAAATCGATGGCGATGACGATGGCGAAGTCGACACCTTGAATGGTGGCGTGGGTGCTGACCGGATTTACCTTGGAAATACAGATATTGCTGAGGGCGGTGCTGGCGCAGACACCTTTGTCCGGCTTTCGAATATGACATCTCGTGCTTTGGTGACTGATTTTGACAGGTCTGAAGATGTAATTGTCATCGAATATGAAAACGATCCAGCTCCAACTGTCGACACGCAAACCATCGCATCTGATGGTGTCATTCTCGACCTGTCTGACGGCAGCCGGATTGAACTTGCGGGGCTGACAGAGGCGATTGATCCATCGCTTATTAGTTTCGTGGATATTCGATGATCTAACCTAGCGTGGCCTCTTGACGCCTCGCGATAGATTAAGCACCGTTCGAGAAATTCAGCACAGGGGGACGGTATGCCAGAAATATTCGTAAGCGAGATCCAAGAGATCACACGCCAAGCACTAATCGCGCACGGTGCGGTGGATCGCGTTGCCTCTGAAATGGCGCAGGCGGTGGCATGGGCTGAGGCGCGCAACAATCGAATTTGCGGGCTGTATTATGTCGAAAGCTATTGCCAGCAGCTTCAAAGTGGGCGCGTCAGCGGAACGGTTGATCCTGTGGTCACACGGCCTTTGGCCTCTCGGATCGAAATCGATGCTGGCAATGGTTTTGCGCAACCCGCGTTCGAGCACGCATTGGCCCAAGCGGTTGCAGCGGCGAAGGAGACGGGCACAGTAAACGTTGCGATCCACCACGCACATACCTGCACCGCCTTAGGTTATTTTACGGAAAAAGCGGCTAAACAGGGGATGATTGCGATTGGAATGACCAACGCGTCGCCCATTGTCGCCGCGCCCGCGGGCAAGACGCGCGTGATTGGGACCAACCCGATGGCCTTTGCCGTTCCCGACGGAAAAGGTGGCATCGCGATGTCGTTTGATCAGTCCACGACGACGGTTGCTTTGGGTCGGATCACCATGGCGAAAGCCGCCGGTGATGCGATCCCTGAGGGTTGGGCGGTTGACGCGGATGGCAATCCTACGACTGACCCAGAGGCGGCATTGAAGGGGTCACTCACCTCGCTTGGTGGATTGGAACAGGGTTACAAAGGCTGGGGGCTTGGGGTGATGGTCGAACTTTTGGCGGCTGGCATGACGGGCGGTGTGGCAAGTCGCGATGTTAAGCCGCTCAAGGCCCCCAACGGCGATCCCCATGGGCTTGGACAGTTTTTCATGTTGATCGATCCCAGTGCGAGCCCTGCGTTTTATGACCGCCTCGAGGCGCTCGCGGCAGCTGCGATAGAGGACGAAGGCACGCGTATGCCCGGACAGAACAAACGCCTGCACGATCCTGTGGACGTGCCCGACGCTCTTTGGGATCTGATGGTTTCGCTCTCAAAGGGACCTGCTCACGCAGACGTGTGATGAAAATGAGGGCGCTCTGCGTCAAACACATCTTATGAAACATCTTCTCTCTTTGGCGCTGGCCGCCTCGCTGATCACTGTTCCTGCCGTTATGGCCGAGCAAATTTCGTTCAATAAGTCGTGGAAAGAACAAAAGTTCTCGCTGTTTTCCAAGAATAAATACAGCTTTCAAGGCGCGACGCTGGGTGTGCAATCCGATGGCGCTGTGTCTATGGCGTATCGTGCGGTTCCTGAAAAACTGTGGAACAGTTCGAAAGCGTCGTGGAAATGGAGCGTAAAAGAGTCCGTGACAGCCACGGATCTGCGCAAAAAAGGGGGGCGATGACCGTAACCTCGCATTGTATGTGGTCTTCCTGCCCGAAGCGGACGCGCAGCGCCTGAAAGGTGCAGGCATTCGTAAATTGCTTGGATCTGACGCAGCGCGCGTGTTGGTCTATGTATGGGGCGGCAATCATGGGCGTAGCAAAGTGTTGGGCAGTCCGTATTTAGGCGCGCGCGGAAAGACTGTTGTCTTACGCAATGCTGGAACGGGGAGCCATTCTGAGAACGTGAACTTGTCAAGCGATTACAAACGTGCGTTTGGCGGTGCCAAGGGCGCGGTCGTCGGAATTGCGATTTCCGCTGATAGTGATGACACTAACACCAAAGTGCGCGGTGCGATTTCTAACCTATCTCTGAATTAAGCCTGCTGGGTGAAATAGACCCCAAGCGCCATCAACGAAATTCCGCCCGCTCTTGTCATCGAGAGCGGACTTATTTGTGCGCCGAACAGGCCGAAATGATCAATGGTGGCTGCGCTGATTAACTGGCCAAGCAACACGAAGAATACCGCATTCCCAACGCCGAATTTCGGGGCAATGAAGGTGATCGACAAGATGTAGAACGCTACCAACACGCCCGCAAAGAATAGATGTTTGGGGGCGGCAAGGATGCTGGAGGTGGGTTTGAACCCGCCTATGAGGAAGACCGCGAGGGTGCAAAGCAGTGCGATTGCGAATAGCGCGATAGAGGCGACGACGGGCGAGCCGATACGCCCGCCTAGGGCTGCGTTTAGCGCCGCAAGAATAGGGATTCCGATGCCTGCGAACAGCATGGTGAGGGCGTAGGATGTGTTTGGCATGTGCGTCTACTTTGGCAAGTAAAAGGTGGCGGTTGCTGTGGCGATGGGCTTGCCTGAGGGCTCTGCGATCATGGTCGCGCGTGTGAAGATCAACGCTTTGCCCGCGCGCACGACCTTGGCCTCGCATCTGATGTGTGTCCCGACGCCGGGGCGTAGGAAAACGGTGTCGAGGTTGGTTGTCGCGACGGGTTTGGCCTGCCCGTAATGGGCGAAACACGCAAACACCATGATCGTGTCGGCCATCGCGGCCAGCGCTTGGCCCGACAGGATATCGCCCATGCGGGTGAGGTCGGTGGTGATCGGCATCGTGGCCGTGGCCTTGCCCGCGCTTATGTCCGTGAACGTCAGGTCCAACGCCCGCACCCAAGGCGCGAAGTTTTCATCGAGGAACGCTTGGGCGTCTTGTGGGGTCATTTGATTTTCTCTGGTGAATGCGTGATATCACGCACCTTACGTTTAGGGACGCGCGGTTTGCAATGCTGCGCTGTGAATGGGCGCAATAGCAATGCAGTTGCCCGGCCAACGCTAGATCAGCCGCTAGGGTTGCCGCTTTTGCGACGTTGGTAGTTGCCGTGGGTAGGGAGTTCGGATTTTGCTGGGATAATGTGTGCTGTTCAAACTGTGGAGCGCTTGCCCACTGGTCAAGCGTTTGGCTTAGCTTAAATCTTTAGGAGAAGACTTCTTCTTTTCGTAAGTCTCTGTCGCAAAGTCTACGAACGCAATTGCACAAGATGCTGCTAAACGAGCATGCCTTGGCTCCAAACCTCGGTACTCAGAGTCCTTTCCATAACCACTTCCATACAAGCCTCTAAGCTCTGCAATGCCCTTTGTAACTTGCGCAAGATTGCTCAACGTACGTTTGATTATCTCAGCACCTTTTGCTTCATTCGAAACGCTTTCGGGTAAGAGGCCCAACGCTTTGCACATTTTCCGCGTTAACTTGGGTAGATCATCTGCTTTTTCCACTTGCTCAGCATCCGGCAAAGAAGAAATGATAGATTTACAGCATGACTCTATTAGGGTCAGGACTCATAAC
>NZ_JABBAM010000162.1 GCF_018607965.1 Planktotalea sp.
AACGAACCAGAGCCTCCGGTACTCAATCCGCTCTGACGTCCAACTTTATATGACAACGGACAATATGTTTGCCGAATTGGACAACCGACTGGCTAAGCATGAATGGATTTTAGGCGACAAGATGACGATGGCGGATATCGCCTTGATCCCGCAATACGCTCTGTTCCGGTGGAACGATTTTCCGTTCGAAGCCTACCCGAACTTCCTCGCCTATGTCGCGCAGTGGCAGAAACGCCCCACTTACGTCAAAGCGATTGGGGATTATATGCCGAGCTCAATGAGCTTGCCCGAGAGTTTCACCTGCGTCGCATGAACCTTGTGCTTGACTGCTATCTCTTGGCCCGTGCGATCTCCACGAAGCGCCTCAAGCGCATCCGTAGCTTTAAACTTGTCTGAAAAACTGCGTCTCTTCGTCATTTCTGTATTCTGTCTTCAAGGTTGGATACATGTTAGCACGCTGTCCAGTTTTGCCGGACCACTACACATTATGAGGTCTGAGAAATTTGGTCAAATCAACTGGCTCTTCGGTGTCGTTGGTAAGATGAGGATGCGTCAGAAATAACGGCGCTTCAAAATAGTGGCGTGCTCTGATTCAAGTGGCAAATCGTAAGTTTTTCAAGTATTTTCCGAGGTGCATACAACCTAGGAGGCAAGTGGTATGAAGACGCGGAAGCTTGGACAAGATGGCCCGATTGTAAGTGCAGTCGGTTACGGCGCGATGTCGTTCACCGATTTCTATGGCCCCGCGAATGATGCGAATGCCCCCAAGGTTCTGGGCGCGTGCCTTGACCTCGGGATCACTCATCTCGATACATCCAACGCTTACGGGATGGGGCGCTCTGAAACTGTAATTGGCGACTGGTTGCGCGCGCGTGGTGGGGTGTCGCCTTTCACGATTGCCACCAAGGTTGGCATCACGCGCGACCCTGAGCACCGCTTTAATAACTCACCTGAGCATCTTTCCCAGTCGCTTGACGAGAGCCTGAAACGGCTCGGGGTCGAAGCGATTGATCTCTATTATGTGCATCGTCGCGATACCCGTCACGAGATCGAAGAGGTGACAGAAACAATGGCGGGCTTCGTCAAAGCGGGAAAGATCAAGGCCATTGGTTACTCAGAAATCGCGCCTTCGTCCTTACGTCGGGCACATGCGGTACATCCCATTGCTGCGGTGCAGTCTGAGTATTCCCTATCCACCCGCGCGCCCGAGTTGGGTGTAAAGCAAACCTGCGCAGCGATTGGCGCGTCTTTGGTCGCGTTCTCGCCTGTCGGTCGTGCTTTGCTCACGGATCGTCCGCATAGCCGTGAGACAGCGCAAACACTGCCGTTTCTCACAAATAACCCGCGTTTTATGGAACCCAACATCAGCGCAAACCTCGCCTATAGCGCAAAGTTCTGCGCACTTGCGGCGGATATGGGGGTCGCGGCGGCCACTCTCGCGATTGCGTGGGTGTTGCATCAAGGGGAAGAGGTTGTTGCCATCCCCGGCACGCGCCACATTGCCCACCTCGACGAAGTTGCCAAAGGCGGCGCGCTTGATCTTAGCGCTGAGGACATCGCGCGAATTGAGGCCGTTTTGCCAGTTGGCTGGGCGCATGGGGATCGCTATTCCGCCGCGCAATGGGTTGGACCAGAGCGCTATTGTTAAGGGCGCACTTATGAGTGCGCCCTACAATCTAGTTAAACAACTTTTCGATCCGATCTAGCGTGCGCATTGCATCGAGTGTGTCGTGCACAGAGCCATTGGGTGCGCGTCCCTCTTTGATTGCGGCGATGAACTCGCGGTCAATTAACTCGATCCCGTTGCTCGATACGGTCACATCGCTCAAATCAATCTGGTTTTCGTGCCCATCATATAGATCGTCATAGCGCGCCAAATAGGTGCCTTGATCGCAAATATAGCGAAAGAACGTGCCAAGCGGACCATCATTGTTGAACGACAGTGACAGCGTGCAAATCGCACCAGACGCGGTTTTTATCCCGATAGACATATCCATCGCAATGCCAAGCTCTGGATGATGCGGACCCTCTAAACCATAAACCTGCGTGGGCACTTCGCCCGTCTGGTACTGGAACAAATCCACAGTATGGCACGCGTGATGCCAAAGCAGGTGATCCGTCCAGCTGCGCGGCTCGCCCTTGGCGTTCATGTTGCTGCGGCGGAAGAAATAGGTCTGCACATCCATCTGCTGCACGTTCAATTCACCCGCGTCGATCTTGTTCTTGATCCACTGGTGCGAAGGGTTAAAGCGGCGCACTTGGCCCGCCATCGCCAAAACGCCCGTCTCTTTTTGAACGTCACAAATGCGCTGACTGTCCTCAAGGCTGTCGGCCATTGGGATTTCGATCAGCACAGGTTTGCCGGCTTTCATGCAAGCAATCGCTTGATCCGCGTGCATTTGCGTGGGCGTAGCTAAGATAATGGCGTCAACATCATCGCGCGCGATGCAGGACTCTAGCGAAGTGGAGGCGAAACCGATGCCGCGATCCTTTGCAACAGCGTCCACTTTCGCCTGCGTTGGCCCCATCACTGCGGTGACTTTGACGTCGTCGATGGCATCGAGGGCCTCTAGATGCTTGGATCCGAACGCGCCATATGCGCCTGCAACACAAATCCTCATTTGGCCATTCCCTGATCTTTAACGTTCTCTAGAATAATATGCCCGACGGCAGTGTTTGAGGCAGGCACGTGGTAGTGGCGGTGCACTTCCTCGACCTCGTCATCCAGCGCGCCCCGCATGACGTGCCACATGACCATTTCCACACCTTCGGATCCCGCTTCGCGCAGATATTCAACATGCGGGGTCTGAGACAAAGCCACAGGATCAGAGGTCAGGCGATTGAGAAACTGTTCGTCCCATTCCTTATTGATCAAACCCGCGCGCTTGTATTGCAACTGATGGCTCATGCCGCCTGTGCCAAAGATAACCACGTTCAGGTCTTCATCAAAGCTTTCCACCGCGCGGCGGATGGCTTTGCCAAGATTGTAGCAGCGATTGCCTGTGGGCGGCGGATATTGCACCACGTTAACGCAGAGCGGGATGACAAGGCAGGGCCATTCGTCATCAACTGTTTTGTCGCCGAACATGACGGACATGGGGACGGTCAGGCCGTGATCGACTTCCATCTCATTCATCACGGTGATGTCGAATTCATCCAACACGAGCGATTGTGCGATATGGCTTGCCAGCACTTGGTGGTTCTTCACCACAGGCACGGGGCGAGGCCCCCAACCTTCATCTGCGGGCGCAAACTCAGGGCCGCAGCCAAGCGCGAAGGTAGGAATGCAAGACGCATCAAACACGGTGCAATGATCATTATAGACCAGAAAGACCACGTCTGCTTTCTGCTCTTTCATCCATTCGCGGGATTTCTCGAAACCCTCGAACACCGGTTCCCAGTAGGGCTGCTCTGTAATGCCCTGATCCATCGCCACGCCAATGGCTGGAACGTGCGAACACCCTACGCCTGCTGTGATACGCGCCATTATGCGTCCCCCTCTTTGTCGTCCCATTCGCTTTGATAGCGATTGCCTTCGGGCGAGCGTCCGCCCGCGACCATCATCGCGCGGTAGGCATCGTTGCCCATGCCTGTCATCAGACCTGCAAGTTGCTGAAAGTTAATACCGTCATTCGCCGCGAGCTTACTGGTGTAATAAATGTTGCCACCCAGTTCGAGCAGACGGTTCCAATCGCGATCCAGCACTGCTTGGCGCTGCTCATCGGTCATCTTGTAGCCATCAAGGTAGGCTTCTTCGTTCTCGCCAAAGGTATCCCGGTTCTTTTGCAGCCGCAGAGAGATGCAAAATTGGTTAAGCTGATAGCCTTCGCGCCCTCTGTCCGCGTCGAAAACGAACGTGCCGGGAATATCTTCGTAGTCTTTTTTCAAAGCCATTGGGTATGCCTCCTCATTAGTTGCCCATCTGCGTTGTCTGTTCTTGGCATAACATCTTTTGCGCGACTTTCGCCAATTCGATTGCACTTAGCAATATTGGAAAAAGCTATAGTCGTGGTGCTTTGTTGGCTAAATATTTGCCTCTGACGCACTTAATTGGCGCAGATAATCAATGAAGTGTTTTTGCGTTGGGGTTGGTGTCCATCCGTTGCGATAGGTCAATCCGATCTCGCGCAGATGGCCTTCCAAAGCCACATCAAGGGTGCAAATGACGCCAAGATCTTCGTCGATCTTGATCTGATGGCGCGACACCACTGAGATATAAGGCCCTTGCGCCAGGACTCCGCGCAGCACGGCCATGGACGAGGAAACAGCGCGCACAGGCGTGTTGGGCCGCTCGTCAATCGCGAGCGTGTCGAACAGATATTGCCCAGCGGGCGTGTCTTTTGGCGGGGCGATCCAAGGGTAGCTTAACGTGTCCTCTATTTGCAGATTACGTCGTTTGGCAAGTGGATGTGTCGGGTGTGCAACGATGGCCAATGCGTCTTCAAACAGCGGTTGTTGCAAGATATCATCCGCAGGTGCAGGGTTACGCAAAGCACCGATGAGGCAATCGATATCCCCCTCGCGCAAGGAGCGTATCAGCTCTGTGTAACGCCCTTCAACAACGCGGATTTGAAAGCCATCAAAGCGGCTGACCATCGCATGAATGGCTTTTGGAACAATCGTTGTGCGCGCAAGTGGCAAGCTGCCAAGTACAAATATGCCGCGCTCACGGCCAAGTTCTTGGCTAATTTCCGCAATGCTCTGCTGAACTTCGCTTTGCGCCAGTTTCGCGCCACGCACAAAACTTTCGGCGGCGGGGGTGAGGCGCACACCCGAACTGCGCGCGATGAAAAACGGCGTGCCTGCGACCGCTTCTAAGCTGCGCGCGGTGCGATGCACCGTGGGTTGCGACAGGCCAAGCGCATGGGCGGCAACTGTGAAACTGCCCGCGTTGGCGATGGCGATCAGGTTGCGTAGCTGCGCGGCTGTCACGGATGTTTCAAAAGATGCACGCGCTTTCGCACCGGTTTCGCGCCGCGCGGCATTTGCGCCCTCGTTCAAATGCCGCATCGCGTTTGCTGCTCTGTGTGCGAACAGCGCACCGCTAGGTGTGAGGGCGGCATGCTTGCGACGACGGATCAGCAAAGGCGTGCCAAAATCCAGCTCAAGCTGCTTGATCGCTTGGGTGGCCGCAGGTTGCGATAGATGACAGCGCGCCGCTGCGAGCGAGACAGACCCGCTTTGCGCTGTTTCCAAGAAAACCCGTATGTGTCGAATGTTGGGAAAACTGCTTTGCATGATGCCTCTATAGCTTTTACTTATTCTATTGTCTCAATTCGAAATAGGCAATTTGGATGCGATGCGACTATGCTTTGCCTCAAAGCGAACCTAAGGGGAGCATCTTCATGTCTGATAAAAAAACAGCGCTGGTGATCAGCGCACATTCCGCCGATTTCGTCTGGCGCGCGGGCGGTGCCATCGCGCTGCACCAAGCCAAAGGGTATGAGGTTACGGTTGTGTGTCTGTCCTACGGTGAGCGCGGCGAGAGCGCGAAGCTTTGGAAGCAAGAGGGCATGACGCTTGAGCGGGTAAAGACCGAACGCCGCAAAGAAGCTGAAAACGCCGCCACAGCGTTGGGTGTTAACGACATTCGTTTCTTTGATGTTGGGGATTACCCGCTTGATCTGGGGCGCGAGACGCAAGACCGTATGGTCGATGTGATCCGCGAAATCCAGCCGCAATTCATGATGTCGCACTCCAAGTGGGACCCGTACAATACGGATCACATGAACACGACAACATTTGCATTGGAGTGCCGGATGATCGCGCAGGCTTGGGGTCACAATCCCGGCCAAAAAGTGCTCGGCGCGCCACAGCTTTACCTGTTCGAGCCGCATCAGACGGAACAGATGGAATGGAAGCCAACGACCTTCCTCGACATCACCGATGCTTGGGATAAAAAATGGGCAGCGATCCAGTGCATGCAAGGCCAAGAGCACCTGTGGAACTTCTACAAAAACGTAGCTGAAAATCGGGCGAACCACTTCCGCCGCAACTCTGGCGGCATGGCGGGCGGACGCGTCGCGAAATATGCTGAAGGGTTTGAGACGGTCTTCCCACGCACCGTGGATGAACTCGAATGAGCATTCAGGCAGGTACGACGGGCGTCGTCGTTCAAAATATACAGCGTGCGGATCAAGCGGTTATCGACGGTTTGGCGAAATGCGGCGTTGCAACTGTGCACGAAGCGCAGGGGCGCAAAGGTTTGCTCGCTGATTACATTCGCCCGATCTATTCGGGTGCACGGATTGCTGGATCGGCTGTAACGATCCTTGCGCCACCTTGTGACAATTGGATGATCCACGTTGCGATTGAGCAGTTGCAGGCGGGTGATGTGATGTTGCTTGGCACGACCACGCCATCCAACGCGGGCTATTTTGGTGATCTATTGGCGAGCTCTGCGATGGCGCGGGGCTGTCGTGGTTTGATCATTGATGCGGGCGTGCGCGATGTTGTTGATCTCAAGGAAATGGGTTTTCCAGTTTGGTCGAAAGCGATCCATGCACAAGGTACGATCAAAGAAACGCTTGGCTCTGTGAATATCTCAGTTGTCTGCGCGGACGCTTTGGTGAACCCCGGTGATATCATTGTCGCTGATGATGATGGCGTGTGCATTGTGCGCCGAGAAGAGGCGGCGGATGTGTTGGAAAAAGCGCAGGCGCGCGAAGCGAATGAAGGGGCCAAGCGTGCCAAGTTTGAAGCGGGTGAATTAGGGCTCGACATCTATAATATGCGGGGGCGTTTGGTTGAGAAGGGTTTGAAGTATGTCTGACGGCATTCGCTGCATGTGGATGCGTGGGGGGACGTCTAAAGGGGGGTATTTCCTGAAGGACGATCTGCCTATTGACACTGCTGCTCGCGACGCTGTCTTGCTGCGCGCAATGGGCTCCCCTGATCTGCGCCAGATTGATGGGATGGGCGGCGCTGATCCTTTGACCTCGAAAGTCGCGGTTGTCTCCAAATCGACGCGCGAGGGGATTGATGTAGATTACCTGTTTTTGCAGGTCTTCGTTGATCAACCGATTGTAACAGATGCACAAAATTGCGGAAACATCCTTGCAGGTGTCGGCGCATTTGCGATTGAGAGGGGTTTGGTGACGGCTCAGGACGGCGAAACATCTGTCGCGATATTCATGGAAAATACAGGCCAAGCCGCAGTGGCGCGGATCGCAACGCCGGAGCGTAAAGTCAGCTACAAGGGTGACGCGCAAATCGACGGTGTTCCGGGCGGCGCGGCGGCGGTGCCTTTGACGTTTAAGGACACGGCTGGCTCGTCTTGCGGTGCTTTGTTGCCGACTGGAAATGCGATGGATGTGGTTAATGGCGTTGAGGTTACGATGATCGATAATGGCATGCCTTGCGTCGTGATGCGTGCGGCGGACTTGGGGATTTCGGGCGACGAAGCGCCTGAGGATTTAGAGGCGGATGAAGCGCTTCGTGCGAAGCTCGAAGCGATCCGCCTGAAATGTGGACCACTTATGAACCTCGGCGATGTCAGTGAAAAATCCGTGCCGAAAATGACGATGGTCAGCGCTCCCAAAGCAGGCGGGGCGATCAGCACGCGTACATTTATTCCGCATCGCTGCCATAAAACGATTGGTGTACTTGGTGCTGTGAGCGTTGCAACGGCGTGTTTGATCGAAGGTGCGCCTGCCTACAATTTGGCTGCGCGAGGGGCAGGGGCAGAGCGCACTTTGTCCGTGGAACACCCTAGCGGCGAAATGACGGTGGTGGCGACTTTGGAGCCAAGCAGCGCTGTGAAAGAGGCAGCGATCTTGCGCACGGCGCGTAAATTGATGGATGGGGAAATATTCGTATGACTGAGCAGAAAATGGATGCGGATTGGCTTGAATTTCATCCAAATCCCAAAGTGCCTGACTTCAAATTGCCCGCAGGTGCGGTGGATGCGCATTGCCATGTGTTTGGACCGTCGCCAGAGTTTCCCTTCGCGCCAGAACGTAAATATACGCCGTGCAATGCTGGTAAGGCTCAGCTTTATGCGCTGCGCGATCATCTTGGTTTCTCCCGCAACGTGATTGTGCAAGCCACCTGTCACGGCAAAGATAATAGTGCGATGGTCGATGCGTGCCGCTCTGCAGGCGATCTTGCGCGCGGTGTTGCAAGCGTCGGGTCGGACATTACTCACGAAGAGCTTGCAGAAATGCACGAGGCAGGCGTGCGCGGGGTTCGGTTTAACTTTGTGAAACGACTTGTCGATGCGACCCCAAAAGAGGTGTTCATCGAGATTGCGGAGAAAATCCAGGACTTTGGCTGGTCCATCGTTGTCTATTTCGAGGCTGCTGATCTGGAGGAACTAGAGCCGTTCCTCAAACGATTGCCAGGCATTATAGTCGTCGATCACATGGGTCGTCCCGATGTGACCAAAGGCGTCGAACATCCCGACTTCCAACGCTTTACTCTGCTCATGGCCGAAAACGAAAACATTTGGACCAAAGTCACGTGTCCTGAACGCCTAACTGTTGCTGGTCCGCCCTATGAAGATGTGGTGGCCTACTATCGACACATCGTAGATCTGTTCGAAGACCGCGTGTTGTGGGGCACTGATTGGCCTCACCCCAACATGAAATCGCACATGCCGGATGATGGTGCGTTGGTGGACTACATACTGCGGATTGCGCCGAGCGCCGAACAACAACACAAATTATTAGTTACAAACCCAACGCGGCTTTATTGGGGATAAGCATGGACGATAGGGTAGAGCGCGAACTCATCAAAATCATAATGTGCTGAGATATTTCACTGTACATTTTCAGGAATTCGGGTCTCAAAAATTTGGTAAAGGGTTGAGAACGCTCTGTGGAATCGATACAATTACCCTTTAATTTGCTCGAAACTCGACAACCATGACAGGTCGAATTGTGCTTCTCGGATCGCTTGAGCAACTTCAGTGTCAGCCAAAGTAACGTTGGCTGAACCGAACGATTTGAACATCATTGTTGAAATCTGCGATTGAGTTTGAAATTTTTTCGAATTACCTGCAAAATTAGTTAAAGTTCTTGTATTGTGAGAGCAATACGAAGTCGTAATATAGCGACACATTTGGTGATGAAGCAAATTCGCTTCACGTTTTTGGTTGAGGCGAGCAGCTGAGATAGGTATTGTTCTTTGGTAAAGAGCTCTGCACAGGTTGAACGCAGGGTCAGCTTCTGTGCTCTGTTTATCAGAGTTTTTTGATTTTTCTGAGCTAGCAAATTTTGCGTTGAGGTTGGGTAGAATGAAATTATTTTTTAGCCTTCTTGCGCTCTATTTTTTCCATTTATACCTCGCGATATCTGGCGATACGGATGGACTTTTACATCTCATTGTTTCTTTAGGCTTGGGGCTGTGCGTGTGTTTACGGTTCGGTTTTTCGAGCAACATTACTCAAACTTGTGAGACTCGCGAAGACGAGCCATACATCTATTCATCTTTGTGGATGTAATGACTGATCCCAACGGGTACTGTGCCCATAGATTCCCAATCGATCGGATGGTTTTGGTCACTGTGCAACAAGATTCGGTGCATTCGACCTTTGGGATGATTACACACTCGAAATGGCCGCTCCATGAGCGCGGGCCGGCTGCATTCCGATGGGGTGAAAACAAGTTGGCAATGCCCTTGTCTGAGTTTTCAATGCTGTAACGTGAGAACAATCTGGGAGCGTTCCCTAATTGCAAGAACAGAAGAATAGGTTGATACGCAATACGGTACGCAAAATGTTACGAGGATTTTAATTATCCCTGTTCCAGACAATGTGCCGGACATAATCGCGTCACCATGGTTGATTGTTGCAAGCACGATACCAACAAATATTGCTATTTTTGTGGCTCGTTTGACGACTGAAGGTTGCTTTGCCAGCCAGAGAAAAGAACGTTGATGCGTTTCCATCTTGTTATCCCAATTGTGCCTCTAATTTTTTGGCGGCTAGCAGATAGTAGTTTCGCGTTGGCGCACTAAATGTATGGTCTGCGTTGTTGCGCAATGCGCTTATGTGATTGTGGTGATCGGCAAGGTCGAGATTTGACGAAAATCACGCAGGATATTGTCTGCCGAAGGCGCGTTTTGTGCGATTAATTTGGGATATGCGGGCATGTAAGTCTCTTCTTTTATATCACGGTCTCTTGAGCGGTCTCTGCGCGTTCGTGACGCGTGACACTGATGCCAGAATATCCGATCAGATCCTTGATCGTGAGCTCCTCGTTGCGTTTCTCAAAGACCTTGATGTACTCAACCATCGTGTTTGAGTGTTCCCGCATCACGCCTTCGGCGCGGACAACATCGCCACTTTGAATGGCCTCAAAAATCACTTTGTGCTGGGAATTTCCAAGTTGAAGACGGAAATTGCTCCGCTCTTTACCTTCTTTGGTCGAAAGAACTTGTCGATCAAACACCATCGCGCCGACCTCTAGCATGGGCATGTGACTGATGCGGCTACACGTAAATCCGATAAAGTCATTGCCGCAGCAGTCTAAAATCGTCTTGTGAAACACGGCGTTTTGCTTTTGCATCGCGCGTATGGACACATCATTCATGGTGCCCGCAGACACAAGCCGGTCGATTTCATCAATCGCGGCTTCCAGTATCGGGAGCGTGTTGTGCCGCCCAGGCGATTGCGCCATCAGCCGTGCTGCGAGGCTCTCAAGATGGCCGCGCACTTGTACGGCCTGAAGCACGTCGTTTACTTTGGGTGCGTTTACAAAATACCCACGCCCTTCGCTTCGCCGAATTAAGCCTTCGTGCTCTAACATACGCAAAGCAAGACGGACGGGTGTGCGTGAAACGTTATGCGTATCGCACAAACGCGCCTCAGAAATGCGTTCTTCTTCACCATAGTTGCCCAGCACGATGTCATGGCGAATACGTGCGGCAAGTTCTGTATCGATAGATTCCATAGATCCATTCACCTTATTTGGGATCCCAAAGTCAAGCTTTCGATCTGAAAGCTGTTAGGCTTTGACGATTTTACTTGATTTGGGATCCTTAGTGATCGTTATATAGGTTCAAACACATAGAATCTAGCGCGATGCTTGTATGGGGCATGTTTTTGGGATCCTAAGAAGTCCTTTGAACGTTAAACAAGCGGTTTGCGTCGTATGATAAAAGGAGCCTTTCCATGGATGGTGGGACTGACATTAAATCCCTGAAGCACTTTATTGCAGGCAAATGGGTTAACGCGACAGGTGGCGCTACGTTCGAGGTGCTTAACCCCCTCGATGACAGTCACTACGCACATGCGGCGAAGGGGACGGGTGAGGATATCCGCAATGCGGTCGCGGCGGCGAAAGCTGCATTCACATCCTACAAAGAGACCACGCCGACAGAGCGAGAGCGCTGGCTCTTGCGCGTCGCTGAAATCATGGAAGTGCGCCAGAAAGATCTGGTGGATTGTTTGATCGATGAAATTGGCTCGCCCGTTCAAAAGGCGATGTTCGAGTTCACAAAAGGCCTGACGATGATCCGCGCCGCGGCCGGCATGTGCCGCAATGTGCGCGGTGAGACGATCCCCTCTGATCGGCCGGGCACGTTCTCGATGTCGATCCGCGCACCGCTAGGTGTGGTTGCCGTGATTACGCCGTTTAATGTCCCGCTCATCAAGACGACACGCTTGGTCGCCAACGCATTGGCGGTGGGGAATACGGTTGTGCACTTACCATCTGAAATGGCGCCGCACTTGAGCTTGATATTCGCCGAGATCGTCGCAGAAGCAGGCATCCCCGAGGGTGTCTATAACGTCGTGACAGGCATGGGTGCTGAGATTGGCGATGATCTGACCAGCCACAAGGACATCGATTTCGTGACCTTTACTGGTTCCACTGTCGTGGGCCAGCATATAAACGAGATTTGCGCGAAGAACAAAACGCCAAACACGCTGGAACTTGGCGGCAAAAGCCCGACGATCATCCTCGCGGATGCGGACCTTGATAAGGTCATGCCGCTTGCTGCGCGCTCTGTGTTTATGTTCGCGGGGCAAGCCTGCATCGCGTCGAGCCGTTTTTACGTGGAGCGACCTTTGTACGATGAGTTCGTCAAGCGGTTCTCGTTCATTATCGGAAAGCTTGGCATGGGCGATCTGCGCGATCCAAATACGGTCATCGCACCCGCCATTTCGCCACGCCAGCGTGAACGCATCAAGAGCCATATCGACGATGCGCGCGCTAAGGGTGCGAACGTGATCGGCGGCGAATGGGAGGGCAATCGCTGTCAGCCGACGCTCCTTACCGAAGTGTCCGAGGACATGACAGTCTGCCGAGCTGAGACCTTTGGGCCTGTCACCGCGATCTATCCGATTGATAGCTATGAAGAGGGCTTAGAGAAAGCGAACGACACTGAATACGGGCTGTCGTCTGCGCTCTTTACGAAAGACATCGATAAAGCTTTCCACTTCGTGCGCAATTCCAACGCAGGCATGTGCCACATCAACGGGCCTACCATTCACGACGAAGCACACGTGCCATTCGGCGGGAATGGCGAAAGCGGGGTAGGCCGGGAAGGCACAGACGCGGATATGGAAGCAATGACAGAACTCAAATGGGTGACGGTGCAACTATGACGTTTACACTTTATCATCACGGATCTTCCGTTTGTGCTGCTAAAGTCCGCTTCGCGATGGCGGAGAAAGGGCTTGAATGGGAGGGTGTATACATCGACATTCTCGCAGGCGAGCAGTTCACGGATGAATATCGCGCGATCAACCCAAAGGCTGTTGTGCCTACACTCGTTCATGATGGGACGATTATTCCAGACAGCACGGTGATCGTTGAATATCTGGATCAGATAGCGCCCGAAACTTCGGTGCATCCCAGCGATCCTTATCTGCGCGCGCAGGCGCGCTATTGGACGAAGGCTGTGGATGAAGACCTGCACCCCGCTTGTGGCGCGATGACCTTTCTTTGCTCGCACCGCCACACGGTTTTGCGCAAACTTGGCAAAGAGGGCACTGAGAAGTTTCTTGCTTCAACGCCTGAATTTTCTGTCACGTCTGATTGGAAGAGCTTCAAAGACGCAATCATTCGCCATGGCTTTGATGCGCGCGGTGCAGTGGAGAAGGTCAAGCTCTATGACAGCTATCTCTTTAAGATGGAAAAGGCGCTAGAAGGCAATGACTGGCTCGTTGGCAACACGTTCACCATCGCGGATATCGCCCTCACGCCCTACGTCAATCGTCTCGCGATGATGTCGATGCGCGGCATGTGGGAGGGCGGACGCTTGCACAATGTGGAGCGTTGGTTCAACGCCATTGAAGCGCGCGAGCATTTCAAGCCATGCTTCATTAATTGGGTGCCGGAAGATCTGACCAATGATCTACGCGAGAACGGGATCAAGAGTTGGCCAGAAGTCGCCGCTATCCTTGAGATTGAGATTTAAGAACAAAGTTAAGGGAGAAGACACATGGGTCGTTTAGACGGAAAAACCGCAGTCGTCACTGGTGCAGCGCGTGGTATTGGCGCGGAATATGCAAAGAAATTGGCCGCTGAGGGTGCTAATGTTATCGTAACAGATATTCTGGATTCTGCAGAAGTGGTCGGCGAGATCAACGCAGCAACAGGTGGCAAAGCAATTGGCATGATTGTTGATGTGACGTCGGATGATGATCTGAACGCGATGGTGGCAAAAGCCGAAAGCGAATTCGGTGCTCTCAACATTGTCGTCAACAATGCTGGACTGTTTGCGAACCTAGAGCTCAAGCCTTTCTTTCAGATCGAAAATGACGAGTTTGACAAGGTGATGACGGTCAACACGCGCTCGATTCATCAGTCAACCAAAGCTGCGCTTCCTGCATTGATGCGCGCGGGTGGTGGTAAGATCGTCAACATTGCCTCTGGCACATTCTATTACGGCCCTCCGGGTTTGTCACATTACACCGCCTCTAAGGCCGCTGTGATCGGCCTGACCCGAGGCCATGCGCGCGAGCTTGGCGACAAGAATATTCAGATCAATGCGATTGCCGTTGGCCTGACCGAAAGCAGCTCTATCCGCGACGAAGACAAATGGGACCGTGCGCGTGCGCCCACAGTCGATTCCCGCTCGATCAAGCGCGAAATGGTGCCTGAAGATTTGCTTGGAACGCTCGTGTTCTTGTGCTCATCCGACAGCGATTTCATCACCGGCCAGACGATCAATGTCGATGGCGGAAAGATAAATTTGTAATCCCATGTCAAAAA
>NZ_JABBAM010000061.1 GCF_018607965.1 Planktotalea sp.
GTTATGAGTCCTGACCCTAGGTTTTCGAATGTCAGCAGATCGGCCACGGTTTATTCCCTCGAATTGGTCAATTTTTCAGCATTCTATAGCGGAGAGTGCTGAAAGTAGAAAAGGGGGAATTCCAGACCCTTAACGACGGGGACCAGAGGGCTTGCCGTTTGGACGCCCTGTTGGCTTGCGGTCCATGGGCTTGCCAAAACCTTTGCCCGAAGGTTTTCCAGAGGGTTTACCCGTTGGTTTTGCACTAGTTTTTCCTCTTGGCTTACCCGCAGGGCGCGCGCGCGCCATTGGATCACTGGTCGCAAACTCGTCTTTGCCGCGCATCGGACCTTTGTTCAGCGGTGGCCGCTTACCACGGGTTACGCTGGTCTTGCCACGCACGGGACGCGCAGGTTTTGCGGGTGCGCCGGGGGCCTCAAGATCATCGTCGGTCATGCCAAGCTGGTCGCGCAGCACCTTACGGCGCAGTTCCTCAACACCGCTGACTTTAAGGTTGTTCAACTGGAATGGTCCATAGCTGACACGGATCAAACGGTTCACGTTCAGATCAATCGCTTCCATGGCGCGGCGAATTTCACGGTTCTTGCCTTCGCGAATACCAATCGTCAGCCACGCATTTGCGCCCTGCTGGCGGTCAATACTAACCAGCATCGGTTGGAAAATCTCACCCTGCAGGTTCAAACCCTTGCGCAGTGGTTCAAATGTTTCCTCGGTCGGGCGGCCATTAATGCGCACGCGGTATTTGCGCAGCCAACCTGTGGAGGGCAGTTCCAGCTTGCGCTTCATCCCGCCATCGTTGGTCAAAAGGATCAGACCCTCAGAGTTAAGGTCAAGCCGTCCAACGCTCATTACGCGCGGCATGTCTTCGGGCAGATCGTCGTAGATCGTTTTGCGGCCTTTTTCATCACTGTCCGTCGTAACGAGGCCCGCAGGTTTGTGATACATCCACAGGCGCGGAGGCTCTGGCGGGGTCATCGGTTTGCCGTCCACAGTGATGCGCGCACGTGTTTCCACATTCAGCGCAGGGCTATCGATAATCTTGCCATCAACCGCAATGCGGCCAGCTTCAATCATACGTTCGGCTTCGCGACGCGAGGCAACGCCAGCGCGCGCCAAGACTTTTGCGATACGTTCGCCTTTGGGTGTTTCGGTATCCATGGGCTTGCTTTATGCTAAGATAGCGCGCAGCGAAAGGCAGATAGGCCAGTATAGATGCAATTCATTTCATTCATGGACGAAGCTTTAGCAGAGGCGCGCTTGGCTGCGGATGCTGGTGAAGTCCCTGTGGGCGCGGTTGTTGTGCAGGGCGGCGTTATCATCGGGCGCGGTCGCAACGCGACGCGGACAGGGTGTGATCCCTCTGCGCATGCCGAAATCGTAGCAATTCGGCAGGCTTGCGCGGTATTGGGACAAGAGCGTTTGGTGGGGTGCGATCTATATGTGACGCTGGAACCCTGTGCGATGTGTGCTGGTGCAATTGCCAATGCGCGTATCGCGCGGCTGTATTTCGGGGCAAGTGATCCGAAATCTGGTGGGGTCACTGTAGGTGCACGCGTGTTTGATCGGGCGCAAAGCCATCATGCGCCAGAAATTTACGATGGAATCAGTGCGGATGCGACGACGGCATTGCTGCGGGAATTTTTTGCGCCGAAACGCGGTTAGAACGCGTTAAACTGTCGCTTTTGCATCTTGCTCGCTTTGCCATTTACAGGCAGCGTAGCACGCATGAAAACACCTTTGATTGATAACCTGCAATACGCCAACTGGTCTGAAACTATCTTCCGCCAAATGCGGGCAGGCGGCGTGGACGCGGTTCACGTGACCATCGCCTATCACGAGAGCTTCCGTGAAATGGTGCTGAACCTTGAGGCGTTCAATCGCTGGTTCGAACGGTTTCCTGAGCTGATCTTCAAAGGCACATGCGCCGCCGATGTTCGTTTTGCCCAAGAAACGGGACGCACCGCGATCTTTTTCGGGTTTCAAAACCCAAGCCCGATTGAGGATGACATTGGCTTGGTCGAAATCTGCCACCAGCTTGGCATACGTTTCATGCAGTTGACCTATAACAACCAATCTCTGCTCGCGACGGGATGTTATGAGGACGACGACACGGGCCTGACCCGTATGGGCAAGCAAGTTGTTGCGGAAATGAACCGCGTCGGCATGGTGGTTGATATGTCCCATTCCGCGGATCGCTCGACCTTAGAAGCGATTGAGCATTCCAGTCGCCCGATAGCGATAACCCACGCGAATCCCGATTGGTGGCATCCTGCGTTGCGCAATAAGTCGGACGAGGTGTTGAAGGCTTTGACGGGTAGGGGCGGCATGCTGGGTTTCTCGGTCTATCCGCATCACTTGAAAGATGGATCCGACTGCACCTTGCAAAGCTTTTGCGAAATGGTGGCAGAGGCGGCGTCGCGTTACGGGGCCGAGCACCTTGGGATCGGAACGGACCTGTGCCAAGATCAACCCGATAGCATCGTTGAGTGGATGCGCGTGGGGCGCTGGAGCAAAGTGATAGATTACGGGGAGGGCAGCGCAAGCGACGCGGGTTTCCCCCCCATGCCAAGCTGGTTCAACGACAACCGTGATTTCGGGATTGTCTCGCAGGGTCTTTTGGACGTAGGCTTTAGCATAGACGAGATGGAGGGGATCATGGGCGGCAATTGGCTGAATTTCTATGATGCCTCCTTTGGTCCCGCAAAATGAGCGCGCCAGAACTTGAAATGACCCCGCAAATTGCGTTGCGCCCACCCAGCACAGTCATGCGCTTGCGACGTTTGGGGGCAATGTTCCCGACACGCGTTTCGTTTTTGCGTACCTTGATGCGTGATCTGGCGGCTGAGAACGTGCAGGTCACGCGCCCTTTTTGGAATATGGACGCGGATGGTTTTGGCCATGCGGTTTATACCGTCCGCCTTGGTGGGTACGATTATTCCTTGGTCGCGATCTCAACCGATCTGCCACCCGAAATGCGCACGGATCGTGTGATCGCGACGGCGTGGGACAGCGCGTATGTGCTCTACGATGGGATTCCCGGCACAAATGAGATCGCGCGCATTGTGGCGAGCGCACCTCACCAAGAAGCCTCGCGCTATACATTGCGTGATCTGGTTCTAAGTCGCGCCAACAAATCGGTGCGCTTGTTCCAGCATGTCACGGACGCGCTGAAACGCGGCGAACAACCAGACGAACACATGGTGCGCGACGTGGGGTATCTGATGCGCACGACGGCGGTCTATGGCAACGGTAAATTTGGCATCGCGGATCGTGCACATATTGCGGATCGCCCGTGTCTTGGCGGGCCATTCGCCATTGAAATGCTGACGGTATGGTTGATCCGTGGGTTCACCCATGATCTGGCCGAACATGTGGGCGGCGCGCCACTTGATCCCAAACTGAAGCGTCATTTGGGAATTGGAAATTCTACAGGGCTGGGCATGGCACCGTTCTTGGTCAGCCATCCGCGTTTGCTGGATAGTTGGATGCAGGTGCGCGAAACGGCCTTAGCGCGGGTTGCGGCACTGACTGTTTTGAACGGCGATCAGCAGATGCAAATTCTGGCTCTGGCACAACGTGCGGCGCAGCATTTGAAGGAATGGTCTGTGCCAGATGAGATTGCACAGGACCGTATCACCCAATTGCGCGCGGATTGGCCCGCGGTGCAGGCGTTGCTTGAGGAAACACTCGAACAACCGGATCCGATTGCCAAGATCCTAAACGCCTCGGAAAGATGGTTTGAAGATACCCAAGAACTGCTGGTTGCGCTTTTGCTGGAACCTTTCGGGGAATTGATCGACGGGCTAACCGATTGCATGGCCAACCCGTATGAAGCGCAGATTGCTCCTGCGATGACTGTTTCAGACCTAACTGCGTTGATCGCGCGTGATTGGGATTGGGCCTGCGACATTGATTTCGAGAGCAAGTGCGAGACTGCGCAATTTTGGTATGTGTCCGAGGCCAAGCAAGAGCCGCGCCTTGGGCTGCGCCATGAAGAAGACGGCGCAGAGCTGGAAAGCCCACTGGATATCGCGCGCCAAGTTGCGCGGTTGTCAGATGCGTTAGAGGGCGAGACAGGCATCGTTGCTGAACTTTTGCTCAAACGTCCTGATCTGCGATTTGCGACGCGACGCGTGCAATCCCTTGCCATCGCGCCCTACGGCGAAATCTGCGACAACATGATTGGCGAAGACTGCCTGCCGATTGATATGCTGCGCTGTAAGCTTTCGTTCTTTGGGGCCGCCAAGTTTGATCCCAAGTCGGATCGCTGGACGCGGATTACCATGTGCCAAGGCGCGCCCTTGTTCGGGGAACTTGGGAACGCTGACGACTGGTGGTTGCCGTGTTTCGGGGAGTGACGCATGCGCTCTGCCAATGAAATTGCAGGCATGGTTCTGAAAGCAGCACGCGGAGCAGGGATGCCACTTGGCTGCGCAGAGGAATTGTCACGTGCCGCACCCAATTTGGCTGCGCGGGATGCATTGGCGATTGTTCCAAAGTTGCTAGCACTTGATTTCGCGGCACCAGCCTACGTGGAAAACGCTATATCAGGGGGGCATCCCGTTCATGCAATTATCGCTTGGCGCGACTTTTGTGCTTCGGGTTTGGAGGTTCGCCTTGAGACAGCGGTGCCCCCAGATCTGCTGGGCGCAATGCAGACCGCAACACCGCAGGCTGGGCCTTTCGACATTGCTCCCGATATCTGGGATAAATTGCAAAGCTTTGCAGAGCGCACGTTCGTTCCTGAAACCGATGCCTCGCGTCTAGCAGGCGCAGGTGCTGGCCTAACGGATAACGACTAAATCAGGGGTTTGTCCGCGACGTAGTCTGCGAACACATCCGTCGGGTAGGTCACATGTGCAAGGTACAATCCCTCTGGCGGGCTAACTGTGCCACACGCGGTTCTATCGCGTGCCTCAAGCGCTGTTTTCACATCATCTGGCGTCCACATGCCGGATCCAACGCATTCAAGCGTACCGACAAAGCTGCGCACTTGGTTATGTAGGAACGACCGCGACCGCACGGTAAAGCGTATTTCTGGACCAGAGGGGCCATCGATTTGGCGCACTGTCAGTTCATCTAATGTCTTGATCGGACTTACAGCTTGGCATTTGGTCGACCGGAACGTCGTGAAATCATGCATGCCCAGCAAATGCTGCGCGCCTTCTTGCATCGCCCCCAAATCAAGCTGACGGGGAACTTGCCAGACCAAACCTGCATCATGGGTGGCAGGGGAACGGCGCATCAACATGCGAAATTCGTAGCGGCGTTCTTGGGCACTGAAGCGCGCGTGCCAATCATCGTCGACCAATGCACAGCTCACGATCGAAATTGGATCAGGCTTCAGGTGGTAGTTGATCGCCCCCACAAGACGGAAAGGTTCCCATTCGCGCGACATCTCGCAATGCGCGACTTGTCCGCATGCGTGCACGCCTGCGTCCGTGCGCCCCGCCGCTGCAATCGTTTGTGGGCGACCTTGTTCCAGCATCGCGAGCGCGTCTTCGATCCGTCCCTGCACAGAGACATGTTCTTTTTGACGTTGCCAGCCCACGAAAGGGCCACCGTTGTATTCAACTTTGAGTGCGTATCTAGGCATGGCGCTGCTTTAGCGATCTAGGGGGCGGGGAACAATCCTTTTCCCCTCTGGTAACACGGGGCGGGCATGCCTATCCTTTTAAGGAGCGAATGTATCGGGGCAGTATCAGTGGTCATATCAACTATCGCAGATGGAATAGTGCGCACCATCGAGGGCGCGCGCGATACTGTGAACGAAACACTATTTGAACCTGTGATCCGCTTGGGGGTCACAGGATTGGCGCGCTCTGGCAAGACAGTGTTCATTACGTCTTTGGTGGCGAACCTGCTGGATCGGGGTCGTATGCCCCAGCTTTTTGCCGCTGCAGAGGGTCGTATTTCGGCGGCGTATCTAAAACCCCAACCTGATGATACAGTTCCGCGCTTTGAGTATGAGGCGCATTTGGGGACACTGACAGCGCGCGAACCCCATTGGCCCGACAGCACACGTGCAATTTCGGAATTGCGTGTGTCGTTGAAGGTGCAACCGAACGGCTTGTTAGTTGGTTTGCAAGGTCCGCGCACGGTACATCTCGATATCGTCGATTATCCGGGGGAATGGCTACTTGATCTGGCGTTGCTCGACAAAAGCTATGACGAATGGACGGCCGACGTTCTGGAACGCATAGAAACGCGTTCTGAAGCGGAGAGTTATCGCGCGTTATTGGACGCGACGGATGCAACAGCCAAGCTAGATGAGCCAGAAGCGCAAGGTCTAGCCGCCAGCTTTACCGAATATCTGCAAAGTGCACGCGACAACGGGTATTACGATTGCACACCGGGTCGCTTTCTTTTGCCGGGGGATCTAGCAGGCAGCCCTGCGATCACCTTCGCGCCGATCCGTGATGCTGCAAACGCGCCGCGCCGCTCACTCGGGCATGAAATGGCGCGCCGCTACGAGGCGTATAAATCCCACGTCGTTAAACCATTCTTTCGGGACCACTTTTCGCGCATAGACCGACAGGTTGTTTTGGTGGATGCGCTGGGCGCAATTCACAACGGGCCACGCGCTGTTGAAGACTTGCGCGGCGCAATGACAGATATTCTGAGTGCGTTTAGACCTGGAACCAATGCATTCCTATCGCGGCTTTTGCTTGGAAAACGTGTGGAGCGTATCCTGTTTGCGGCCAGCAAGGCGGATCATTTGCATCATTCACAGCACCCTGAATTGACGGCAATCATGGAGGCCCTGACACGGGACGCCCGCGACAAGGCCAGTTTTGCGGGGGCGCAAACGGCGTCTATGGCATTGGCTGCCCTACGGGCGACCACGGAAGAGACGCTTGATCATAACGGGGCCAAGCTAGACTGCGTGCGTGGCACGTTGCTCGATACTGGTAAACAAGCGGCGTTTTATCCTGGGCAATTGCCCAAAGACCCATCGCATTTGCTGGGGCCTGCAAGGGAGCGGGCGCAAGCTTGGCTGGATCAGGATTATCAAATCATGCGATTTTCGCCCGCGCCTTTGACGTTGAAGCCCGGATACGGCCCGCCGCACATCCGCCTCGACAAGGCTACGCAGTTCTTGGTTGGTGATAAGTTATGAATATGATCCCGCGACCTGCGCGTTCGACCGATGCGGGGACACTAGGCGCGATGCTGTCAGAAGTGGTTGCGGCCAACGCGTGGAAACCGCAGCTGCATTCGAAGGCACAAGACATTGCGCATATGGGCGAATTGGTTGATCGCGGTTGGGTGACGGTTTGCGAAGTGGATCGTGACATCAGCGGTTTCTTGGCCTGTGACGGTGCGGTGGTTCAATCGCTATATGAGCAAGGCAGCGCGCAGAACGCAGGGATCGGCGCAGGGTTGCTTAGTCATGCCAAAGCCACCCATCAAGCAATAGAACTCTGGACATTCCAAGCCAATACAGGCGCGCAGCGGTTCTATGTAAAGCACGGTTTCAAAGAGGTTGAACGCACGGATGGGGCGGGCAACGCTGAGGGTTTGCCCGACATCCGTTTTGTTTGGTCCGCTGATGATAAGGAGAGAGCGCATGGTTAAAGGCCCCGTTCTTATTGATCTAGAAGATGCGCCTATACTCGAAGAGGGTCCCGAGGCGGCACAGCCTGTTCCCGATCTCGACGCGCCTGCACCCACAGGGCAAGCTATGCAGACGGTGGCAACTTTGGCTGCGCGTCGTCCGTCCAGATTGACCAAATGGTTCTGGGGGTTGCTGCTGTCGCTCATGGGGTTCGCCATTTCGCTGGCAGCTTGGGATTTCACAATGGGATTAATCGCCCGTGTGCCTATACTGGGGTACGCGCTCACGGGATTGATGGTGGCCTTTATTTTGGTTCTGCTGGTTATGGCTTTGCGTGAACTTGCGGCATTCTCGCGGCTTAAGCGGATGGACGTGTTGCACCGCGCAGGCGAGGCCGCGCGCGCCAGTGGTGATCTTGCAGAGGCCAAGATCGTCGTCGATCAGATCACGCGGCTTTATAAAGGGCGCGAAGATACCCGCTGGGGGCGCGACGCTTTGGCCGACAAAAGTGCGGATATCTTGGACGGTGATGGGCTGCTCGATCTGGCGGAGCGCGATGTTCTTGGTCCGCTCGACACCGCCGCAACCCGCGAGATTGAGGCCGCAGCGCGTCAGGTGGCGATGGTGACGGCGCTTGTTCCTTTGGCTTTGGCGGATGTCGCGACGGCGCTCACGTCTAATCTGCGTATGATCCGCCGGATTGCTGAAATTTACGGTGGGCGTTCTGGTGCGCTGGGCAATTGGCGTTTGACGCGGGCCGTCATGACGCATTTGGTCGCAACAGGTGCGGTGGCGATTGGCGATGATTTTCTGTCTTCTATCGCGGGGGGCGGGGTGCTTGGCAAAGTCTCGCGCCGCTTTGGCGAGGGCGTTGTAAACGGTGCCTTGACCGCGCGGGTTGGCGTGGCTGCGATGGAGGTTTGTCGCCCTTTGCCGTTTAATGCGCTAAAGCGACCCTCAGTAACGGGCTTGGTCAGCCGTGCGTTGACGGGGCTGTTTGGTAAATAAGGGTGGTCGGTATGGAAGTTGCGCTGGGTTTGATTGCAGTTTTTATAGCAATTGCGGTGCTGTCGACGCCGTTTGGAGTTGTGCATCTCATGCGCAAAACCAGCGCTTTGACGCAACGAATTGAGCTTCTTGAGAGCTCTTTAAACGACCCTGTGAAGGCTGAAACAGTCAGCGCTGAACCTCTTTGGGAACCGTCACAGTCGCAAATTGAACCAGACCCGATCGCTGCGAAAACGGCCCAAGACGCCGTGCGCACCGCCGCCAAGGTTGCTTCAAATCCAGAGGCAATGCCAAAGTCTTTTTTATTCAGAGGTGATGTCTTTGTCAGTGCATTTGAGTGGCTCAAAGAAAACTGGTTCCTTGGCATAGCTGCAATTTCGCTCGCTCTTGCTGGGATTTTCACGGTTCAATACGGTGTCGAGCAAGGGCTGCTAACGCTTTTCGCCCGTATCATGGGGGCGCTGGGCCTTGGCGCGGTGTTCATCTGCGTCGGTGAATTTGCGCGCCGCCGTTTCGGGGATGACGCAGGCACGACGCGCGGGTTACCTTCGACCTTCTCGGGCGCGGGGATCGTTACGCTGTTTGCAGCCGTTCTATCAGCGCGCCATCTGTATGATATGCTGCCCTCTGATCTGACCCTGATTGCATTGATCGGCGTTGCGGCGTTGTCGATTGTTTTGGGTTGGTTCTATGGGCCGTTCTTGGCTGCTGTTGGTGTCGCGGGGGCGCTCAGCGCGCCATTTATTGTGGGCGGATCTAGCGACGCGCCCCATCTGTTCTTCTACTATTTCGCGCTGATTGTTGTGATGGCGCTTGCAATTTATACGGTGCGGCGCTGGGCGTGGGTGTCTGTTCTTGCAATAATTGGCGGCTTCCTTGCGACGTGGATGCTGTTGATCAGCGGCGCGGGTGAAGCCCATGCGTTGGTCTTTGGTGTCATCGTTACATTCGCCGCAACAGCAATTCCGCAACGTCGCATTTGACCTGATCAAAGTGGGGCAATGCTTTGTGATGCGGTGATGAAATCCGTGGGCAAGGGTGGTTTCGGATGGCCAGATTTCCCAGCGCGTCTTGCGGGTGGGACGTTTATTGCGGCGATGTTGCTGGGTGTGGTGGTTTCGTTGCAGACATCTGTAGCGCTTGAAAATTGGTTGGGTGTATTCAACATTGTTGCGCTTGGCCTGCTTGCCTTGATCTGGATACACCGTGCGCCTGCCTTGCAAGATCTGATCGCGTTGGCCCCCAATCGCAATTTTAGCACTTCTCGTCTTGCTGCCGCTAGATAACGCACCAATATTTGAGGACTTCACGGGCACCGCTTAGGCTGATCGTGTTGAGGACATGACCGTACCGCGCGCAGCCAGCGTGTTTACGTGTATCTTTTTTTCCTTTGCGGCGCTCGGGTTTTGGCGTGCATCTTTAGGTGTGCGTGGATCGCTGATCTGGATAGGGGCAAGCGCGTTCGCTTTGCCTTTGGTGCTAGGTGCATTGGAAATTTTCTGGACGCCAACAAACTTCATCGGAGCCTACCTTTGGGCAGGTCATGCAATCGCTGCTGCTATCCTAATGACAGCCCTTGCAGAACGCGCGGCCAAACGCTGGGTGGGGGACATGCGTCCCGCCGCGCTTTATGCCATGTCTGCATTGTCGCTGATTGCCTTTGCGCTTATAATTAATCCTCAGCACAGCTGCCTTAAGCGTCGCAATCGCGGTCATGATTGTTATCGCGGCCCTTGTTGACCGCCGCTTTGATATGGCGTGGCTTGGTCTATTTATCCAACTTGCGGTGGCCGTTCTCGCATGGCGCTTCCTCTTTGATCCGGGCATCCCGTGGGCGTCATTGTGGAATACGCCGTTGTGGGACGTCTTGTTGGGTTACGCGGCCCCGATCGCACTGATGGGCTTGGCGTGGCTGATATTGCGGCGGCTCAAACGGATCGGTGCGCAACTGTCGCTGGAAAGTGCGATCTGGTCTTTTGGTGCAGTGTTCATTTTGATCTTGCTTGAACGCGCCTTGCGCAATGATATCGACAGTTTCTGGGGGCTTTCGCTGTCGGGATCGGTCTTGCTAACCTCGATGGGCGCGCAGCTTTATCGCTGGCGCAAGGGGCGTCGCCTGGCGTGGGTGCGCTTTGGTTTGGGATCCTTGTTAGGGGGTTTTGCGACGATCACATTGTTCGTTGGATTGGTTGCAATGTCCCTCGTGACACGAGCGGGTGCGCGCGAAATCAAGGGGCCGCTCCTGTTGGATACCATCGCTGTTGGCTACCTTATCCCCGCCGCGATCTTGGCTGTACTTGCGTGGAAATTGGAGCATCTTAGCCGGTATGTGCGCACCGCTTTTGCTGGCATTGCGACGATTATGGCGGTGGCTTATGTTGCCTTCGAAATCCGACGCTTTTGGCAAGGCGCTGAAATTGCAGGCCGCTCTGTCAGCCAAGGCGAGCTTTACAGCTACACGATCGCGATGCTGCTGGCCTCTGTGGCGCTGTTGTTCATTGCCTTTGCACGCCGCTCTCATGTGTTATGTAAACTGGCAATGGCGGGGATTGCGGTGACAATCGCGAAAGTCTTCCTCATTGATATGAGCGGACTTACGGGCTTGATCCGCGCCGCGTCCTTCCTCAGTCTTGGCCTCGTGCTCTCGGCGCTTGCATGGCTTAGTTGCGCAATGACGGCGCGCTGGGAAAGGGGCGGTGTCAAGGAAGATGAACCATCACTGGACGCCACCTAGCACCGTGCCTATAAGCAGCCCTAACATGGCCCTGATATTCGCGACACTTATACGAATTACAGGCCCGGCGCTCTGAGACAGAGCCGCCGGGACCAAGCGTATGGGTTTACCCTCGCTGCCCTTCTTTCCTTGATATATTCCGTTCCAAAGGATGCCCGATATGTGTGCTGACACGACTGAAAATACTGCAGAAACTGTTGATTACAAAGACACTTTGAACCTGCCCAAAACCGATTTCCCCATGCGCGCGGGATTGCCCAAGCGCGAGCCTGAATGGCTGGAGCGTTGGGAAAAGATGGGTGTGTATGATCGCCTTCGCGCCAAAGAGGGCCGAACACCGTTTACGCTGCACGACGGTCCTCCCTATGCGAACGGACATTTACACATCGGTCACGCGCTGAACAAAACCATCAAAGATATGATCGTGCGTTCGCATCAAATGATGGGCTTTGATGCGCGTTACGTGCCCGGTTGGGATTGCCACGGTCTGCCGATTGAGTGGAAGATCGAAGAGCAATACCGCAAAAAGGGCAAGAACAAGGACGACGTGAATATCGTTGATTTCCGCCAAGAGTGTCGCAAGTTTGCCGCGGGCTGGGTCGATATCCAGCGCGAGGAATTCAAGCGTTTGGGCATCACAGGTAACTGGCCTGATCCGTACCTGACGATGGATTTCCACGCTGAGGCGGTGATCGCGGCAGAGTTCCAGAAGTTCTTGATGAACGGTACGTTGTATCAAGGGTCTAAGCCTGTGATGTGGTCGCCTGTGGAGCAGACCGCGCTGGCAGAGGCTGAGGTCGAGTACCACGACAAGGACAGCTTTACGATCTGGGTGAAGTTCCAAGTGAGGGGCACTGGCGATGCCACGCTGGACGCTGCGAAAGTGGTGATCTGGACGACGACGCCTTGGACGATCCCGTCCAACAAGGCCGTCGTTTACGGGGCTGAGATTTCCTATGGTTTATATGAGGTCACTTCGACGCCAGAAGAATGCTGGCTGCGCGCTGGTGATACGTATCTGCTGGCGGACAATCTTGCTGCAGATGTATTCAGCCGTGCGCGTTTGGAAGAGGGCATGTTCACGCGCAAAGCCGATGTGACGAGCGCGCAGCTTGAGACAATCTCTTTGAAGCATCCACTTTTTGAGGCCGAAGGCGGCAATGGCGAATGGGACGACATTCGTGATTTTCGCGCGGCTGACTTTGTGACCGACACTGAAGGCACAGGCTTTGTTCATTGCGCGCCAAGCCATGGTATGGAGGAATTCGAGCTCTACCGTGACCTTGGGATGCTGGAACAGGTCATCACCTACAACATCATGGACGACGGCCGTTTCCGCAACGATCTGCCGTTCTTTGGTGGCAAGGCAATTCTCAAGCCGAACGGCAAAGAGGGCGACGCGAACGCGGCCGTGATCGACAAACTGGTCGAAGTTGGCGGCCTTCTGGCGCGCGGCAAGATCAAGCACAGCTACCCGCACTCATGGCGCTCCAAAGCGCCGATCATCTATCGCAACACGCCGCAATGGTTCGCGGCTGTGGATCGCGCAGTTGGTGATGGTCAGGACACGCACGGCACAACGATCCGCGAACGTGCGCTGACCTCGATTGATGAATTGGTAAAGTGGACGCCGCAAACGGGCCGTAATCGCCTGTATTCCATGATCGAAGCGCGCCCTGATTGGGTGCTCTCGCGCCAACGCGCTTGGGGCGTTCCGCTGACTGTGTTCACGCGCAAGGGTAAGCTGCCGACGGATCCTGACTTCTTGCTGCGCAATGATGAGGTGAACACACGCGTTACTGAAGCGTTCGAAGTTGAGGGCGCGGATGCATGGTACAAGGACGGCGCGAAGGCACGGTTCTTAGACGGTATCATGAACCCTGAGGACTACGATCAAGTGTTTGACGTTTTGGACGTTTGGTTCGATTCTGGATCCACGCACTCTTTCGTACTTCGGGATCGTCCTGACGGCACCGAAGACGGCATCGCGGACGTCTATATGGAAGGCACGGACCAGCATCGAGGTTGGTTCCATTCCTCGCTTTTGCAGGCTTGCGGCACGCTTGGTCGCGCGCCGTATCGCAATGTTGTGACGCATGGTTTTACGCTGGACGAGAAGGGCATTAAGATGTCCAAATCGCTGGGCAACACCATCGTGCCTGAGACGGTTGTCAAACAATACGGCGCGGATATTCTGCGCCTTTGGGTGGCGCAGGTGGATTACACGTCCGATCAACGTATCGGCCCTGAAATCCTAAAAGGTGTGGCAGATAGCTATCGCCGCTTGCGCAACACAATGCGCTTTATGCTTGGTTCTTTGAATGATTTCAGCGAGAGCGACCGCATGGAACCCGCGGATATGCCAGAGCTGGAGCGCTGGGTGCTGCATCGACTGTCCGAGCTGGATGAGACTGTGCAAGAGGGCTATAAGTCCTTTGACTTCCAAGGAGTTTTCTCTGCAGTCTTCAATTTTGCGACGGTTGAATTGTCGGCCTTCTATTTCGACGTGCGCAAGGACGCGCTGTATTGTGATGGCGATACGGAACGCCGCCGTGCAGCGCGCACGGTGCTGGATATCTTGTTCACACGCCTGACCACATGGCTTGCTCCCGTGCTCGTGTTTACGATGGAGGAAGTCTGGCTAGAGCGTTTTGGCGGCGAAGATAGTTCTGTGCACCTGACCGACTTCGTTGAAACACCAACAGCATGGCGCGACGCTGCATTGGCAGCCAAATGGGCGTCCATTCGTTCTGCGCGTCGTGTCGTGACAGCGGCCTTGGAAATCCAGCGGACAGAGAAAGTCATTGGTGCCTCTTTGGAAGCGGCCCCAACGGTTTATATTGCGGACGCGGACTTGCGCGCAGCACTTGAAAGCGTGCCGTTTGATGACATTTCGATCACCTCCAAAATCACTGTGTCGGGGGATGCGGCCCCTGAGGGCGCATTTTGCTTACCGGATATCGATGGCGTCGCGGTTTCGTTCGAAAAAGCCGATGGCGAGAAATGTCAGCGGTGCTGGAAGATCTTGCCCGATGTTGGCACGCATTCCCACGCGGGTGTTTGTGGACGTTGTGACAAAGCGTTGGATGCATAATCTGTAATGAAAATTAGATGAGCACATTCGTATTCTTAGCTGTTCTCGGGGCGGCGCTGCTGCATGCCAGTTGGAATGCGCTCATCAAAAGCGGTGGAAGCAAATTCACCTCCATGCTGATCATGACTGTGCTTCAGGGCGCATTTGGCGGCATCGTCGCGCTTTTCAGCGCATTTCCTGAGGCTGATGTTTGGCTCTGGTTGCTGTTTTCTGCGATGTTTCACTCTGGCTACAAGCTGTTCTTGGCCTACGCCTACGAGCAGGGTGACTTAAGCTGTGTTTACCCGATTGCGCGCGGCGCGGCACCGATGATTGTTTTGGCGCTGAGCGGGTTCTTATTATCTGATGCCATGGCGACCTTGGAAGTGGTGGGGATCTTGGTCCTCGGGCTTGGTATATTGCTGATGGCGCGCGGGGCGTTTGCGAATGGCGAGTCGCGTCGTTTAGTTCCCTTCGCGCTTGGCTCTGCTTTGATGACGGCGGGATACTCAATTGTTGACGGTTTGGGAGCGAGGGTTGCGGGGGACGCAGCACAATATGTAGCTTGGATGTTCTTCTTAGATGCATTGATATTTGCGCCAGTTTGCATGGCTTTGAGGGGACGCAGTGTGTTGGTTTCCAATCGCAAAGATTGGGCAATCGGGGCAGGTGTGGGCGCATTGTCTTACGCGGCCTATGCAATCGTGGTGTGGGCCATGACCGTCGCACCCATCGCGTTGGTCACGGCGTTGCGCGAGACGTCGATCTTGTTTGCGGTTCTGATTGGATGGTTGATCATGGGCGACAAGATGGATCGCGGCAAAGCGATTGCGACGGCGTTGATCGTGACTGGTGTCGCGCTTACGCGGATTTAGCGGGGATTATTTGCTGCGCGATGCCGGCAAAGGTCAGATAGACAGAGGTTAAAACCAAGCCCCAGTGTGCCCAGCTTTGCGGGTGGAAATCTACCCAAGCAGCCCATCCAGCGAAGAAGGTCCAGGCGAGTGCAATGGGGAGCGAGAGGTTGCGCCAGCGTTCTGTGCGTACGGGATGGATGAATTTCAGGGGCAAAAACATCGCGAGCGCAAGCGCTGTGACGAGGGTAAGTGTAATCCAGTATGCCGGTTGGACCGCGAAGATCACAATGATCAGCATGTTCCAGCAGCCTGGGAAGCCGGAAAAAGAATTGTCCTTCGTTTTCATGCGGTTGTCAGCGAAATACATTGCGGACGCGAAGGTGATCACGATGATCGCGACCCATCCCGGCCAACCGGGAAGCAGGCCAGACGTGAATAACGCAAAGGCTGGAATGAACACGTATGTGAGATAGTCGATAATTAGATCGAGCAGCACACCATCAAATTGTGGGGCATATTGTTTGACATCATATCTGCGCGCCAGCGGGCCATCTATTCCATCAACAGCAAAGGCGACGACAAGCCACAAAAACATCATGTCCCAACGGGCATCGACGGCGGCGAGCATGGCAAGCATTGCGAAAACAGCACCAGTGGCGGTGAGGAGATGGACGGAGAGGGCGCGATTTTGTGGTGTCATGCGGGCGTCATGGCCTATTTTCAAGTGGGGCGCAAATTTCTTTGTGCGAAATTTGCCTCCGGCGGGGATATTTTTAGAGAGAGGATGCGTTGGCCTTTAGGCTTTTGGGTGCGTGCGGTCGTAGACCTCCATCAGGCGGGCGGTGTCCACGGCGGTGTAGGCTTGGGTTGTTGAAAGGGACGCGTGGCCTAGCAATTCTTGGATCGAACGCAGATCGCCGCCTGCGCTGAGCAGGTGGGTCGCAAAGCTGTGGCGCATGGCGTGGGGCGTGGCTGTTGCGGGCAGGCCGAGTTGCATGCGGGCCTTTGCCATGACGTCTTGGATTGCGCGTGCATTGAGTGCGCCGCCACGGATGCCTCTAAAAAGGGGTGCGGTTGGTTCTAGTGGGTGTGGGCATATTTTGAGGTAGCCCTGCACGGCTTCACGTGCAGCCGGCAGGACGGGAACGACGCGTTCTTTGCCGCCTTTTCCAACGATGCGCAGGGTTTCAGGCAGTGGAACGTCTGCGCCGATCAGCCCAAGGGCTTCGGAGATACGCAGGCCACATCCGTAGAGCAGGGTGATCACTGCGCTATCGCGCGCGGCGACCCATGCATGGGGTGTTTGGTATTCAACCGTTTCAATCATCGACTTAGCGGCATCCACGGCCAGAGGGCGTGGGAGTTTCTTTTGGAACTTGGGTGCGCGGATTGTTAGGACAGCTGTGGGCTCAAAACCCTCGCGTTCGGCGAGCCAGCGATAGAAACTTTTCACCGACGAGAGTTTACGCGCCAAGGAGCGCGCGCCTACATCGGTAGAGCGCGTTGCGGCCATCCACGCGCGCATGTCGCGGGTTGTGATGCGGCCGAGCGCGCCAAGCCCTTGGGATTCACCTGAATACTGCGTCATGAACGCGATGAAGTCTGCCGTGTCGTTGCTGTAGGCTTTGATCGTGTTTTCGGACGCGCCGTTGAGCGATTTCTGCGTGTCCAGCCAATGCTCAAGCGCGTCGCGGGCTTGGGGGGGAATCAGGCTCAAGAAAGTAGCTTCATGAAAGCCAAAGACGCATGGCGCGTTCAAATACACCGCCGAAGAAAGCGAGCAGGTCCGTGCCTTGCTGGGGCGTGAATTGATGCGGATCTTCCGCGCCCATCACCAACATGCCGGGCAAGCGACCTGGGCCGAAATCAAGGGTAAGGCAGGCCTCTGAGCGGACCCAACCCGCGGCTTCCGCATAGATTGCCTCATGTCCTTCAGACATTTGGCGCAGGGTTACATTGCGCGAGGGACGATCTGGATGGCCGCCGAGGTATGTGGAAATGAAGCCCGGTTCTGCAACGCAAAGCACGTCGGAAAGTTTGCTGACAGCGGGTTCGTCATCGGCCTGAACGGATTCAAGCACGAGGCGGATGCAATCAACGCGTAGAATTTCTGCGACTTCGCCACCGAGGTCTTTTAGGAAGGCTTCGAAATCGACGGGGTCCAGCATACGCAAAATGGCACGGTGGACTTGATTAGTACTTGCGAGGTTTTCGTAAGCGGCCGCAATCACAGAGCGATGCGTATCCTCTAAACGGTCAAGGCGCGCCTCTAGGCGCTCCATTGCGATGCCGCGTAGATCGACGATATTACCGCCCATTGCACGTTCATTTGCTTCTATCAAAGCCTTCATCAGGTCTTTGTCTTCGAGGATCACGTCAGGGCGTGTGATGATCCGCTCCCGCAGATCATCTGTCATTTTTGCGGTGGTGTTCATGCTGCTCTCGTACTTTTTTCTTTTGCCTATAGCACAAGAGCAGAGAAATCAGAGGATTTTCTGACCCGTCTTTGCCCAATCGGCCATGAACTGTGCCAGACCTGCATCGGTCAGCGGGTGATCGGCCAGCTTTTTGATAACTGCGGGCGGCGCTGTGATCACGTCTGCACCGATCAATGCGGAGTCCAGAACGTGGTTCACGGTGCGGATAGACGCGACCAGAATTTCTGTGTCGTAGCAGTAGTTGTCATAGATTGTGCGGATATCTTGGATCAAATCCATGCCGTCGATGTTGATGTCATCCAAGCGACCCACGAAAGGCGAGATGAATGTAGCGCCGGCTTTTGCGGCGAGCAAGGCTTGGTTCGCAGAGAAGCAAAGCGTGACGTTAACCATCGTACCTTCAGCAGAGAGCGTCTTACAGGTTTGCAGGCCAGCCCATGTAAGCGGCACTTTTACAGTGATGTTTTCTGCGATATTTGCCAACTTGCGGCCTTCTGCGATCATCTCTGCGGCCTCTGTTGCGACAACTTCGGCGGAGACTGGACCGTCTACCAATGCGGCGATCTCTTTGGTGACCTCAAGTATGTCGCGGCCAGATTTCATGATCAACGAGGGGTTGGTTGTGACGCCGTCCACCATGCCAAGATCATTAAGTTCAGCGATTTGATCGATTTCAGCAGTGTCTACGAAGAATTTCATGGATGCAGTCCTTTGATGGGTTGGCGTCTGTTACTGGAGGCTTTACCTCATATACGTATGACCGAAAAGCCCCCTATTGATAGCGCTAACAGCGATACGCCGGATTTCTTCCATGAAGGGGATTTGGTTGGCGTTTGGACGACGCAGCCTTTGGGGCGGCGTCTGGATTACAAAGCGCCTGAGGGCGGATGTTGGCTGGGTGCGTTTGTCGAAGTGCCGCTGGGACCGCGCAAAGTGATGGGCGTGGTTTGGGGCGCGGGCAAGGGCGATTGGGATTATGCCAAGACGCGCAAAGTGATCCGCGCGCTGGATGTGCCGCCGATGTGTAGCGAATTGCGTGAGTTTCTGGAAAAAGCAGGTGCGTATACGCTGACTGATATGGAGAGCATGTTGCGCCTTGGTGTGCGTGCGCCGGGCCTTGGTGATCCACCTTCGATGCGCAAAGTCTATCGCAAGGGTGATGTTGAACCGGACCGGATGACTGAACCGCGTGGTCGGGTTCTGGATGCGCTACAAGAATACGGTGATCTATCGTTTACGCTAAAAGAATTGAGTGAAGCAGCGGGTGTAACATCGTCGGTTGTGAAGGGCTTGGTCAAGCTGGGCTCTGTGCGCGAGGAAGACACGCCGCGCGATTTGCCCTATCCGCGTTTAGATCCGGAATTGCCCAGCAAGACCTTGGCGGCGGATCAGGCGGACGCGGCAGACGTGTTAAAGGCAGGGATCAAGTCGGGTGCCTATGGGACGACCTTGCTGCGTGGTGTGACGGGTTCGGGCAAGACCGAAGTTTATCTAGAGGCGGTGGCGGAGTGTTTACGCCAGGGGCGCCAAGCGCTGGTCCTTTTGCCTGAGATTGCTCTGACGGCAGAGTTTTTGACGCGGGTGCAGGCGCGCTTTGGTGCGAAACCTGCGGAGTGGCATTCAGGCGTGACCATGACAGAACGCCGTCGCGCGTGGAAAATGGTGGGTCAAGGCGGTGCGCAATTGGTGGTTGGCGCGCGTTCTGCGCTGTTTCTGCCATTTCGCGATTTGGGATTGGTTGTGGTCGATGAAGAGCATGACACATCCTACAAACAAGAAGACGGCGTGCTATACAATGCGCGCGATATGACGGTGCTGCGCGCGTCGATTTGTTCGGCGCAGGTGATTTTGGCCAGCGCGACGCCGTCATTGGAGAGTTGGGCCAATGCGGAAGCGGGAAAATACACGCGGATCGATCTGACGTCGCGCTTTGGCGATGCTGTCATGCCTAACATGCGCGCGATTGATATGCGGGACGTGAAACTGGCAGGCAATCGTTGGATTTCACCGCAGATGAAGGCCGAGGTCGAGGCGCGTGTTGCTTTGGGTGAGCAGTCTTTGTTGTTTATTAACCGTCGTGGATACGCGCCTGTCACGATTTGTCGGGCCTGCGGACACCAGATTGGTTGTGATCACTGTGACGCGCGGATGGTAGAGCACCGCTTTCAGAAGCGGTTAGTGTGTCACCAGTGCGGTGAAACAAAAGCAATGCCAGAGATTTGTCCATCCTGCGAGGCAGAGGATCGATTGGCGGCCGTTGGGCCGGGTGTTGAGCGTTTGGCCGAAGAAGCGGCCGAGTTATTTCCCGATGCGCGCATTTCGACCCTGAGTTCGGATATGTATGGATCAGCCCGTGCGTTGAAGGCCGAGATTGTTGGTATTGCCGAAGGAGCGGCAGATATTATCATCGGGACGCAATTGGTGGCCAAAGGGCATAACTTTCCTTTGCTAACGCTGGTCGGTGTGATCGATGCGGATTTGGGTCTGCAAGGGTCTGACCTTCGCGCCGCTGAGCGCACGTTCCAATTGATGCGCCAAGTGGCGGGACGAGCAGGGCGATCTGTGAAAAAAGGCACCGCGTTGATGCAGACGTATCAACCAGAGCACCCTGTCATTCGTGCAATTCTAGCGGGCGATGAGAATAGTTTTTGGACAGCCGAGGCCGCAGAGCGCCGCGCGGCAACCGTACCGCCCTATGGTCGGATGGCGGGCATCATCCTGTCATCGCCTGACGTGCAAGAGGTTTTTGAGCTCGGTGCAGCGCTTGCCCGACTTGATGGGCCTTTGCGCCAAATTGGAGCGCAAGTTTTTGGACCCGCGCCTGCGCCCATTGCGCGTGTGCGGGGGCGTCACCGAGTACGTTTGTTGGTGAAGGCAGATAAGAACGTGCCTTTGCAACGTGCGTTGACGGCTTGGATCAAGCAAGTACGCGTGCCAGGGCAGGTGCGTTTAAGCGTCGATATCGACCCTCAAAGCTTTTATTAGTAACAGAAAATTACTGCAAATTTAAAAATACAGCCCCGATTCTGCAAATTTGCATCAAAAATGGACTTAGTGATGAGGCTCTCTTGATTGTACTTCATTACATTAGGTTATGGTTTTCCGGGGGGGTGAGGCTATTAATAAGAATTGGGATGATTTGCGATATCTGCTCGCGTTGGAACGTACAGGGTCAGTGAAATCTGCGGCGGACATGCTTAAAACGAGCGCGACAACAGTCACGCGCAAAATCGCTATTATTTCGGATCGGTTTAAAGAACCTGTATTTGTTAAAAGCAACAATCAAAGGCTTTTAACCGAACTTGGACAACGGCTTTTTGACATAGGTGTGAAACTTGAGACGTCTATTGCGAATTTAGGTGTCGGGTACATTTCTGGAGAACATTAAGGCGATGTCATGGTCACGAGTTTGGACTTTATTAATCGAACGCTCGTTTTCCCCAGATTGCACGAGTTTCATGCAAAATATCCTGGCATCAAGTTAAACCTACATAGTTCTAACGCGAATTTGAGTTTGGCATACGATGAGGCAGATGTAGCGATTCGTCTTGCGCGGCCGACCTCTGGTCGACTTCACGCTAAGAAGTTATGTGATCTAAAATACTCGTTATTCTGCCCAAACGAGGGTAATCCGGACGAATGGATAGGGCGTGAAGAAAATCTTGACTGGATTCCTGAAATGAAAACGGCCCGCACCTATTTTGAGGCCAAGCCGATCCTGCGAGTGACCGACCACAAAGCTGCATTAGATGCATGCAAAAAACTAATGGTTGCCGCCGTTTTACCTGATATTTTGGTGAACGACGAAACCAATGTTTTTCAGGTGCCCGGCACCCCATCGATAGAACGCGAAGCATGGCTCGTGACCCATGAAAGTAGATTGAAAGATCCAAAGCTCATGATTGTGAAGCAGTGGATCGAAGAGTGTTTCGTGGATTTGCAGTTTGCTCAAAAACTGACGCGACAGATCGCATAGGTCGACTTGCCTAACGGTATGCTCGAAAAGGGCGCTTCGTCTAGGCCCAGTAAAACGTAAGGGGTTTGGTGTCTGAGCGGGTGATTTTCCCTTTTGCTTCCAAATCAAGCTGCACCGTTTTTGCCCACCACCCTGAGGTTTTTCCACGGGGGAAGAGGACGGGTGACAGATGTGCTTTTGCTGCATTTGTGATTTCATCGAATGTCATACCAGGAGCGCAATGTGGCAGGGTTTTTATGAAAGCCGCGTGCATGTCGTTGTATTTATCCGCGCGCACGTTTTCAGTTCGGCCGGGCGTGTTGATGTTCTGAACGGTGATCTTTTGCACACTCATAAGAGGCAGTTTAGCACATTTTCAAACATAAACCAAAGAGTGCCGTTCAAAGGTTTAAAAGCGAAGGAATGGGGCAACGGGAACCTAAATGTAACTTGGTCAGTCTTCGTTTCTGATAGTCAGAACCGTTCGAAAAAAAGCCGCATTAAACCGGTGTGCTGATCGGGGACTGGAAGGAAATGCAGTGTGTGTTGGCCGAGAGGTCTGAAATAAGTCTCGCCAATCGCCATGCTTCGTCCTATTGCAAACCTATGAATCCAATCACCCTAGATGACGCGCAAAAGCTTCCATTGTGGCGTAGACCGATTGCGCTGTTGTTCGTGATGGCAATTGCCATGCCGATTGCGTTTTCGACGTGGTCTGCTCTGCTCAATAATTTCGTGATCGAAGTTGCGGATTTTGATGGCTCCGACATTGGTTGGCTGCATACTGTCCGCGAAATTCCTGGTTTCTTTGCTGTTGGTGTCATCGCGATCATAATTTTCATGCGTGAACAGGTCCTTGGGCTGGTGTCATTGGTGATGTTGGGCGTGGCTACGGCGATTACCGCCTGGTTTCCATCTATGGGTGGGATCTTGACGATCACAATGCTGAGTTCGATCGGATTTCACTACTACGAAACTGTCAATCAATCGCTGCAATTGCAGTGGATCGACAAGGCGCGTGCACCGCAAATGTTGGGTTGGCTTTTGGCGGCGGGATCAGCGGCTACGTTTGTGGCATATGGTGCGATTGTGCTAACGTGGCAGGCTTTAGATCTTAGCTACAACTTTGTTTACTTGGTGTCTGGCGGATTAACGGCCCTGATCGCGGTTGCCTGTTTGGTGATGTACCCTCAGTTTGATGCGCCCCATCCTCAGCTGAAAAAGATGATCCTGCGCAAGCGCTATTGGCTCTATTATGCGCTGCAATTCATGTCAGGCGCGCGACGTCAGATTTTCATGGTCTTCGCGGGCTTTATGATGGTTGAACGCTTTGGTTTTGAGGTCCATGAGATAACATCGCTTTATCTGATCAATCTTATCGTCAACATTTTCGTCGCCCCTTTGATGGGCAAAGCGGTCGCCCATTTCGGCGAACGCAGAGCGCTGATGTTTGAATATGCGGGGCTTGTGATGGTGTTTCTGGCTTACGGCGGCATCTACTGGTTTGGTTGGGGCGTTTTCCTTGCGGCGGCGTTATATGTGATCGATCACATGTTCTTTGCGCTCGCGTTGGCGTTGAAGACTTATTTTCAAAAGATTGCAGATCCTGGTGATATCGCGCCAACGGCAGCCGTCGCCTTTACGATCAACCATATTGCGGCAGTCTTTTTGCCTGCTGGGCTTGGGTATTTGTGGCTGATCTCGCCGTCGGCAGTCTTTATTGTTGCGGCCGGCATGGCGTTGATTTCGTTGTTGCTGGCCCTCTTGATCCCGCGCCACCCTGCGTCGGGCAATGAAACACGGTTTGGGCGATATTCGCGCCAGCCTGCTGAATAAATCCAAAGGACCATCGACATGAGCATTACGTTTACCGCATTGACGACCGTTATGGGCAAAGAGGGCGCAGACCGCTTGGGCGACGCGATGGAGCGGTTGATCCCGGAGCCAACAGGTATCGGTGTATTCGAAGTTGAGGACGGGTCTGGCCTTTGGGAAGTTGGTGGATATTTCATCGAGACGCCTGACGAGGGCGGGCTTGCTGTTCTGGCCGCGGCCTTTGGGGCGAAACCGTTTGTTGTGTCCGAAGTGCCTGAAACTGATTGGGTTGCGCATGTGAAACGTGAGCTGGCCCCTGTCGAAGCAGGCCGCTTTTTCGTCTATGGCAGCCACGACGCAGACAAAGTGCCTGAGGGATGTGTCCCATTGCTGATCGAAGCGGCGATGGCCTTTGGGACAGGGCATCACGGCACGACGTTGGGATGTTTACGTGCATTGGATCGCCTTGCGAGCGAAGGTTTCGTTGGCAAGGCGGTTGCAGATATCGGCTGTGGTACGGCGGTTCTTGCAATGGGTGCGGCCAGCATCTGGACTGGCGAAGTCTTAGCAAGCGACATTGACGAGGTCGCCGTGGACGTGGCCAAAGTGAACGTCGCAGCAAATAATCTGACAGGGCGCGTAAAATGCGTCGAGGCGGCAGGCTTTGATACACCTGAACTTACCACTGCTGGGCCGTACGATTTGATCTTTGCGAACATTCTTAAAGGTCCGCTTATCATGCTCGCGCCCGATATGGCGGCGAATCTGCAAACTGATGGGTACATGATTCTTTCGGGGATTTTGAACGAGCAAGCTGATGACATCATCGCCGTTTATGCACAAAATGGGATAAATCTTATGTTTCGAGAAGAGATTAGTGAATGGACGTCACTAACGCTTCGCAAGCAGGCCTGATTTTAAGATCATTTAAGGCCGTTTCGACACATTTTCCCTGAAAATGCCTTAATTGCTTCGTACAAAGCTGGTGTTGTGTTTGGTGGGGGCCAAACTTTTGGAGGCTGCTATGAGTAATGCTCATCTCCAGCGAAAGTCGGGATTTGTACTATTGTCTGAACTTGATGGACGAGGTGCGACTGGCTACGTAACACTGGTTCACAAAAATGGACTGATTCAAGTTGTACCGCGCCCTAAGCGACGGTCGGTATCGACCGTGCCGCTTAAGCTTGTGGTGCTATTTGCGATTTTGATCACAGTGTTTAAGGCGCTTGCGCTGTTGAATGTTGGAGTAGTCGACTACGAAGCCGATCTTGCGACATTGTCTGAAGGCAATGTCTTTGAAAAGGCCGGTGCGTTTGCTTTGCAGATCGATCCTGTGACCCAAGTAATTTTTGAGACAATCGGACCTTTGTTGAAGTAAGATTGAGATCTGTTGCTACGAAGCGCAACAGACTATTCTTAGAACGCGCAAACAGAAAAGGCCGCAGCATTTAGATGTTGCGGCCTTTCTGGTTCTCATCGGGATATTTTAATTCGTTTTAGAACTGACGTACGCTTGTTGCGACATTTTCGATGTCCGCGCGGCAAAGGCCAATGTCTTCAAGCTCACGGTTGCTTAGCTTACCAAGCGCATTGCGTGTTTGACGCGCATCATTCCAAGTTGCGACAGTCGCAACAATAGAGGCGAGTGGGGCAAAGCCGCGGCGAGCGATGTATGCGGAGCGTGTGTTGTCGACAACAGTCATAATCGTATTCCTAGATACCAGATCGGCCCAGTGGCGGGTCCCTTAAATTTCATTGTTCTATGGGGCATTTAGGAGGGTCGCAGCGTCCTGACAAGCAGGAGATTTTGCATGTGTCCTATGCGTATGCTGCATAGCAGCATTAACGTGAAAATCCTTTGAAATATGAACTATTTTGACCTTGGGGAATGTCGTTTTCTGCGCGCGCGATGGCGAATTCTGACTGCACTTTGGGTGCCTGTGTCGTTTTCATGCGGCCTGTGGATAAAACCGACATCTTTGCATAGTGCTTTTCTTTTGTTCGCGTTTCGTGCTACTGAAACAAAAAAACAACAGGTGCAGAGCAGTATGCGCGTTTTAGGTATTGATCCGGGTCTTCGAAACATGGGCTGGGGGATGATTGAAGTGGATGGCAGCCGTATGCGCCATCTTGGGAACGGTGTTTGCACATCTGAGGGCACTGACTTGAGCCTGCGTTTGCTGTCGCTTCACCGCCAACTGACCGAGGTGCTGCGTGAATATAAGCCAGACACGGCTGCGGTTGAAAATACATTTGTGAACAAAGACGGCGCGGGCACTTTGAAATTGGGCCAAGCGCGCGGCATCGCGTTGCTGGTTCCTGCGCAAGCGGGTCTTGATGTGGGCGAATATGCCCCGAACAAGGTTAAGAAGACGATTGTGGGTGTGGGCCACGCGGACAAAATTCAGGTACAGCATATGGTAATGTTGCAACTGCCCAGTGTGATCCTGAACGGGCCAGACGCCACAGATGCGCTTGCGATTGCGATGTGTCACGCCCATTATACACGTTCCACACGGGTTGTGGCGCAGGCGAAAAGGGCGATGAACGGATGATTGGCAAGCTATCAGGACGGATCGACTATCGCGGTGTGGATCACGTGCTGATTGATGTGCGCGGCGTGGGGTATATGGTCTATTGCTCTGATCGCACGTTGGCGGGGCTGCCTGGCTCTGGTGAGGTTGTCGCGCTCTATACGGACCTTTTGGTGCGCGAAGATAACCTACAGCTGTTCGGTTTTACGTCCTTGATTGAAAAGGAATGGCACCGCTTGTTGATGAGCGTGCAAGGCATTGGTGCGAAAGCGTCTTTGGCGATTCTAGGGGCCTTGGGCGCTGATGGTGTAAGCCGCGCGATTGCTTTAGGTGATGTGACCGCGATCAAGGCTGCAAAGGGCGTTGGCCCAAAGACTGCACAGCGTGTTGTGATCGAGCTGAAAGACAAAGCGCCCGGCGTGATGGCGATGGGTGTCGGTACGCCTGCTGAAGCGATGGGCGAAGTGCCTGCTGCGGATGATTTCGACGTGATCGAAGCACCTAAGCGCAATATCAGTACGCTGAATGCGAGCGCGCAAGCAGAGGCGCTGTCCGCGTTGAGTAATCTCGGCTATTCGCCGTCTGATGCGGCAAGTGCAGTGGCCGAGGCCGCTGGTAGCACACCTGATGCGGACACATCGTCGCTGATACGTGCCGCGCTCAAGCTACTTGCACCGAAAGGCTAGGGGATGACCGAACCTGATCCCACCATGCGGCCAGCCGAATTGCCCGAAGACAATGATCGCGCCCTGCGCCCGCAAGCGTTGGATGAGTTTATTGGGCAAGCCGAAGCACGCGCGAACCTGAAAGTATTTATCGAGAGCGCAAAGCGACGCGGGGAGGCGATGGACCACACGCTGTTTCATGGCCCACCTGGTTTGGGAAAGACGACGCTGGCGCAGATCATGTCGCGTGAACTGGGCGTGTCGTTTCGCATGACCTCTGGGCCAGTCCTTGCGAAAGCAGGGGACTTGGCGGCGATCCTGACAAATCTTGAAGCGCGCGACGTTTTGTTTATCGACGAAATTCACCGCCTGAACCCAGTTGTGGAGGAAATCCTTTATCCCGCTTTGGAAGATTTCGAGTTGGATTTGGTGATTGGCGAAGGCCCTGCTGCGCGGACCGTGCGCATTGAATTGCAGCCGTTTACGTTGGTCGGCGCGACCACGCGGCTTGGGTTGCTGACGACGCCTTTGCGGGATCGCTTTGGTATTCCGACGCGCTTAGAGTTTTATACGGTGGACGAGTTGCACACGATTGTGGATCGCAATGCGCGCAAGCTCGGCGCACCCGCTGACGAGGGCGGAGCGCGCGAGATTGCGAAACGCGCACGTGGGACGCCGCGCATTGCGGGGCGTTTGTTGCGCCGCGTTGTGGATTTCGCGATTGTCGAGGGCGATGGGCGCGTGACGCAAGAATTGGCAGATCGTGCGCTGACACGGCTTGGGGTTGATAAGCTGGGTCTTGATGGCGCGGATCGGCGTTATTTGCGTCTAATCGCAGAAAATTACCAAGGTGGGCCTGTTGGGATTGAGACTATGTCGGCGGCTCTGTCAGAAAGCCGTGATGCGCTGGAAGAGGTGATTGAGCCGTTCTTGTTACAGCAGGGTTTGATCCAACGTACCCCGCGCGGGCGCATGTTGGCGCAAAAGGCGTGGACCCATTTGGGGATGATGCCGCCCAAAAAAGCTGATCAGGCGGGATTGTTTGGTTGAGATGTTTGATGCCTCCGGCGGGGATATTTGGAAAAGGTGAAGTTTGATGTTGGCAACATCTGAGATTGAGGCGCTGTTTACGCGGACCAGTGGCGATTATGCTTTTGCGCGCTGGGGGCGGGCGATTTCGCCAGTTGTGTTTGGCGTGCAGGACGAGACGTTGAAGGTTGTGAAGGGGGCGATTGAGGCGGTGTGTTTGGTGTCCAACCATCATATGGCGGAAACGGATCCTGAGCTGGGTTCGAACGCGATGTTCTTTTTCTTTAGCGAGTGGGCTGAGTTATTAGAGGTGCCAAAGCTGGACGAGCTTGTGCCTGATTTAGCGGGCATGGTTGCGCGTGTGACGGCGGCGGATGCGAACCAGTACCGTGTGTTTCGATTTGACGAGGAGGGCGCGATCAAAGCGTGCTTTGTCTTTATTCGAATGGATCAACACATGGCGGACGTGCCCGCTGAAACGTTGGCATTAAGCCAAGCCGTTCAAATGATGGTGCTTTGGTCGGATCGTGCTTTCGTGAGTGTTTCGCCTTTGGCTGTGATGCCTGAGGGCGGCGTGATCGTGAAGCCAGAGATTTCTGGTTTATTGGCGGCGGCCTATGATGCAGTAATGCCTGTGGCGGCGAATGATCCAAGCCATGCGTTGCGCCTTGGCGCGCGCATGCCGCAGAAACAGTAGGAGACCGGTATGCACGAATTTGCGTTGCGGGTTTATTACGAAGATACGGATCTAGCGGGCATTGTGTATTACGCCAATTACCTGAAATTCATTGAACGCGGTCGTACCGAATGGGTGCGTGAGCAGGGGATTGATCAGGTGCGCCTTAAGGAAGACGAGGGTCTGGTGTTTGCTGTGCGTCGTGTTGAAGCGGACTATCTGTCACCTGCACGCTTTGATGATGATCTCATCGTGTGGACCTCTGTATTGGCAATGACAGGTGTGCGGATCATCTTGAACCAGGATGTGATGCGCGGTTCGGATATCTTATTCTCGGCGATTGTGACGCTTGTGGCTCTTACGTTAGAGGGCCAGCCGACACGTTTGCCAGCGAATATCCGCCGAATCGTTCACTGAAACACGCTGATAACATCTTGTGATGTGAGGATATGTTGGTTTCTTGAAGTTTATCGTCTAGGCTGCTCCCTATCAAAGAGCCACATGAGTGGCCGGGCAGAGTAGAGCAGGCTAATGGAAGCAGAAACCCTTGCGATGGCGCAGGAGATTGATTTCTCCATGTGGGCGCTGTTTGCGCGCGCGACAATTACCGTAAAACTGGTGATGATCCTTTTGATCGTTGCGTCCATTTGGGCGTGGTCGATTGTGGTTCAGAAGTACATGCAATACCGCACGGCACGCAGTGAGGCGGCTATTTTTGATCAGGCATTCTGGTCAGGTGAACCGCTGGATCAGTTGTTTGAGCAGATCGGGCCGTCGCCGAATGGGGCGTCTGAGACGATCTTTGTTGCAGGCATGACGGAGTGGCGTCGTTCACATCGCGTCGATGGTGGACTGATTGCCGGTGCGCAGAGCCGGATTGATCGTTCCATGGATGTTGCGATCTCTAAAGAAGCGGAAAAGCTGGAAACTGGCCTGTCAGTTTTGGCGACTGTTGGATCGACGGCCCCGTTTGTGGGTCTGTTTGGTACGGTTTGGGGCATTATGAATGCCTTTATCGAGATTGCTGAGGCGCAAAATACCAACCTTGCCGTGGTCGCGCCGGGTATTGCGGAGGCGCTTTTGGCCACAGGTTTGGGCCTGCTCGCGGCGATCCCTGCGGTTGTTTACTATAACAAATTCAGTGCGGACAGTGATCGTATCGTTGGTGGTTATGAAGCCTTTGCTGATGAATTCGCGACCATTCTTAGCCGTCAGTTGGATAGCTAGGCCATGGGTGCTGGAGTTATGCAAAAGGATGGCGGGGGCAATCGGCGTAGACGTCGTGGTCGCGCACGTCCGATGGCCGAGATTAACGTCACCCCGTTTGTCGATGTTATGCTGGTGTTGTTGATCATTTTCATGGTTGCCGCCCCTCTGATGACGGTGGGTGTTCCTGTTGAATTGCCTAAGACGGCTGCTGGCTCCTTGCCCTCTGATGCGGAAGAGCCGCTGACGGTGACGATTGCTGCGGACGGGCGCATCATGATCCAAACGACCCAAACCCAAACGAGTGAGCTGGTCACCAAGCTGCAAGCGATTGCCTCTGAGCGCACCAGTACACGTGTTTACCTGCGTGCGGATGGGGCTGTTGCTTATGAGCAAGTCGTGCAAGTCATGGGCGCGCTCAACGCGGGCGGGTTTAGTGACATTGGTCTTGTAACCGATACCGGCGGTCCAAAGTTGAACGCCGATCTAGCGGATAACTAGGGCGCGCGCGGTGCAAAAAAGCACCTGCATATCAGGGGGCGGACACGCGCTGCTGTTGAGTTTTGCCATGTTTGGCGGAATATTCAATGGAGAGCCGTTGGAATTGCCGGCGGTCGATGTGTCGGTTGTGTCTGAGGAGGAGTTCGCAGCTTTGACGCGGGCCGTTCAGCCGCCTGATGTAGAACCGACTGCGCCAGAACCGATCCTAAGCGCACCTGAGTCTGAACCGGAGCCAGTTGTCCCGACGCCAGAGCCAGAACCACCTGTGATCGTAGAGCCAGAACCTCTACCTGAACCTCTACTAGAATTCGAGCCTGTCCCCGTGCCAGATCCAGAACCACTGCCTGAGCCCACACCAGAGCCTGAGGCCGTTGTCATTCCCGATCTTGCGCCAGATGCGTCTTTGCGTCCCAAACCTCGACCCGCGCCGCGTGTTGCGCCCGAAGCGGTTGCAGCGCCCGAACCTGAGGTCGAAATTGACAATACTGCGCAAGAGGCGACGCAACCTGATGAGACTGCTGAGCAAGTCGTCCAAGAGCAATCCGAGACCGCGCCCGAAGAGGCGACTACCGAGATTGTGACCGAAGCCGAGCAACCCGCGGGTAATGCGCCAAGTACATCACAACGCCCAAGACCGCGCCCTCGCGAAACGGCTGCTGTGGCACCGGATACGTCCTCGGCTGTGAATGCAGCACTTGCCGAAGCGCTGGGTGAACCGGCTGCAAGCGATGATATTTCTGGAACGACGCTGAGCGCGCAAGAAACCAATGGTCTGCGTCTTGCTGTGCAGAAATGTTGGGTTGTGGATGTAGGCAGTCAGGCCGCGAATGTGACCGTGATTATTGGCATGTCGATGGATACGCTGGGCAAGGTGGTCCCGGGCAGTTTGCGACTGGTTTCTTCAACAGGCGGCGAGGGGGTTGCCATCGAAACGGCCTATCAATCTGCACGCCGCGCCGTGCTGCGGTGTCAGAAAGAGGGCTATGATTTGCCCGACGACAAATACGAGACGTGGAAAGAGATCGAAATGACCTTCAATACCAAAGATATGCGCATCAGATGAGTCTCTTTCGACACAGACCCTAGGCAAGCACGTGCCGATAAGGGCAAACCTCTTTTTTATAAAAGGCCTACACCGTAGAGTAGGCGAAAAGCAGTAGCAGGATAGGCAATGACCCTGAAAGTATTGATCGCAGTCTTGGCAATTTTCGTATTGCCGTTTGCAGCGCTGGCCCAGAACGGACCTTTGCGCATTGAAATTACTGAAGGCGTGGTTGAACCCATGCCCTTCGCGGCCCCCAATTTTGTGGCGGAAAGCACCGCCGCAAATGAGTTCGCAGAGCGGCTAGCACGCGTTGTGGTCAGCGATTTGGCAGGCACTGGCCTGTTTCGCGAAGTGCCGCGCTCGGCCTATATTAGTCAGGTCACCAGCTTTGATGCGCCCGTTCAATACGCCGACTGGAAAGCAATCAACGCCCAAGCTTTGGTGACGGGTGCCGTGAATGTCAGTGGATCAAACCTAAGCGTGAAGTTCCGCGTTTATGATGTGTTTTCTGGTGCGGAAATGGGATCTGGTCTGCAGTTTGCAGGAACGACCCAAGGCTGGCGTCGCATGGCGCATAAAGTGGCCGATCAGGTCTATGCGCGTATCACGGGCGAACAGCCCTATTTTGATAGCCGTGTTGTTTATGTGTCCGAACAGGGACCCAAGGACAAGCGTCGCAAGCGTCTTGCGATCATGGACTACGACGGCGCGAATGTGCAGTTTTTGACAGGGTCTGAGCACCTTGTGCTTGCGCCACGTTTCTCGCCCACAGGTGATCGTGTGCTTTACACGTCTTATGAAACAGGTTTCCCGCGCATTTATGTGTTGGATGTTGGTTCCGTGCAACGTCGTGTGCTGGAAAGCCAAGAAGGCTCCATGAGTTTTGCACCGCGCTTTTCACCAGATGGAAATACTGTTGTCTATTCTATCGCGAGTGGCGGCAATACAGATATCTACCGTATGGATATTCGCAGTGGTTCCAGTTCGCGCCTGACCTCTGCGCCTTCGATAGAGACAGCACCCAGCTACAGTCCCGACGGCAGCCGTATTGTGTTTGAAAGCGATCGATCTGGTAGCCAGCAGATTTACATTATGGGCGCAAATGGTGGCGAACCCAAGCGCATCAGCTTTGGTAAGGGTCGCTATGGCACGCCTGTTTGGTCACCGCGCGGGGATCTGATCGCGTTTACCAAGCAATCCAAAGGACGTTTCCATATTGGTGTGATGCGCACGGATGGCACTGAAGAACGTCTGTTGACGGCGTCGTTCCTGGACGAGGGCCCAACATGGGCCCCCAATGGCCGCGTCATCATGTTCACCCGCGAAACCCAAGGCGCAACTGGCAGGGCCGCGCTGTATTCGGTCGATATTTCTGGCCGTAACCTAAAACCAATCCCCGCGGAGGGCGGCGCGTCCGATCCATCGTGGTCCCCCATTCAGCGTTAAGCTGGATAGTTGTCGAAACATAATAATAAATAGTGAGACAAGTAGATGAAAATGATCACAAAAGCAGTGCTTTTAACAAGTGCCCTCGCTTTGGCCGCCTGTTCCAACAAAAGTGACTTTGAGGGCGATGATTTCGTCGACCTGAATGCAAACGGCGCAAATTCTGGCCTGGACGCAGGCGCGGGTACCGGATTTGAAGGCACGGGTGGTGCAAATGATCCGACCTCTGTGGCGTTCTTCCAGCAAAGCGTTGGGGATCGTGTGGTATTCGAGGTTGATCAATCCACTTTAACAGAGCAGGGACGTTTGATCCTTGATGGACAAACCCGCTGGTTGACGACGAATTCCGACTACACTGCAATCATCGAAGGCCACGCCGACGAGCAAGGCACGCGTGAATATAACGTCGCACTTGGCGAACGTCGTGCAAATGCTGTCCGCGATTACCTTGTTGGCAAAGGTGTTCCCACGTCACGCCTTCGTGTTGTGAGTTATGGAAAAGAACGCCCGATTGAGATTTGCAGCGACGAGGGTTGTTATGCTAAGAACCGACGCGCAGTAACAGTGCTCGCGGCTGGCCTTTCAGGCTAAGCGCAAGCACACTCGGGGAGAGGCATATGACGGCTCGGTTCACACAGTTTTTTGCGGCGGCCGCAGTGTCGCTATGCCTTTTGCCTAGCTCTGGTTTTGCCCAAGCAAACAACGATCAAACCCTTGCGGATATCCGTCAGGATTTGACTGTGCTTTTCGTCGAAATGCAGCGCTTGCGTCGTGAACTGTCAACGACAGGGGCGCCTTCGCCAGCGATTGGTGGCACATCGGTTATGGATCGCATCGATTCTGTAGAGGGCGAATTACAGCGCCTCACAGGTAAGATCGAGCAACTTGAATTTCGTATTGATAGCATTGTCAAAGATGGAACCAATCGTATCGGTGACCTTGAATTCCGCCTTGTTGAGCTGAAGGGCGGTGATCTTAGCAATATTGCTGAAACCTCCACCCTTGGAGGCGGTGCCACACCAGCAATTGCTGCAATGCCTGTGCCGTCGCAGGGTTCAGATGCAGGTAGTACTCAACTTGCGATGGGCGAACAGGCTGATTTTAATTCTGCTGAGGCGTTGCTCACAGCGGGTGACGGGGCAGGGGCCGCTGAGCAATTTGCGCTGTTCACACAGAACTACCCGGGTAGCCCACTTGAAGGTCAAGCCCGCTTAAAGCAAGGCGAAGCCCATGAAGCATCTGGGGATACTCGGGAAGCAGCGCGCGCCTATCTCGACGCCTATTCCCGTGATCCTGCAAGCGATATCGCACCCGAAGCGCTATTTCGTTTGGGGCGCAGCTTGGGCCGCCTTGGCAAAGTTTCTGAGGCCTGTGTGACCCTAGCAGAAGTCAACGTGCGTCATGCAGGTAACCCCGCAGCGCGTAGTGCACAAACTGAAATGAGCACGCTGAGCTGTTCGTGATGCCTAATTTGACGCTGCTTCAGGGGCACGTGCCACTGGGTATTGCGTTGTCAGGGGGCAGCGATTCAACGGCATTGCTTGTGTTGGCGGTAGATGCGCTGGGGCCTGAAAATCTACGCGCTGTTACTATCGATCACGGCCTTCGAAATACAGCGGTTGAAGAAGCTAGCCGTGCAGGTGAGATGTGTAAAAGCTTGGGTGTTTCCCATGACATCGTCACACTTAACCTCCAAGATGGCGGCGATCTTCAAGCGCGTGCGCGTGCTGCTAGATACGAGGCGCTTTCCGATTGGGCAAAGCGCGTTGGTGCTCGTGCGTTAGCCTTAGGCCATACGAAAAATGATGTGGCCGAAACGTTCCTGATGCGTCTTGCGCGGGGCTCTGGCGTGGATGGTCTGGCGCAGATGACCGAGCGCTTCACGCGCAACGACACACTCTTTTTGCGCCCACTTTTGCAAGCCTCGCGCGGTGATCTACAATCCATGCTCACAGCGCGTCAAATAGGCTGGAGCGAAGATCCCTCCAACCAAGATCCACGCTTCAAACGTGTTCAAATGCGCCAAGCGCACCCTCAATTGGACGCGCTTGGCCTGACATCTGAACGTTTGGCGCAAACCGCTCACTGGATGCGCGCAGCGTCCATCGTGCTAGAACATGCCGCGCAAGACTGGATTGCAAAGCATGCTTGGCCTGATCACGGGGATGCTGTTTTTGATCTGGCCGCGCTTCATGCTGCGCCCGAAGAAACGGCATATCGTGTTTTAACCTGTGCGCTGTGCAACATTTCAGAAAACCCATACAGACCGCGCCTAGAGGCGGTGAAAGGCTTGTTCAAAGAGGCCAGTGCAACGACGCTACATGGGTGTCTGATCTATCCCCACAAGGGCACTCTGCGGCTGACACGCGAATTAAATGCTGTCACTTCCACGGATCCACGTTGGGTCATTAAAGGTCCCTTTGGCCAAGACCACTCCATATCACCACTTGGCGCAAACGGTCTCACGCAAGTGAAAGACTGGCGCAAGACCGCGCTTTTACCTCGTCGCTCTTTGCTCGCGAGCCCTGCAGTTTGGAAACATGAAATCTTGATTGCGGCCCCGCTTGCGCAGCCGCATCAGGATTGGAGCGCATCCGCCCCAAATCCACTTCATCTTTCAAAATAAACTTAATCCCAATTTCTGCCAACTAGCGCGCCGCTTTTTCAACGATGCCTGATATGCCAGATCGTTTGGCAAGTTCTGCCTCGACATCTGTCAATGAGACATCGCGGGACGCGAGCATAACCATCAAATGGTACAGAACATCTGCCGCCTCGCAGGTCAGCGCGGCCTTGTCGTCTTTCACGGCTTCTATGATTGCTTCTATCGCTTCTTCACCAAACTTCTCGGCGCATTTTTCAGGACCCTTCGCGAGTAACTTCGCGGTCCAACTGTCAGAACCACCCTCGGACTTGCGGGCTTCAATTGTTGCGAAGAGCTCGTGCAAAATACTCATGTTAGCCTCACAGGAATGCCTGCTGCGGCCATGTGGGATTTGGCCTCTGCGACGGTGTACTCGCCAAAGTGAAAGATGGATGCGGCCAAAACTGCACTCGCGCCGCCTTTGGTGACGCCCTCGACCAAGTGGTCCAGATTGCCAACGCCGCCTGATGCAATCACGGGGATTTTCACGGCATCTGAGACTGCGCGCGTCAAAGGCAGATTGAAACCTGATTTTGTCCCGTCGCGATCCATGGACGTCAGTAAAATCTCACCCGCACCTTTTTCAGCGACCAACACTGCAAACTCGACAGCATCAATTCCTGTAGCTTTGCGTCCACCGTGTGTGAAAATTTCCCAACGCCCGGGCTCAACCGTTTTTGCATCAATGGCACAAACAATGCACTGGCTGCCAAACTGATCAGCTGCTTCGGACAAAACATCAGGGCGCGCGACTGCGGCCGAGTTGAAACTAACTTTGTCTGCACCTGCCAAGAGCAAGGCGCGCACATCTTCGACTTCGCGCACGCCGCCGCCAACAGTGAGGGGTATATAGCATTGCTCAGCGGTGCGTTGGACCACGTCAAACATGGTCCCGCGATTTTCGTGAGTTGCGTGGATGTCCAGTAAACATAATTCATCCGCACCCGCTAGATCATAGGCACGTGCGCTTTCAACAGGGTCGCCCGCATCGCGCAAAGCGACAAAGTTCACGCCTTTGACAACACGTCCATTAGCAACGTCGAGGCAGGGGATGATGCGGGTTTTAAGCATTTTTCAACACTTTCAACGCCTCGACCAAGTCCAGTGCGCCATCATAAAGCGCGCGCCCAGAGATCGCACCATTAAGACCCGCACCGCAGTCGCGCAGCGCAATCAAATCGTCCAAAGAGGAAACACCGCCAGAGGCAATTACGGGAATGCTAACCGCGCGCGCCAAGGCGGCAGTTGCGTCGATATTGGGTCCTTGCATCGCACCGTCACGATTGATGTCGGTGTAAATGATTGCGGCAACGCCTGCATCCTCGAACGAACGCGCCAGGTCTGTGATGTCTACATTCGTCTCTTGCGCCCAGCCTTTGGTGGCGACCATGCCATTGCGAGCATCAATTCCGACAGCCACGTGACCGGGGAAGGCTTTTGCGGCTTTGCGCACCAAATCGGGGTTTTCTACAGCGACCGTCCCAAGAATTACACGCTGCAATCCTTTTTCGAGCCAGCGTTCGATCGTCGCCATATCGCGGATGCCTCCGCCCAATTGCGTAGGGACTTTGCAGGCCTTCAGGATCGCCTCAACGGGGGCCGCGTTCACAGGCTCGCCCGCAAAAGCCCCGTTCAGATCTACCAGATGCAGCCACTCACAACCCGCGTCCACAAAGTCCATCGCTTGTGCGGCGGGATCGTCGCTGAACACAGTCGCTTGGTCCATTTCGCCGCGCACCAAGCGCACGGCTTGGCCGTCTTTTAGGTCGATTGCAGGGTAGAGGATCATGGTAGGCAGCCTTTCATTTCTTAGAGAATGCATTGCCATGGGGCGCGCGAATTTGCAACGGGGCGTAGGGTCAAGTCTTGCTTTGGCGCGTAACTGCTTGCAAGCTGTTCCCAGAATTTTGGGAGAAGATCATGAAAACTATACTGACTGCAGCGGCATTCGCCGTTTTCGCCGCAACCAGCGCGTTTGCGGATCCAATTTTTGGGACATGGCAAACTGCGAAAGATGACAATGGCAATTACGGGCGCATCAATGTGTCGGCTTGTGGCAGCAAAATTTGTGGCGTTTTAACAAGTTCTTATGACAGCGCTGGCAAGCCGTTTAAATCTGAAAATCAAGGCCGAAAACTGGTTTGGAATATGGTGAACACGGGAGGCGGTTCCTATGGAAAAGGCAAAGCCTATTCGCCAGATCGCGACAAGACCTATGGCGGCAAGATGCAACTGTCTGGCAACAATCTGACCGTTCAGGGATGTGTTCTAGGAATTTGTCGCGATGGTGGCACGTGGAAGCGCGTCAATTAATCAAGGCGACCACGTTAGAAAATTTGAGATAAGCCGCAGGCCAATCTGCTGGCTTTTCTCTGGATGGAACTGCATCCCCAGCATCGTATCACGGCCAATCACTGCAGTGATGTCGCCCGCGTAATCCACATGGGCAAGCCGCTCTTTGGGTTTGGCGACATCAAAGTGATAGGAGTGGACAAAGTATGTGTGGTCACCTGTTGTCACGCTCGCGAAAACAGGGTGGGGGGCGTCGATCACCAGATCGTTCCAGCCCATGTGTGGGACCTTCAGATTTGTTTCACGCGGCGTGATCTTAACGACTTCGCCGTCGATCCAACCCAAGCCGTCCGTATCTTCATATTCGCGGCCCAAAGTGGCCATGAGTTGCATGCCAACGCAAATCCCCAAGAAGGGGCGTGCTTTGACGGTCACCGCTTCTTGCAAAGCGTCAAACAGGCCGCCCGTACCTTTGAGCGCCTTTACGCAGGCTGGAAACGCGCCATCACCGGGCAGCACAATGTGATCTGCGCGCGCGACAACGTCGGCGTCGCTGGTCACGACGACCTCGCCTGCGTTCACTTCGGACGCCATGCGCCCGAACGCTTTTTGTGCCGAATGTAGATTGCCGCTTTCGTAGTCAATAATCGCTGTCAGCACGTCAAAGGGTTCCCTTGGTCGATGGGACCGCATCGGATTTGCGCGGGTCGATTTCGACGGCGTTGCGCAAGGCGCGTGCGACGGCCTTGAACGCGGCCTCAACGATGTGGTGGCTGTTGAAGCCGTGTAGCTTGTCGATGTGCAACGTGATGCCGCCGTGTGTGGCAAACGCTTGGAAGAATTCGCGCACCAATTCGCAATCGAACGCACCGATTTTTTGGGTAGGGAGTTCGACGTTCCACACGAGGAAAGGACGCGCAGACAGGTCCAGCGCGCAGCGCACTTGTGCGTCATCCATAGGCAAGTGGCATTCGTCGTAACGGCGGATGCCGCGCTTGTCACCTAGCGCTTGAGTCAGCGCCTGACCCAAAGCGATGCCTGTATCCTCAACTGTGTGGTGATCGTCGATGTGCAGATCACCTTTGGCGCGGATTGTGAAGTCGATCAGCGAATGGCGCGACAGTTGGTCGAGCATGTGGTCAAAGAAACCTATGCCTGTTTGGTTGTCATAAGCACCTGTTCCGTCAAGATTAATCTCAACCGATATATCCGTTTCCGCGGTCGCGCGGGTCACTGTGGCCGTTCGCATTACACTATCCTTAGGCTAGATGATTGGCGTCCTTATAGCAGGCGATGCGCGCAGGCCAAGCGGCCCAGTTTCGCGATTGCGCTTGCGTGGCCTCTATGCCAGCCTTGGCGGTAAATTCACGTAAAGGACCGTTCCCATGTCAACATGCGTTTTTGTTCAGATCAGATGCAAACCAGGTACCACATATAAGGTCGCAGAGAAGATTGCGTTTGAGGAAATCCATTCCGAGATTTATTCGACGTCCGGCGAATATGACCTGATGGTCAAGATGTATATTCCCGACGCTCAGGACATTGGGAAATACATCAACGATCACTTGCTGCCGATTGAGGGTATTGAACGCTCGCTTACTACAATGACGTTCAAAGCGTTCTAAGCACGTGTTGAGTGGCATTAAAATCGTTGAAATAGAAGGGCTTGGCCCTGCGCCTTTCGCGGGGATGATGCTTGCTGACCTCGGTGCTGAGGTCACTGTGATCCATCGCAAGGGCAAAGCAGGCGTGATCACAGCAGAGGCAAGTCTGTTGGATCGGGGTAAGCGGTCCATCGTCTTGGACCTTAAGGATACTGAAGATTTGGCCATAGCGCGCGGGCTGATTTCACGTGCAGATGGGGTGATCGAAGGGTTCCGACCTGGTGTGATGGAACGCTTGGGTCTTGGGCCTGACGTTTGCCGCGCGACCAATCCTAAGCTGGTTTATGGACGTATGACCGGCTGGGGCCAAACGGGTCCACGCGCGCTGCAAGCGGGGCACGATCTGAACTACATCGCCACATCTGGCGCACTTCATTACGCAGGTATCGCGGGTGACGCACCTGTTACGCCCGCCACGTTGGTCGGTGATATCGGTGGTGGCGCTTTGTATTTGGTTGCGGGCATGTTGGCTGGCATCATCAAGGCAGGTCGCACAGGGCAAGGCACTGTTGTTGACGCGGCCATAGTCGATGGGACTGCACATATGATGAACCTTCTGATGGCGCTCGGGCAGGGGGGGGGGCTGTCCCCTGATCGCGGTGCGAGTTTGTTGGACGGCCCGCATTGGTCGCGCAGTTATCAATGCGCCTGTGGGGGCTATGTATCCGTCCAAGCGTTAGAGCCGCAGTTTTATCAGGCGCTGCTGAAGGCGTTGTCTTTGCAAGACGACGCAGGAATGGCAGCCCAGCATGACGCACGACAATGGTCTACCCAAACTGCGCGTTTAGCATCGATCTTTGGTTCAAAACCTCGTGCACATTGGGCCGCCCATTTTGAAGGCTTCGAAGCCTGTGTCGCTGTTGTTCTCGATCCATGGGAAGCTGCCAGCGAACCACACATGCAAGCCCGTAGCGTTTGGGATGCCAAACAAGCCCACCTTCAAGCAGTACCTGCACCGCGTTTTGATGGGTTGGTGCCCACGATCAACCTAGCATCCACACGAGATGGGGACCGAGCGGAGATTTTGAAAGAACTGGCACAGAGTTGATGCGTATTTTAGCTTGCACCACAGCCTCACTATAAGCGATAGACATCCACACGCGGTCCCGTAGCTCAACTGGATAGAGCACCTGCCTTCTAAGCAGGGGGTTGGGGGTTCGATTCCTCCCGGGATCGCCATTATTTACAATAGCTTGTTATGTTATTTGGCGACTTTTTCGTTTGATCGAGTTCTGTTGAGGGACCCATGGAGTTGCCCAGAGCCGACTCGTGTCTCTCGAAACCACTTTGTCCCGCTGGGCACGAGTAGTCGTTTAAATATCTTTCCCATCCAGCGCTTTAGATTTAAAAAAGGCCTATTTCCAATATGTCCGGCCTTAGCCTGTCAGATTTCTGGGTCTCGGTCTTGCGCAAACAAGAAAGGTCTATGATGAAGGGGAGGGCTGTCAAATCTACTTTCGCAACTCATCTTCAAGCGCGCTTCGCCTCACTAGCGATCTTGTCTGACCCTAAGCTAAGAAGACGCATTTCCTAAGAACTGGACCTATCGTGCTGACGTGCCGTTCCAAGTGCTTGTTAAGCCAGCTTTCGTTCGAAAGCGACTGGGCTTTTCCAACCTCGTGCGGAGTGCCGACGGTGCGGATTTTAGAACCCGTCGATGGCCTTCATTGCCCAGCAGCACACGCAAAGCATGTGTGAGAGGGGGACAATGGTTGTCGCCTTGTGTTTGCGCGTTCTAACAACAGATATACCGTTCTGACACATCAGTCGGTCCACGCGGCGAAGGCCGACATTCAGGCCGATGTCTTTCAAATCTTCCGTCATCCGTGGGCGACCACACTCGGGACATTGCTACGCAATACCCTGCCGTGCAGTGCAGTGCACAGTCAGTCTCCTTTGTTGCAGTAAATGCTATCAAAGGAGCGGCATCACATCGCGACAGGTACAAACCGAGTTCGCCTATAGATTTAAAGATTGATACGCGTGCTGGAGGCGCTGTCCATTCCGTGGTATCTTGAGCGCTGTCCAAACTGCCAAGGTGCGCGCATGTCCGAGTTGAAGATCCAGTGTCCAAAATGTTCTAATGAAATTGAGCTGACCGAGCAATTGGCAGGACCTATGTTGGCCGATATGCAGGCGTCATTTAACAATGAGTTGCTCAAGCGAGAGACACAGGCAGCCCAAGCCCTCAGGGCTGCACAAACACAGGCAAAAGAGGCGGCCAAAGCGGAAGCGGCGATTGAACAAACGGCCTTACTGGAACGGGTCAAAGTACAGGACGAAAAGCTACGAGATGCGCAAGCTGCTCAATCTGCCGCGCTGAAACGTGAACAGCTCCTTAACGATAAGGAAGCGGAAATAGACCTGAACTTGCAAAAAATGCTAGCGCAGGAACGCCCTGCATTAGCGGAAAAGCTAGCGCGTGAAGCGGATGAAAAGGCCGGTTTGAAACTGGCTGAACAAGCGCAGGTGATGGACGGCATGAAGCGCCAGATTGAAGCGCTAAAGCAAAAATCTGAGCAAGGATCGATGCAAACCCAAGGCGAGGCGGCTGAGATCGTTCTTGAGGAAACATTGGCGGCAGCGTTTCCAATTGATGGGTTTGTTCCCGTAGCCAAAGGGGTGAGCGGGGCAGATGTACGCCAAGATGTAACTGGACCAAACGGTACAGTGGGAAGCATTCTTTGGGAAAGCAAACGCACGAAGAACTGGACCGCGGGTTGGCTTGCCAAGCTGCGCGATGATCAAAGAGCGTCCGGCTGCGAGGTTGCAGTGATTACGTCCCATGCGTTGCCTGACGGTGTCGATAGTTTTGGTATGGTCGACGGTATCTGGGTCTGCGCGCCGCGATTTGCAGTGCCTTTGGCATCGTCATTGCGACAGGCGTTGATAGACGTGGCAAGTGCCAAGGGACGCGCCATGGGGCAAGAAACCAAGATGGAAATGATTTATGACTATCTGACGGGAACGCAATTCAAGCAGCGCGTCGATGCAATTGTTGAGCGTTTCGAGGACATGCAAGACAACCTGCGCAAAGAACGCGTCTTTATGGAAAAACAATGGGCGGTGCGGGCCAAACAGATTGATCTTGTGATCGCGTCCACGGTTGGGATGCACGGCGATTTACAAGGTATTGCAGGACGATCGATGCCCGAAATCGAGAGCGTCGAGGCGTTGTTGATCGACAGGGACGGCTGAGATTATTGAAAATCTGCACGCGCTGCGGTTTCAAAAATCCCTTTTGGGGACCTACCATTTCTGTGCAATGACAACAGGCCAGTGCCAATGCGGCACATCCTGAATGCTGGTTTTTAAGCCGATGCAAGTTCGAGTCATGTCTACAAAGCGTATTGTTATGGACCTGTTAAGCACTGTTCATGATCTTGAATTACGCCAAATTTACACTTTGAAAGCATATTGGACAAAAGGTCTATTTGCGGGTGCTAAAACGTGTTGAAATTTTGTTCAGTCCGGTTGTTCGTAAGTGCATTGACGCTGACGTGTTATGGCATTGGCGCGCAAGCAAGTTGCGATGAAAAACAAGGGTTTGAACAAGCAAACTTGTATATCCAACCGGCTTTATCGGCAGGGCGTTCTCTCACACAATCCCAAATGCGCGGGCTGGATGAGGCGCTAAATGGAATAAGTTTTGAAAGTGTTTCCCAATCGCTTTCACAAAATAAAATGTCGATTTATTCTGGATATTTGCAAGATATCTTCACTGATATCGCAATCCTTCAAAGGATAGGTTCACTCCAAAATACGGGCCTTTCCTTACAGAGTCTTAATTGGGCCAAACAGCTCTTCGAACAACTTTGCGCCGCAGAACAAGACAACCCTTTACTTCGACCTGAACCCCAATTGCAGCATAGATTGGGCGCTATAACATTTTCGTTTTAAAAGCTTATGAATATCGGAGACGCAGCAGATGTGCGTTCGTATTTCAACTTGAGTTTGGTGTTCTTTTTATTGCTCGGCCTTATCAGTTTGATAGCATTTGTGTGGAAACTTCATGCAATCGCAAAAAGATTCTTGGCAAGCGAACTGGCTTTGGAAATTGGTAGAATGCTCAGGTTGGATAAGCTTCGGGTTTAAGGGGGCCACGTCAACATATGCGCAAGAATGTCCACTTCTCATTTTCTGCTCATTCCTTTGCTTTGCACGGGTCGTAACGAAAATGCTGGCAGCAATAAACGCGAAGGTTCAAGTAAAATAGAAGTCTTCTGCTACGTTAGAAAATACGCCCTGACGCATCGCTTTTGGAATGATATCGAAATAGCTGCGTACAAGCGTTTCATAGCTTGAGTAGAGCATGTCGACAGGAAAATTTGATCCAAACATACAGCGTTTCGCCCCGAACTGCTCGAGGCATAGTTCAATGATTGGGCGAATTGTATCGCTGGTCCATGAGTGATCGAACATACCTAGACCTGACAGCTTGCAAGTTACATTTGGCAAATCCGACAAGGCACGTAAAGCGTGTGCATAAGCGCTTAGGCCGGATGGGCTACGATCATGGGGCGAGCCAGCATGGCACAGAGCAATTTTTGTTCCATTGGCTTTGGCTGCGATCTTGCTCATTTCGGGCATAAGGTCTGGGATCAGTTGCAAATCGAATGAAAGACCGCGCTGACCAACCAATTTTAATCCTTCCAGAAATGCAGAAGACTGTAAGAGGTCGTTTGTGCCTGATTGTGCGTCCTCGCCGGGGGCGCGCCCGATGATTTGGCGCACGCCGCGAACGGTTGATAGTGTTTGAAAGCGATCCAATTGCGCGTCAAGATCGGGCGCGGTTAGATCGCAAAAAACAACTTGCGCGAGGGGCCAATCGGGGTTGTGATCAGCAACGCTTTGCACCCACTTGGCTTCTTCCCACGCGTCTGCTGCGCCAACCTGAATGTGAACGGACCGCGTGAACCCGTGGGCACCTGCATCCGTGCTGAATTCGTTCAAAAGATAGTCGCGCTGGATTGGCGCAGGGTTGCCGAAAAACCGCGAGACATCCTTCGCGTTTAGCCAAGGGTAATCGACTGCCTTCAAGTCCCATAGGTGGTGATGTGCGTCAATGAAATTCATGGTTTTGTGTTTTCCAAATCGCCCAAAATGTCGATGCCCTGATGCATAAAGAAGTGAAGCATGTCAATGAAAACCCAGTTCTCTTTCAACTTTTCGCCTTCGCGGCGATAGACGTCAATCACACGAAATTCACTCAGCGTGTCGTTAGGTGGCAAGCCAAGATAGCCGCCCGTCGCCTTCGCTTTAAAATTGGGCCAGCCGAAAAAGGCCCCTAAATGACCTTCGGCAATGCGTGCGATGTGGCCTGTTCCAGATCGATCACTGAGACCTGCGCGAAAGGGACCTGAATGTTGTTTGGCGTAGCGCGCAATCGTATATGTCGCACCAATTCCCGCAGGGCCCCACCAGATCATATCGTCGTGCCAGCTTCGCGCGAGCTCTTCCTCCAAGGGCAGGCCGCTTTTCCATTGCCCTAGATCGCTGATCATCGCGTGTATGGTGTCCAAGGTTTTTTGCCCCTCAGATGGATCTGCGTCTGCATAGAGCAGGCCGTCATGGGTCGCAGGGCCCGGTTGCACCATATGCGCGGCGGCTTGTTCGGCGAAAGGCTGATAGCCGGCTTGCATCATAAAATGCGGGATGTCGAAATAGAACGCAGTTTCGGAAATTTTGCCATTTTCGACTTTGTGAAATTCTGCATACCGCAACATTATCATTTTGCCTGTGGGCTGAATGCCAAGCCATGCTTCATCAAATAGCCCCATCAGATGGCCCATCGTACATACCCAAACCGAGGTGCCGTCATCAACAAAACTGGTGCCTGCGAAGAACACATCCATCCGGCGCTGCATGTGGGTTACAGATTTGCGAAAGGGTTGCCAGAAAAGGTGCGCGACCTCGCGTACATCGGTTTGTACGTGAAAGGGATGAAAGGCACGCCAAGTATAGTGATCGGCTGTATGCTGTTTCAAGACGTCTTCGATTTGCGCCACATTCGCGTTGTCTAGTGCCGCGTAGTAGTCCAAAACCACGCTCTTTTCATTTTGAAAACCTGACATCACAGTCCCTTTTCTTTGATCAATTGGCCGTGTTTGGTAAATGTCTATCGGTTTTGCAATCGTATGCAAGCGGTTCGATTGCTTGACTTTCGGTTCTAGATTGGACGTAACTTATCAGTGAAAAATCTGCAGCAGATTCCCTGAATTTACGAGAGATGTTTGACCGATTATGCCGAAGAAAATTCTCTATATTATGTGTGATCAACTGCGGTTCGATTATCTGGGATGTACAGGTCACCCGACGATAAAGACGCCTCATATTGATGCCTTGGCCGCGCGCGGCATTCGCTTTGAGCGCACCTATGTGCAATCGCCAATTTGTGGTCCGAGCCGGATGAGTGCGTATACTGGCCGCTATGTTCGCAGCCATGGGGCAACATGGAATGGCACGCCGCTGCGCGTGGGCGAAATGACTTTGGGCGACCATTTGCGCCCCTTAGGCGTGCGCACGGTGCTCTGTGGCAAGACCCATATGGTGGCAGATTTTGACGGAATGGCACGCCTTGGAATTGACCCGCAGACAAGCGTTGGTGCTTTAATGGCCGAGGGCGGGTTTGAGGTGTGGGATCGCAACGACGGCGTTGTGCCCGACGGTGCTAAAAAGCAACCATCACACTACCAAGATCATCTGCGTGAGTTGGGTTATGATGGCCCAAATTCTTGGCATCACTGGGCTAATTCAGGCGAGGATGAAAAAGGCGAGGTGCTTTCTGGCTGGATGCTAAAGCACGCATCACAGCCCGCGCGCGTACCAGAGGAAGAGTCTGAAACCCCCTACACGACGACCCGCGCGATTGAGTTTATGGAGCAGGCGAAAGACGACAGTTGGTGTTTGCATCTTAGTTACATCAAACCGCATTGGCCCTATATCGTGCCCGCGCCATATCACAATATGTACTCCAAAGATGACGTATTGCCTGCGGTGCGAAGCGAGGCCGAGCGCGAAGATCCACATCCGCTGATCGCGGGCTACTACGCGCATCGCTATTCCAAAGCCTTTAGCAACGATACCGTGCGCGATACCGTTATTCCGACCTACATGGGGTTGATCACGCAGATCGACGACCAGATCGGGCGGATCGTTCAATATCTGGAAGACAGCGGGCAGGCGCAGGAAACCTTGATCGTCTTCACGTCTGATCATGGGGATTATCTGGGGGATCATTGGCTGGGCGAAAAAGAAATGTTTCATGACCCGTCGGTGCGCGTTCCACTGATTGTTATGGACCCGTCTGCACGTGCTGATAGGACGCGTGGAACTGTGAATGACGTCCTGACTGAGGCAATTGATATCGTTCCCACATGCATTGATTTTATGGGCGGTGCGGTTGCGGACCATATCTTAGAGGGACGTTCATTGATGCCGTTTGTGAATGGCGAGGATGCCCCAAAGCGCAATGTTGTGATCTCGGAATATGACTATTCCCATCGAAAGCACCTACGCCATCTTAGCCCTGATGTGAAAAACTGCATGACCACAATGGTCTTTGATGGCCGTTGGAAAATGGTGCTGGTCGAGGGCCATCGTCCAATGCTGTACGATCAAATAACCGACCCCGAAGAGTTCCATGATCTGGGGGCTGATCCTGCGTACGCTGATGAAATTACACGGCTGTCCATGGAGATTTTTAAGTGGTCACGTGGTCAGCACAATCGTGTCACGTTAAGCGATGCGCAAGTCGAAGCAGACCGTCTTGATGAAGCTGAAGTTGGCGTTTTACTTGGATTCTGGGACGAAGCGGAACTTGCTGAATGGCAAGCCTCTATGGCTTAACGGCCGGGCCAAACAACGCGAAATCCATGATGCGTGGTCGCGCTGTCTGGAGACGTTCCAGAACGCGCTGCGATGCGATAGCGATAGCAATACGACCGGTGACATAGAAATGATCCGCCCTTTGACAGCTTATATCCCTTCATCTGAGAAACGCGTGCGCGCACGTTCTTTTTCAAGGATTTGACGCGGTAGGGATCAGCTGTCCATTCCCAGACATTGCCAACCACATTGAAAAGCCCATACCCATTTGGTTCAAAGGACTTTGCAGGTGCTGTCGTTTTATACCCATCTTTACCAGTGTTGGTTTCGGGGAAATGTCCTTGCCAAATATTGCAGGGCGTAAACGTCGTATCGTTTGGCGTTTCTTCCCCCCAAGGGAACGCGACATCGCCCAAACCGCCGCGTGCTGCGTGTTCCCACTCGGCCTCTGTCGCAAGCCGCCCTCCAACCCACGCGGCATATGCGCGTGCATCATTCCAAGAGATTTGCACAACAGGGTGATCAGCAAACCATGCCTCGGCCTGCGTTTTTGGGCCGTTGATATCTTGCCAGTTTGCGCCTTCAACTTGGCGCCACCATTCGACGTCAACGACGCCTGCGGTCGGACCAACATGGTCTGGGACTTCGGACCAAAACACGAAAGACCATCCAAAACGTTCAGCCTCGCTTACATACCCTGTCGCTTTCACAAAGGCTTCGAATTGCGCGTTGGTGACGGTGGTTTCGCCCATCAAGAAGGGTTTAAGTTTGACGTTGCGAAGAGGTGTTTCCCCATCATCTGGAACGCCTGCAGTGCGCGTTCCGACCAATGCATTTCCGCCGGTAATGTGTAGGGCACCCTTTGAATTGAGGTCGCCGCTGATCACCGATCCGCTGGTGAGAGGAACGCGCTTTGCAGAGGGGCCACAACAGGGTTTCGCAACTTTAGTCGTCATAGTCTACTCAAAGTACGTGGCATTGCGCCCGCCAACCACAATGTCAAAACGATAGGCTTCATCTAGATCATTGTTCGCGGGCTCAAACGGCTTGCCAATGTTACGTTCAAACGCATCCCCCATCAGGATCGCCATTGGGTCGGACTGGTTGTTCGGCTCATCTGGGAAATACATCTGTGTGATAAGACGAGATGCGCCACCGCTGACAGAAATGTGGATGTGTTTGGGGCGCCAACGGCCAATATCTGGACGCGCAAGATAGGCACCGGGACTAATCGCAAGAAAACGATAGTTGCCGTCTTCGTCTGTCAAAACACGGCCAAGACCAAGGTGGTTTTTATCCAACTGCAGGCCAGACATATCCTCAACATGGCGATAACGCCCGTAGTGATTTGCGCTCCAAACCTCTAGCAAAGCGTGGCGCACGGGCGCGCCGCTTTGGGTTTTGACGCTGCCAGTAACCTCGATTGGGACGCCATCTGCGCGGGGTCGGTCAGGGGCGACGCGGGTCATGTCCCATTCATGCGGATTGCTCGCATAGCGTGCTGGCACGACGGGAATAAAACTGGCGCGCGCCTCTTCTGGGATCAATCGAAGAAGCTGGCGCGGGGTGCGCTGATCGGATGTGTTGTCGGTCGGGCCAATCTCTAAAAGGCGTCCTTGGCGTGTCATTTTTCAGCTCTCCAGATCATCAAAGAAAGGTGTTTCGCCGTCGCCAGCCATGACGATGTTAAACAGGTATACCTCTTCGCCCTTCGCTGTGCGACCATCATGGCGTGCGATTAGCTTTGGGGCATCTTCACCGACCGTTTGTAGAATTGGATCATCTGCATTCGCATCATTCCCCTCAAAGAACATCTGCGTCACAACGCGGCTGATCCCATCGGAAAACAAAGTGATCGTGATGTTTGGCGCGCGCTCTGCGACAGCGCCTGGAAGGATCGTGCGAAATTCATAGTAGCCCGTGTGCGAACGCAAACGCCCATACCCGTGAAACCAGTTTTCCACATCTGGATTGTCCTTGGTGGCGGGTGTGCGATACACACCTTTCGCATTGGCCTGCCAGAACTCCATGATAGCACCATGCGCCAGATCACCGTGGCGATCCAGAATTTTGCCGCGCAGTATGATCGGCGTGCCAGTGGCTTGGCCGACCATGCCCACCTCAAAGCGCGTCAAGTCTTCCAAAGCGGGGTCACCGAATGCAATCGGGAAATAAGGGCCGCTGGTGTCTTCGTTTGTAGCAGGCAGTTGGTTTTGTCGGTTAGGGCTCATCGTATTCCCGCCATTGCGCGTGAATTGTTTTGCATGTAAAACGCACATGAGTAGCAAAGCGAAATGAGCAAAGAATGACCAAGGCGTCCAACCATGATGTGTATTTTGTTCCCGGCTTGTCGCGTGGGCTGCGGGTTCTCGAAATTCTTGGAAGCGCTGAAACCCCAATGACGCTGAGCCAGATCGCCCGTGCGATGGAACTTAGCCGGTCTTCGGCGTTTCGTTTGGTCTATACTTTGCGCCAGATGGAGTTTCTGAAAGAGGGCGAGCAGGCTAATACCTATACTTTGGGCTCGCGCGTTTTGAACCTTGGGTTTGCCTACTTGAACCAACAACAGATCACGACAATTGCACGTCCTCACTTGGCGGGGTTGCGCGATGCGACGGGTGTTTCGACCCACCTGAGCGTGCTGGAAGGGCAGGATGTTTTGTACCTTGGTAGCCACCAAGCACGCAGCGGGTTTGTATCCAACATGTCCACGGGAACACGTACGCAGGCGTACGCGTCTGCGATTGGTTGGTGTCTTCTGGGGGCGTTGAGCCATGATGAATTGGAAGCGTTTTGTGATGATGTTACCTTTGACAGTTTCACCCAGCACACGCCAAGTTCTTTTGATCAGCTGTTGGACCGTGTTGATCAGGTCCGTGAACAGGGTTTTATCGTCTCGAAAGGGTTTCGTGATGTTGGCGGATCCAGCGTTGCGGTTCCTGTGCGCGATCAGCGTGGTGTAATCGTGGCTTGCGTCAATCTTTCGGGGCCTGATAGCGGGTTTGACTTTGACCGTCTTGATAGCTTTTACATACCTGAAACCCAAAGCGCCGCTTTGCGCATTTCGCGCGAACTTGGGTATGCGGGTCGCTAACTGCACGCTCATTCACTCTTTCAGTTTCAAAATCTCGCGGGCCTCATCGGGGCTGGCAAGGTGTCCACCAAGATCGTCAATCATGCGCGCTGCTTTTGCAACCAGTTCTGCGTTGGACACGCAGTGCTGTCCTTTGCGAATGTAGGCCGTGTCCTCCATCCCGACGCGCACATGTCCGCCAAGTAACCACGCTTGCGACAGCATTGGAAACGATGCGCGGCCAATGCCAAACGCAGCCCATTCTGTTCCCTTGGGCAATTGGTTAACAAGGTAGGCCATCGTCGCAGGGGTTGCGACTGCGCCAAAGCGCACGCCAAGTACCATTTGCACCATAAGCGGCGTTTTGATGATGCTGCGCGCGATGAAATCTTTGACCATGTGCAAATCGCCACTGTCGAAAATTTCGATCTCTGGTTGAACGCCCGCCGCATAGATTTTTTGCGCCATAATTTCGAGGTTACGCGGACTGTTGATCACACTCGCTTGGCCCGACCACATCGTGTTGAAGTCAAGCGTGCAAATGTCTGGGCGCAGGGCTTGGACATGGGCGACGCGCTTTTCTGGTGCGCAAAGGGTTGAACCTGTTGCGGCTATCTTTGGATCGTCATCAGATGGAACGAAGCGTCCACCTTCGCCAGTTGTAAGATTGATCAGAACATCCGTGTTCTTGGCACGGATCAACCCTACAAGTTCTTCGTACAGATCAAGACGCATTGATCCCTTAGATGTTATTGGATCACGCACATGCAGATGCACAATCGCGGCACCTGCCGCGGCTGCATCCAGCGCGTGTTGTGCGATTTGGACGGGGGTTACAGGTAGGTTCGGACTGATTTCAGGCGTCATGAGATTTCCAGTAATCGCGGCGGTTAAGATCGTTTTGCGCGCCATCTTAAACCTCTAATGCTGCTGTGACAGCTTCTGCTAATTTGTCCACGATCACATCAATTTCTTTTGGCGTAGACATATAGGTCGGTGCCAAAAGTACGTGGTCACCAAGGGTTCCGTCTGCACATCCTTGGGATGGATAAACCATGATACTGCGTGCGAATGCCTCTTGTTGGATGCGAGGGGCTAGAGATCTTTCAATAGGGAAGGGTGCTTTTGTGTCGCGATCTGCGACCAACTCAATCGTCCAGAACAAGCCGCGCCCGCGGATGTCGCCTACGTTTTTATGGTGTCCAAACGTTTGATGTAATCGCTCCAACAATTGCGCGCCGCGCTCGCGAACATTGCTCAGCAAGTTTTCGTCTTCGATCACGTTTTGAACCGCCAACGCCCCAGCCGTTGCAATCGCATGGGACATATAGGTGTGCCCGTTCCAAAGTTTGCCGCTGCCAGCCTCGATCGCTTTGATCACCTTTTCAGCCGCGATGATGGCTGCAATGGGTTGATACCCTGCGCCTAACCCTTTGGCCGTTGTTGTCAGATCCGCTGCGATGCCTTCTTGCGCCATTGCGAACAAGCTGCCCGTGCGCCCCATCCCGCACATGACTTCATCTGCGATCAACAAAACGCCGTATTGATCACAAATTTCACGGATGCGTTTAAAATATCCTTTGGGCGCAGGTTGTGTGCCCAGCGATGCGCCGACGACAGGTTCTGCAACGAAGGCCATGACGGTTTCTGCACCAAGGTCTAGGATGCATTGTTCCAACAGATTGGCCATGCGCAGCGCAAAGGCTCCTTCTGTTTCGCCGCTCTTTTGCAGCCGATACGCATAGGCGGCGTCAATGTGCGAAACGTCCATCAGCAGCGGTGCAAAGGGTGTGCGTCGATCCGCATGCCCGCCAGTCGCCAGCGCGCCAAGCGTATTGCCATGATAGCTGGGCTTTCGCGCGATAATCTTAGAACGACCACTGTCACCCCGCTCCAGATGATACTGCCGCGCGAGTTTTAGTGCGGCTTCCATCGCCTCGGATCCGCTGCCCAGATACATCACACGACCTTCGCCGGTACCAGTAGGCGCGCGTTTTATCAGGAATTCCGAAAGGGCCTCAGAGGGTTCATTTGTAAACAAGCCCGTATGTGCAAACGCCAGCTTGTCGACCTGCGATTTTATCGCGTCACGCACGCCTTGATGGCTGTGGCCAAGGCATGACACGGCCGCGCCACCGCATGCATCAAGGTAGCGTTTGCCAGTGCTATCAATCAGATAGCTGCCGTCGCCGCCAACGATCGTGGGTAGGTCGCAGGTCAGTGTGCGGTGGAGTGTATAGCTCATGAGTTTTTCCGTATTGCATATAAACTTATGTTTTGTATACTAGACACATTTAGGAAATACAAGGCTTGATCTAAATGGTTGGCGCATTGAATAATACGGTGGTTCTAGATCTCACGCATGTGCTTGCGGGGCCTTTTTGCACCTATCAATTGGCACTTCTTGGTGCGGATGTGATCAAGATCGAACCAGTCGCGGATCCCGACTGTGCGCGTGGGCGTGGGCCAGACGACGCGGCAAATGCACAGGGCTTGGGGCTTAACTACCAAGTGCAAGGAGGAAATAAGCGCGCTCTCGCCATTGATCTACGCACCGATGCGGGTCGTGAAATCCTGCTGAAACAAGTCGCGCAAGCGGACGTTTTGGTCGAGAATTACGCGACAGGTGCCTTGGCTGCTTTGGGGCTTGGGTATGAGGCGTTGCATTTGATCAATCCTCGTCTCATTCATTGCTCGATCACCGGTTTTGGTGACACAGGACCCAAGGCCGAGGTTGGCGCTTACGACAATGTCATTCAGGCAACGAGCGGCATCATGGCGCAATGCGCAGGTGCGAAAGTGGGCGTGTCGTTCATCGATTATTCCACCGGTTATGCGGCTGCCTTTGCGATTTCATCAGCGTTGGTACACCGCGCAGCGGCCAATCAAGGCACGCATATCAGTGTTTCGATGTTGGAAGTCGCGATGCAGATGATGTCGCCTGAGGCGGCAGCTGCATTGCACCCCGCCAATCAAACGCGCGCAAAAGAGCCGGGGATTGCGTGTTATGATACCCAAGAGCAGCGTTTGATGTTGGGGGCGTTCAAGCCAGTACAATATCACAAATTGAATCGAATTTTGACTGAGTTGGGCTGCGCAATCCCAGAGTTAGACTCGATTGACAATTGGCCTGATGTTTGGGAAGTTTCTGAGACGACCAAATCGGCTTTGGCCGCGGTTTTCTTGACGCGAACAGCTCTAGATTGGGTCGAATTGCTGAAAGCTGGGGATCTTCCAGCAGACGTCGTGCGCCCGCTTGCCGATGCGGTAAAAGATCAGCAACTTGCAGCTCGTGGCTTTTTCCAACCCAATCCAAGTGCGCCTGACGTGATGCTTCCAACAGCAGCCTTTTCGATGGGCGTTGGAGGCGCTAAGCTGGATCGAGCGCCACCAAAACACGGTGAACATACGTCAGAGGTTCTGACGTCGCTCGGATTAAGTGCCGCAGAAATTCAAGAGTTACGCACAAAAGGGATCGTTGCATGAGCATTCTGAACGCGACCCCTTGGAGCGAGTTGTCGAGCGAACTGCATCACACTGGTGCGCCTTCGCCATGGGCCAAGATGACGCGACCGGGTCAGCAGATGCATTCGTTCTTAGAGGCGGCTTTCTTTGATGAGGACAAAAATCTGTGGTTGTCAGATGTGCCGTATGGTCGGGTATTTAAGGTCTCGCCCAAAGGAAACTGGTCACTGGAACATCAAATCGCAGGCGAACCCCATGCGATGCGCATCGCGCCTGATGGGCGTCGGATTGCGGTGGATTACCGCCATGGTTTGATTGAATTTACAGGCCACGACAGCTTTGAGGTTCTAAGCACTGGTAATGATACGCCATTCTTGGGCCTGTCGGATATGGCGTATGGCTCAGACGGCGTGCTTTGGTTTACGGACAGTGGGCGCACTAGCCTAAGCGATCCCACAGGGGCCGTGTATCGCTGGGACGGTACGATGCGTAAAGTGCTGGATTGCGTTCCATATTCAAACGGAATTTGTGTTTCGCCCGATGGTGCGTGGATCTATGTGGCCGCGACGCGCGCCAATCAGGTGTGGAAATTCTCCACCAACCTGCCTGAAACGGGAATGCCAATGGTTGGTACTTTTTTGCAGTTGTCTGGTGGTCTTGGCCCGGATGGTTTGGCGTGTAACTCCATAGGGTGGCTTGCGGTAGCCCAAGCCCAAGCAGGGCGCGCGTATGTTTACGATCCATTGGGCGACTTGATCGCAGACGTGCGTTTGCCGCGCGGTTTGTGGACGACATCTGTCACATTTCATCCCGACGACCCCACACATCTTTTCATTGTAGACGCCCAATTCGGCGGTGTCTTTTCATGCCACATCCCTAGTTCAGGACATTGAAACCCATGCAAATGCAAGATCTTCACGGCTACGTCCCCGCAATCGCGACACCCTTTAATGACAAGGGTGAAATCATGGAGGATGCGTTCGTTGAACTGTTCGAATTCCTACTTGCACGCGGCGCGACATGCGTGTGCATCGCGGGGGACAATGGTGAAAGCTGGGCACTGTCCGCGCCTGAGCGTGGGCGTTTGGTGAGATTGGCGAAAGACACCTCGAAAGGCCGCGTTCCAATCATGATGGGGATTTCAGCGCCCACGATTGATGCTTCTGTTGCCTACATTCGTGCTGCAGAAGAAAACGGAGCGGATGCACTTTTGTCGATGCCGCAGACCTATGTCTTGAAGGCTTCTGAGGCCGAATTGATGGGGCGGTTCGATAAGATTTCAGTAGCCACGAATAAGCCGTTGGTGCTGTACAATTCCCCCCGTCGTATGGGTTTTTCGCTGACAATTGACCAGACTGAAAAACTTCTGGATCATCACAACATCATTGGCATCAAAGAAAGCCAGCGTGACTTTTTCTATCACACGCATTTGCTGCATCGCCTGTCCCATCGCTTGGCCGTGATGACGGGGCCGTGTCATTATATTATGCCCGCATTCGGCCTTGGCGCGAAGGGCTTCATTGCGACTGGACCTGAATTCACCGACCTCTGGCCGTCAGAAATGGCAAAGGTTGGGGCGGGCATTCCTGATGAAACGTACCGTCACGCGCACTACCAGTTGACGGTGCTCTATGAGCTTTTGATGAGCCTTGGAACATGGCCTGCCGCGTTCAAAGCCGCGCTCAATCTGATTGGCTTGCCTGCGGGCGTTCCACGCGATCCTGTTTATGCGTTGGCCTCGGATAATATCGACAAGATCAAAAAGACGTTTGATCAATTGGGCATCTCATATTCATGATCCGCTTGGTCCCAAACCACGCGCTAAAAATCGTGCGCAGTGCTCCGGTGGTGTTTACGTTTGATGGTCAAAGCGTCGAAGGGCACGCGGGCGAAAACCTTGCAGGTGCACTACTGCGCGCGGGTCGTTTGCATTTGCGCAATGCACCTGCAAACGGGGGGCCGCGCGGTGCATTTTGCTGCATGGGCCTGTGTCAGGAATGCACGGTTCGCATAGATGGACAGGTTGTTGAGGCGTGCCGAACTGAGGTCACGCAAGGCCTAGCTGTTGAACGTGCGGGATGAGCGATAGGTTCGACATCATTGTCGTGGGTGGCGGTCCTTCTGGCGCACGCGCGGCTTTAGCCGCGTCCGCGCAAGGTTTGAATGTCGCGTTGATTGATGAGCAATCCGCAATTGGTGGGCAGGTGTGGCGCGCAAAGAATGCGTCGATCCTATCTGCGCCCAAGACGCATGAAACGCGCGCTGGTGATGCCCTTCGCCGCGACGTACTTGCAAGCGACATTACACATATTGAAGGCGCGCGGGTTTGGCAGATTGAGACCGGCTGGACTTTGCATGTTTTGCGCAAAGATGTGTCGTCCGAATTGACTTGTAAATCCTTGGTCCTAGCGACGGGTGCGCGTGAATATGTGCAGCCCGTACCGGGTTGGACGACATCGGGCGTGCTGGGGTTGGCGGGGGCGACGGCGCTGTTCAAGCAATCCCTTACACCGCCTGGAAAACGCACGATCGTCTCAGGCACAGGACCGCTTGTGTTTTTCGTTGCCAGTGAGATTCGCCGTCTTGGAGGTGAGGTTGCTGCAGTCGTGACGCCCAACTCTCGCCGCGATTGGATGCGCGCTCTCCCAAGCATGTTGGGTCGACCTGCATTGCTCATGCGAGGTGCAATTTGGGTCGCGGACCTGATGCTTGCGGGCGTGCCAATCTATTGGCAACGCGTGGTTACGGATGTGTCTGGCGATGACCAAGTGCGTGGAGTTTCCATTGCCAAGCTTGATCAAAACTGGGCGCGCACGAGTGAAGACATAATGCTCGCTGCGGATAGCCTGTGTCTTGGGAACGGGCTTATCCCAAACATTGAAGCGGCGCACATGTTGGGTGTTCCTATCCGCCACGACCACGCACTTGGGGGCTGGATTCCTGAGACGACTGAGGACGGAGGTACATCCATTGATCGCTTGTATCTTTGTGGAGATGGGACCGGCATTCGCGGTGCTGAGGCGGCGGCACATCAAGGCACCCTGACGGGGTTATGCGCTGCGGCTGATTTGGGACATGGGACGGTTAATCTACAAAAACAGGCCAAAGCAAAGTGGCTGAAGTCAGCGCGCTTTGGCATGACAATGACGGCCCTTAGCATCCCAAGGGTTGGACAGGCGCAGCTTACAACGCCTGAAACGATTGTGTGTCGTTGCGAAAACGTAACGCGCGCCACCATTGAAGCCGAACTTAACGCAGGCGCGCAAAGCAGCAATGCGATCAAGTCAGGCTCGCGCGCGGGCATGGGGCCATGTGGCGGCAAATTCTGCGCGACAGCGATTGCACAGTTGATAGCGCAGCAATCGGGCGCTCCTGTAGCAAACATTCCACCCGCGACACCACGTCCGCCACTACGTCCTGTTCCCTTATCGATCGCGGCGGGGTCGTTTGACTACGACGCACTCCCGATCCCAAAGCCAGCCCCGTTATGATTTACGACACGGCAATAATCGGTGGTGGTATCATGGGGTGCGGATCGGCCCTTCGATTGGCACAAGGCGGTCAGCGCGTGATCGTTCTGGATCAAGGGGATTTGGGGCAGGGTGCCTCTGGGGTGAACGCTGGTACACTTAGCTTGCAGATCAAACGTGTGAAATTGATGCCTTACGCGTTGAAGGGCCACGCGTGTTGGGAGGCGATGGGGAAGGCGGTTGGATTTGCAAAAACAGGCGGCTACACGCTGGCCTTCAATGCGCGCGAAGCCGCGTTGTTACAAGAGCGCCAAACGTTAAAAGCCCAAGCGGGCGCGCCGATTGAATTTGTGTCCAATAATCAGCTGCGCAATGGCGAACCGAACCTCACGCAGCAGGTTGTTTCTGCCAGCTATTGTGCCGAGGATGGCTATGCAAATGCGTCGCTGACCGGGCAGTACTATCTTGGAAAATTACGCGACGCTGGGATCGAATACCGCGAGCGTTGTGAGGTCACTGCGATTGAGCGCGACAAGAATTTTAAGCTGACGACCCCGCAAGGCACGATCAACGCGACACGCATTTTGCTGGCTGCAGGGGCGTGGTTGAAACCTCTGGCCGCGCTGATGGACGTGCATCTTCCTGTGCAAGCGCGCGTGAATACCGTGACTGTGACAGAGCGCATGCCACCTTTGATGTCGACTGTGATCGGCCATGCCACAGGGCTTTTGACGATGAAGCAAAAGGCCAATGGCACGTTGCTGATTGGCGGTGGTTGGCAGGGGCTTGGCACGCCGCAAGAGGGGCGTGGACGGGTCAGCGTAGACACAGTTCGCCCGAACCTTGCGCTTGCGCAATACGCGGTGCCTGCTTTGGGGACTGCACGGATTTTGCGCAGTTGGACGGGGTTTGAAGCGAATGTGCCAGATTTCTATCCCCTTGCGGGCGTGTTGCCTGGCGTTGAGGGCGCATACGTCCTTGGATGTGTGCGCGGCGGCTACACGATTGGACCCTATATCAGCCAGCTGATGGGTGACTACATTTTGGGGCGAGAGCCTGAATTGCCTTTGTTTGATCCGGGGCGTGATTTTAAAGAGGGAACGATATGACACTTGATCCAGCCCGCCTAGACGGCAAACTCGCAATCATCACAGGTGGCGGAAGCGGCATTGGCGAAGCAACCGCGCATGTATTCGCACAAGCTGGTGCGACGGTTGTTGTCACCGGTCGCCGTTTGGAGCCTTTACAGGCCGTTGCGAAAGCTGTCGGTGGACACGCAATTGCGTGCGATGTGTCAGATCAATCTGATGTGCGCGCAATGTTTGCGCAAGCCTTGACAATTTTAGGCCGCGTTGATGTGTTGCTCAACAACGCTGGCGGACCCGGGCCAATCGCCCCTGTGGCCGAGGTCGACATGGACGAGTGGATCACGTGCATGAACATCAACCTTGTTGGGGCGATGTATTGCTTGCAAGAAGCGGCCAAAATCATGACGGAACAAGGCGCGGGATCTATCATCAACATGTCGTCGTTGATGGGTATCCAAGGTTATCCAATGCGGTCGGCCTATGTGGCGTCAAAATTCGCGTTGAACGGGATCACACAAACCATGGCACGTGAACTTGGGCCAGTGGGCGTGCGCGTGAATGCGTTGATGCCGGGGGCTGTGTCTGGCGCGAATATGGACCGCATCCTTGCGCGCCGTGCTGAAGCCGAGGGGCGTCCGGCGCAAGACATAGAGCGTGAAAACTACACAGACGTGGCCGCTTTGAAACGATGGGTGCACCCCGACGAAGTCGGTCGCGCGGCGCTATATTATGCGTCTGATCTGAGTTCAGCGATCACAGGCGATAAGATGAAAGTGGATTGCGGTCGGTTCTAGGACGCGTTCAAAAATTGATGCGCGCGCCCTTGGCAATCGTTGGGTCTGCGCCATTAAGCGCGTCCATCGCAAAACCTGCGGCAGCTTTGTATTTGCCCATAAAGTCGGCGCGCTCGCTAGGGCTAATGATTTGATTGATGTCTTCGAACGCACCAGCGCAGCGGTCATTAACCATTGTTAGCAACCCAAATGGACCGTCACCGCGATTTCGAAGGACCACTTCGGAAATCGGGCCGCAGAACTTGGCGTCGAACGTACAGAGGGCTTTGGGCGTTACGCCATGCTCTAGGAAGGCTGCGCCAATCTGGCGGGCGTCGACAATCGCTTGGCTCGCGCCATTTGAACCAGTCGGATACATTGGATGGGCCGCGTCACCGATCAAAACCACAGGCCCATCTACCCATGTGTCGATCGGATCGCGGTCGATCATCGGGTTTTCATACGCGACATCCGCGCCGCTGATAAGTGCTGGCACATCAAGCCAATCATATGTCCAATCCGCAAAGTGATGCGCGAAACTACTGATGGGGACCTGCCCAAACCAGCCAACCTTTTCACACGCATCGGGGTCATCAACAGTGATTTCAGCGATCCAGTTGATTTCAGCCAAACCATCGCTGTCCACGTGTGAGATCGGGTAAATCACCATGCGTTGACGATGGGTGTCAAGACCGATGAAGGAGGAGTTCGTGCGCGCGGGTTTCGCGCGCGTGGTGCCGCGCCACATGATCGAGCCACCCCAGTGAATTGGGGGTTGATCGGGATGCATCTGCGCACGCACTTTGGAGTGAATCCCGTCTGCTCCGATCAAAAGCGTGCCCTTAATTTCGCTTGTGGTGCCGTCAGCATGGGACAGCTTTGCCGTGACGCCGACCTCATTTGTCTCGTAGCCAATTACGCGCGTACCAAGTCGGATCGCTTCGGTCCCTGCGCGGTTTTGGAGTTCGCGCGCCAAAAGCATTTGGAACTCACCGCGATGCATTGCATATTGCGGCCACTTGTAACCCGCAAATGTCCCACGCGGCTCAGCGTAAATCTCTTGGCCCCGTTGGCCAACAAGCGCCCATTCCTGCGCAGGAACGCCGACTTTGCCAAGTTGATCTTCCGTGATGCCAAGATCAAGCAATTCGCGCACGGCGTTGGGTTGGACGTTGATGCCAACCCCAAGGGGTTTCAGTTCAGACACGGCTTCTAGGACTGTAAAGGGCACACCAATTTGATGTAGCGTCAGACCCAAAGCCAGACCGCCAATGCCGCCGCCTGCGATCAGTACATGTGGCGCGTTCATTTCAACAGGACCGGCATTTGAACGGGGCCACGAAAACCAAAGCCGTTCCATTTTACGTCGTTTAATTTGGGAATGGTCATGTTGGGGAACCGATCGAAGAGCATGGGTAACATCACCTGTCCTACAGTGCGACGCGCGACATGTATGCCTTGGCAAAAATGCGGACCATTGCCAAAGGATTGATGGGACTTCACTTCGCGGTACACGTCGAAGTTTTCACCATTCTCATAGAGATCTTCGTCGCGATTGGTGCCGGCTTGTATGGTCATCACCGACTCGCCCTTCGGGATAAGACAGCCCCGAATTTCAGTGTCTTCAACGACGCGACGTCCCGAGACGGAAATAGGAGCTACCCAGCGGATACCTTCCTCGAACGCTTTGTCCCAATCGGCGTTTTTCTTCACTTGGCTCAATTGGTCTGGGTTGGTCAAAAGCCCGCATAAGATCGTTAGCAATGCATCGCGCGGTTCATTGATGCCGCCCCCAATCGCAATTTTGATATTGGCGTAGATTTGGCTCATCTCGATTGGCTCATCAGCGTTCAGCATGATTGCGAAGACCGAGTTGTTTGGCGTCGCGCGATGGTGATCTTGCAGCCCGTCAAAGAGAGCATTCATTTCCGCATTGGCTTTGTCGGATGCTGCAAACAGATCATCGCGCCAGCCAAAATTACCAGCATCATTGATGAGGGTCTGGCTCCAGCGCTGCATCTGTTTGTCTGACGCGGTTTCTAGGCCCAAAAGACTGGCCAAACCACGCGCTGCATAGGGACCTGCAAGCATCGGAAACAGGTCAACTACTTCACCGCGCGGAAGACGCGCGAAGTAGTCTTGGGCGATCTTTGTATAGGCGGGAACCCATTCGTTTTTGATTACTTTTGGCGCAAAAGCAGGGGCCATTGCCATGCGTTCGCGCATGTGTGCCGCACCGTCTTTGCGCATCAAGGTGTGGGCTTGGAACGCGCGTTCCATCGGCGTGTTCGTATCATCTGAGCTGAAAATCTCGGGATGATCTTTCACGTATTTGGTGTCAGCGGCCTTGGTGAGAAAGGTGCGCCCCGTTGCCTTGATCCGCATCACTGGTGTCTGGGCGCGCAAGCAACGATAGATCGGAAAGGGATCCCTGTGCAGATCCTCAAGCGTGATCGTGTCATTCAACGGAGCCAAAGCTGCCATGTGTCGCTCCCAATCAGTTTAACGCGGTGCCATGCGGATCGCGCCATCAAGGCGGATCACTTCGCCATTTAGCATGGGATTATCCACAATATGGCAGACCAGATTGGCGAATTCAGGCGGCACACCAAGGCGAGACGGGAAAGGAACCTGCGCGCCAAGAGAGTGCTGCACGTCCTCTGGCAAGCTTTCCAAAAGCGGCGTCAGAAAAAGGCCGGGTGCAATGGAACACACGCGAATGCCTTTGTCTGCAAGATCGCGCGCCATAGGCAGCGTCATCCCAACAATCCCACCCTTTGAGGCTGAATAAGCCACCTGACCTATTTGCCCGTCATAGGCTGCAACGGACGCGGTATTGATGATGATGCCACGCGCACCGTCTGGCGCTAGTGGGTCCTGAGCAACCATCAAAGCAGCCGCCTGACTGGCGCAATTGAACGAGCCGATCAGGTTGATGCGGATGGTCTTATCGAACAGATCAAACTCATGCGCTTGTCCGCGGCTGACGGTTTTACCCGCAAGGCCAATGCCTGCGCAATTCACCATGACGCGCGGTGCGCCGAGTTTTGCGACAACCCTGTCCATGCCCGCTTTTACGCTACCGGGAGCGGACACGTCGACTTTGCAGAAGATGCCCCCAAGCGTGGTTGCGTGCGCGGTGCCTTTCTCTTCGTTCAAATCAAACAAAGCAACTTTCAGGCCCTGTTTTGCCAATGCAGTTGCGGTTGCCGCGCCAAGCCCCGAAGCACCACCGGTCACGATGGCGGTCTGGCCCGCCCAAATTTGTATACTCATCAAGTGTTCCTTGGAGTTGTTTGAAAAGCGTAGCGACGTATCTACTTTTCCTTACGATAAGAGAGAAACACCAAGAATGGAATGAGGAACAATTATTGTTCGTTATCACATCGACAAACATATTTGGTTTTGCAGATGGCCTTTTTTTTCAATACCACGATGCGTTAGTCAAAGACGCATCGTGGTTTGAAAGTGCATGCCTGACGTTAGTCGTAGCGAAGTTCCGTCGCTTTGCCGCAAAAGATGTAATAGGATAGAACAGTGTACCCAAGGATGGTCGGCAGGACGAACAGCGTTCCTATAAGGATAATGAACAGGCTTTCCGGCGCAGACGCGGCGTCATAAATCGTAATCTGTTCGGGGACCACGTAGGGGTAGAATGAGTAGGCCATGCCGGCGAAGGCCAGCGTGAACAATGCCGTTTCGGCGGCGAACGGATCCCAGATCAGTCTGTTTTGATCTTTTTGCAAGCGGCCAATTTTCCAAAATAGATAGACCATCAAAATGCCAGACAGCACAGGGAACGGTGCAAGGTAGAGGATTTCGGGAAAACTGAACCATTTATCGAAGATGCGTGTGCTGACGAAAGGCGTTGCCAAGGAGATCGCACCTATTCCAAGGATAAGTCCCCATATTCCACCTTTCGCCCATCCAATTGCGCGTTTTTGCAACGCGCCGTCGGTTTTCGCGATCAACCATGCAGCGCCGATAAAGCTGTATCCAACGGTCAAAAACACGGCCGTTAGCAAGGCGAAGACGACGTGATTGAAGGTCCATGTCAGACCCATCACATACATGCCCGACATAAACCCTTGGCTCATTGAGGCGAGTAATGAGCCAGAGAAGAATGCAAAGTTCCACCCTGCTTTTTGCGACCGCGGTGCTTTGGCGCGAAACTCAAACGAGACGCCGCGCAGGATGAGGCCGATCAGCATCAGAAAAACGGGCAGATACAGCGAGGTCAGAATGATCCCGTGCGCGGGGGGAAAGGCCACAAGAAGCAGGCCAATCGCGAGGACAAGCCATGTTTCATTTGCATCCCAAAACGGACCAATCGAGGCGACCAGCCGGTCTTTTTCTGCATCATTGGCAAGGGGCATCAACAGCCCGACGCCTAAATCAAACCCATCCAGCACAACGTAGATGAGGATGGACAAACCCATGAGGGCTGCAAAGGTCCAAGGAAGCCAAATGGCCGGATCACCAAACGTTTCCATCTTTATTCTCCTGGCTGCATGAGAGTGACTTCTGCTTCGCCACTACGTGGATAGCCACGTGGGCTAAGTTCTTCACCGTGCGTCGCTTTGCGCGCGAGGTAGGGTATCACGGCCATGTAGGCAAAGATCAGTGCCGCGTAGACAACCAAATAGCCGATGAGGGTGCCCAAAACCATGCCCGCGGGCACATCACTGACAGCGTCTTTGGTCGACAGGACACCGTGCACCAGCCAAGGTTGGCGGCCTATCTCGGTTGTGTACCAGCCAGCGAGTGTGGCGATCCATCCACTAAAGCTCATCGCGGCGAAGGCATACAGGGGGAGGCGCGGCATCTGGCCTGCACCATAACGGCGCAGCAGGAAAAGACCGAACCATGAAAGTGCCAGCATGGCCATTCCTGTGCCAACCATAATGCGGAAACTAAAGAAAACAGGGGCAACACGAGGGTGCATTTTTGTACCGTCTTCTGCAATAAAATCGTTCAAACTAGGAATAACACCGCTTGGCTTGTGCTTGAGGATCAAAGACGCACCGTTCGGGATTGCGATTTCAAACTTGTTTTCACGTGCCTCCTCATCTGGAATAGCGAACAAAACCAAAGGAATGTTCGGACCCGTTTCCCAGTTCCCCTCCATCGCCGCAATCTTGGCGGGTTGGTGTTCAAGCGTGTTCAGGTCGTGAAAATCACCTGCCAGAATTTGCAATGGGATCAAGCCCGCAGCAAGAACGATACCAACGCGCAAGGTGGATTTAACGTTTTCAGCTTGATCCCCCCAAAGAAGGCGCAGTGCCGAGATGCCTGCGATCAAGAATGCGACGGTAAGGCCAGACGCAAGCAGCATGTGAACGAAACGGTAGGGCATGGACGGGTTGAAGATGATGGCCCACCAATCAGTCGCGAATACGACACCGTCAATCAGCTCATAGCCTTGTGGGGTGTGCATCCACGAGTTCAGAACGATGATCCAGAACGTCGACATTGTTGTCCCGAAAGCGACAAGAAATGTGGCTGTTGTATGAACCCAAGATTTCACGCACGACGCGCCGAATAGCATAATGCCAAGGAAAACCGCTTCTAAGAAAAAGGCGGTCATAATTTCGTAGGCCAAAAGCGGTCCTGCGACATTTCCGACCGTTTCTATAAAGCCTGGCCAATTCGTACCAAACTGGAAGGAAATAGTGATCCCAGACACAACACCCATCGCGAAGGAGAGAGCGAATATTTTCACCCAAAATAGATAGGCAACCATCCATTTTTGTTCACCTGTCGCGTTGAAACGCAGCTTGAAGAACAAAAGGACCAAGCCCAAAGCGATTGTAATCGTTGGGAAAAGGATGTGGAATGAAACATTTGCTACAAACTGAATGCGAGAAAGGAGAAGTGAGTCCTTGGCAGGCTCCAAATCTTTTATCTGATTACGTTATTCCTGATATTTCAGATAGACTTGCAGAAAAGATAAACAGGGCCATGCGACGAAGTGCGCACCCTGGAAACGCTTAGGGTTTAAAGAGCCCCGTTGGCCGGCCATCCAGACTGATCGTATTTTTCTTTTCCCAAAACTCGGTCACCTTGATAGGTCCCATTTCGTCATACCACGGCTCAAGGTCCGTTTCACCGCGACTGCGCACAAGATCCATTTCGGGAACACCACTTCCACATGATGTAGTGACAAGATCGATATCCAAAACATAGATATTTCGCGCCCCTGCATAGTCAGGGAATAGCGCGTACAGTTCATCCCATCCAGCATCATGGGGATGCGTTGCTTTTGCGGTCCCGTAGGTGCGCAGGATAAAATGATCCCCCGTAAAGGCACAGAACATTAATGTCATGCGTGGGTCTTCGCGCAAATGTGCGGCCGTTTCATTGCCGCTGCCTGTCAGGCTAAGTCAGACGATTTTCTGATCAGACAGAATGCGAAGTGAATCCATGCCCTTAGGGGATACATTGACGCGCCCTTCAGGCGGAGCGGTTGCCACAAAGAACATGGCTTGGTCTTGGATGAATTTACGAAACGTACCATTTAACT
>NZ_JABBAM010000158.1 GCF_018607965.1 Planktotalea sp.
CAATTTCGGCGCTGTTCACATCTACCGTGCCTGTGGAGGATACGTTTCGCAGATATACGCTGCCTTTACAGTTAAGCCCTTGCGCACGTAGTCCGTTCAGGTGGCTACCGTCCAAGCCAAACTGTGCAACAAATGTTTGCTCCATATAAAGGCGCTGCTCGAAACGGCAGCTCAGCAGGCGCATGGGGCCGCGCACGGTGGTGAAGTCCAGATCGAGTGTGCCAGTGATATGCGCGCCCGCGAGCCAGACGCCGACATCATCGGTTTGAAAGGTCTTGCAGCCACCGAGCAGCAGGTAGCGCAAGAGAGCCGCGCGAATCTCGCGCTCTGGGTCTGGCGCTGCGCCGTCCTCGGGCGCGGGCGGCAGTTCCCCATCCCCAAGCACACATACATCGCGGTGCTTGCAGGCGTGGATCAGTTTCCACTCCGCCTCTGCCGGCTCGATCTCTTCCAGCTCTTTATAAGTTCGAATATGCGCCATTGCTGTTCTTCCCTAACCCGTGGTTGCATCCTAGCACCGCTGGCGGGAATGCCTATCCAAAAGAAGGGTGTTCATTGTGTCCCTCATGCTTTAAACGCCCACGAAAGATCTCCCCGAAAGACAGGTTAACCACATGAAACGAGCAATTCTCGGTGCATTCGCCAATCACATTACTCCGCCCGATTTGCGTTGGATGCCGGATGAGGGGTTCACGTTCACGCGTTTGCGGATTGAATTGCTGTCGGGTCTGACGGTTGCTTTGGCACTGGTTCCCGAAGCGGTCGCGTTCGCGTTCGTCGCGGGTGTGCATCCACTTGTGGGGCTGTATGCAGCGTTCTTGGTCGGCTTGATCACGGCGCTGATCGGTGGTCGCCCGGGTATGATTTCTGGTGCGACGGGCGCTTTGGCTGTTGTTATGGTTGCTTTGGTCGCGCAGCACGGTGTTGAATATCTGTTTGCGACTGTTGTTTTGATGGGGCTTTTGCAGATTTTCTTTGGTGCGATGCATTGGGGGAAGTTCATACGTTTGGTGCCGCATCCTGTGATGCTTGGCTTTGTGAATGGCCTCGCGATTGTTATTTTCCTCGCGCAACTTACCCAGTTTAAGAAACCCGGAACCGTCGTCAGTGATGGCCATGGCATGACGGGCGGCGAATGGTTGTCAGGTGGCCCCATGCTGCTGATGCTAACGCTTGTGGGCTGCACGATGGCTATCATTTGGGTCACGCCGCGCATCACCAAGGTGATCCCAGCGCCCCTTGCAGGTATCGGCTTGGTTGCTGCTGTGGCCATTGCGTTTGGCCTTGATGTGCCACGTGTTGGCGATTTGGCGTCGATCCAAGGTGGCTTGCCCACATGGCATATCCCTACGGTTCCTTTGAACTGGGAAACGTTCCAGATCATCCTGCCATATGCTGTTATTTTGGCTGCGATTGGCTTGATCGAAAGCCTTCTGACGCTGAACCTTGTTGGTGAAATGACCAACAAACGTGGTGGTGCGTCCCAAGAGTGTATCGCGCAAGGTATCGCGAATACGGTCACTGGTTTCTTCGGTGGCATGGGAGGTTGTGCGATGATCGGTCAGTCAATGATCAACGTGAAATCAGGCGGACGCACGCGGATCGCGGGTATCGCTGCTGCTGTGTTCTTGTTGTTGTTCATTGTAGCGGGATCTTCGATTATCGAATTGATCCCCTTGGCTGCACTGGTTGGTGTGATGTTCATGGTTGTTATCGGCACATTTGCTTGGAATTCATTACGCATTCTGCGTCGTGTTCCAAAGGTGGATGCGTTCGTGATCATCTTGGTGACTGTTGTGACGGTCTATTCTGACCTTGCGGTTGCAGTGGTCGTTGGTGTCATTGTTTCTGCACTTGCATATGCATGGAACAACGCAACGCGCATTCACGCGATTGAGCGTCCTTCAAAAACGTCTGAGGGTGCCAAGGTCTATGAAATCCAAGGGCCTTTGTTCTTTGGTTCGGCTGACGGTTTCATCCAATTGTTCGATGTCGACGGCGATCCAAAAGAGATAATCGTCGACTTCGCGCAGAGCCGTGTTGTGGATCAATCTGCTTTGCAAGCGATCGAGGCGGTCGCAGGCAAGTATGAAGAAGCGGGAAAGCGTATCCAGTTGCGCCATCTGAGCCGTGATTGTCACCAACTTTTGCAGACGGCTGGTCACTTGATGGTGGATAGCGACGATGATCCAGATTATGAGGTCGCGGCTGATTATCAGGTGCGGACAGGTATTTTAGGCGGGCACTAACATCAAAAAGGTGCGGGGGGGCGTCCCCTGCACCTTTTGTGCTTTTAGATCAGTCGTCAGGATCAATCGTCTGGGCGGCTGAGTTCGAAGAGGTCTTTCACGACAGAATAGTCGCGATACCCAAGACGCGAAAGCGGCTGGAATGTTGTGACATCAAAGCGACCGTCCTTGATACATGCATCATCCATATGAATACCAGTGACTTCCCCAAGAACGAGAAAGTTGCTTTCGCCTTCCAGCTTGATGATCTGAGTGAGCTTACATTCCAATGACGCGGGTGCTGCCGCGATGCGTGGGGCATTGATGCTTTCGCATTCGGCTTTTGCCAGCTTAGCATGGGCGAATTCGTCTGATCCAGCTGGCAACGTCGCGCTGGAGGCGTTCATCGCATCCTTCAAAGCGTAAGACACGATATTCACGCAAAACACCCCCGTTTCACGGATTGCAGCAACGCTGTCTTTCGTGCCGTCGCGATCTTCTTTGGAGCCTGTTGAGGAAAACATCACTTGAGGGGGGACGTATGCAATCGCGTTGAAAAAGCTATACGGAGCAAGGTTATCGCGACCATTGCTATCACGCGTAGAAATCCATCCAATGGGGCGCGGTGTGACGATTGCATTGAAGGGGTTATGCGGTAGGCCATGGCCATCCTCTGGACGATAAAACATTTTGTGCACTCCTGATTTGCCCATTCGCTAACGCCATGTTACGCGCGTTTCCAGCTAAATATGAACGTAATACTTTGAGGCAGCCCCCGTGTACGAACTTTGGCCAGAGACAGAAGACGACTGGTGGGAGGTCGAAGCACTCTATGATTTGTGTTTTGCGCCGGGTCGGGAAGCGTTGTCATCCTATCGTTTGCGGGACGGTGTGAAAACCGTCGAATCGCTTAGCCGAGTGGCCCGTGACGGGGATGGCATTCTCGCGGGCGCGATCCGGTATTGGCCGGTACGTGTGGGCGAACACGCTGCATTGTTACTTGGTCCCGTCGCCGTTCACCCAACGAGACAGGGTGAAGGACTAGGTGGTGCGCTTATTCGCGACAGCCTTGCATCAGCCTCGGAGACCGGATGGGACCGTGTGATGTTGGTGGGGGATGCGCCGTATTACGCCAAGTTCGGGTTTAAGCGCCTGACAGGGGTTATGATGCCGCCGCCAACCAACCCAGATCGGGTCCTCGGATTGGATATTATGCAAGGTGCTTGGCAAGGTGTTGCCGGTAAAGTGACGCGACGCGCTTGAAAAGTGCACTGGGCGATCTGATCTATAGAAGATGAGCACAGACCTAGTCCCCACTGACCTTGATCATGACATAACCCTCATTGCTAGGCGGTACCGCAGGGCAGGGGGCGTTGGGATTCAAGTCTTGAATCTTGTGGGTGGGCAGGCAGAAAACTTACTGGAACGTTTGCCTGATACGGTGAAAGACAGGCTGGAGGATGCGACCAACAAGGCACTGAACGTGGCGCTGATCGCTGCGACACGTAGTAGGGGCATCGTCCCGGATCAAAGCAAATGGTTGAATACAGCAGCAGCAACAGCCATGGGGGCTGCGGGGGGTGCTGGTGGCTTGCCGACAGCGCTTGCTGAGTTGCCCGTGACGACAACCGTATTGTTGCGCGCGATTCAAGGCATCGCGGCTGAGTATGGTTTCGATCCCTTAGAGCCAAACATTCAGGCTGAGTGCTTGCAGGTTTTTGCCGCGGCGGGTCCTTTGGCAAATGATGATGGCGCAGATATGGGGTTTCTGAGCGCGCGTGTAACGCTGTCAGGAACGACTGTGCAGGGCATCATCGCGCGCATTGCGCCACGATTAAGTGCTGCGCTTGGACAAAAACTTGCCGCGCAAGCGATCCCCATCATCGGTGCGGTTGCAGGGGCTGCGACGAATTACGCATACACCAGCTATTACCAAGAAATGGCACATGTGCATTTTGGACTGCTGCGCACCGGAGAAAAGCATGGAGTTGCACGCGATCAATTGATCCTCCAACTGTCTGTGGCAGTTCAGCAAAGCTAAAGATTGACGGTTTTAAGGTAATCCATAACGGGTTTACGCACATTTTGTTCGCCATTTTCTTGGCAGGCGTCGATAATTTTACGTATTTCGCCCAGATCGATACGGCGCAATAGGTGTTTGACGGGTCCAATGGATGCAGGCCGCATCGACAGGGAACGCATGCCAATTGCGGCAAAACAGGCCGCTTCGATAGGGCGGCCAGCATCTTCGCCACAAAAAGATAACGGCGTGCCAGATGTTTCACACCTTGCAATAATGTTTTGTAAGAAACTTAAAAATGGCGTCGACAAGGTGTCATAACGCCGTCGCACGCGCTCGTTTTCTCGATCGGCCGCGAAAAAGAACTGTTTCAGATCGTTGCCTCCGATGGACAGGAAACCGACATCTTCGAAGAACTCTTGTGGTGCGAAGGCTAAAGAGGGTGTCTCAAGCATCGCACCAATTTTGAGGGTCTTCGGGAGCGGATGCCCCAATCGACGTTCACGCTCCATCGCTTTGTCCATTTCCGCTTTTGCCGCGACATACTCACTATATTGCGCAACAAACGGGAACATAACGGTCAAATCACGACCCGCAGCAGCACGTAAAAGCGCTTGTAATTGCATCCGCATAACACCCGGTTTGTCTAGACCAACGCGTATGGCGCGCCAGCCTAAAGCGGGGTTTGGTTCATCATTTGGCTTCATGTAGGTTAGAACTTTGTCTGACCCGATATCGAGCGTGCGAAAGACGACGCGCTTTTCCCCGGCAGCATCCAAGACCCTGCTATACAATGCGCTAAGCTCTGAACGTTGTGGCATCTTGTTGCGCACGAGGAATTGCAATTCTGTTCTAAACAGGCCCACACCTTCTGCACCAGACCCTTCAAGCGAAGGGAGATCAGCCATAAGTCCAGCGTTCATGTGTAGATCGATTTTAATCCCACATTTCGTCATTGCGGGCTTGTCGCGCGTTGCAGAATACCTTTCCTGCGCAACGGCTTGCATCGCCATTTTATCGCGAAACGCGGCACTGACCGTATCGTCGGGGCGCAAATGTACGATGCCTTGATCGCCGTCCACCATGATGTGATCACCGTTCAAGGCTTCGCGCGTGATGCCCTCAGAGTGTACAACCAGCGGAATCGCGAGCGCACGCGCAATGATCGCGGCATGTGATCCAACTGAGCCTGCTTCCAGCACGATGCCTTTCAAGGACCGTCCGTATTCCAGCAAATCTCCGGGCCCAATGTTACGTGCAACCAGAACTGGATCAACGGGTAAGTCCGCGCCTGTTTGTGTGCCTTGTCCCGTCAAAATCCGCAGCAAACGGTTTGAGAGATCGTCAAGATCTTGCAAGCGCTCGCGTAAATATGCGTCATTGGACTGCCCCAAGCGTCTGCGCGCTTGGGTTTGTTCTTTTTCCACGGCGGCTTCGGCAGAGAGACCATTTTCAATGTCCTCTTCCATGCGCCGCATCCAGCCCTTAGAATTGGCAAACATACGGTAGGCTTCAAGAACCTGCAGTTGTTCACCGTCACCACCAGCAGCACCCGCAAGCAGTTTGTCGACGCTAACACGAAGCACGTCGACGGCTTCATTTAGGCGTGTCGATTCAGTGTCGGGATCTTCGGCAATAACGTTGGTCACAACAACGCGGGGCTCATGTAGCCACACGTGCCCTTCGGCGGTACCTTCTTGTCCAGTGGTTCCCCGCAACAAAACGGGCTGTTGATGGCGTGCGGAAAGCGCTTCGCCCTCTCCCAAAAATGCGCCAAGCTCTGTCATTTCTGCGAGAACCATCGCCACGACTTCAAGGGCGTAGAGTTCATCCGCTGAAAACAATCGGACCGCTTTGGACTGAACTACCAAAACACCCAGCTTTTCGCCAAGCCTTTGAATAGGAATGCCTAGGAAAGACGAATAAATCTCTTCGCCGGTTTCTGGCATGAAGCGAAAACCGTGCTCAGAAGGGGCATCTGCGGTGTTAATGATCTTCGATTTTTTTGCAACGAGGCCAACAAGACCTTCGCCCAACCGCAAGCGCGTTTGGTGGACCGATTCAGCGTTTAATCCTTCAGTCGCGCACAGCTCTAAAGTTTCAGCATCGCGAAACAGATAGATTGAACATACCTCGGTCTGCATCGACCTCGCAATAAGGCGCGTGATCTTGTCCAGCCGCTCTTGACCGTCACCATCCTCAGCCATCGCATCGCGCAAACGGCCAAGTAATTTACGACTTTCGCTTTCCCGTTTCTGCGCCATCTTGGTTTTCGTCCCCCCGACAGAACAACCAGCGCACGTCACCATGCGTCTGAACATAGGGTTATCTATAAATCATCGACGCAAGGAAGGGGAGGCCCAAAGCACGCTCAGCGTAAAGGCTGCAAAATCATACAAAACGGTATGCACTTCAACTTTTAAAAGTATCGAGGGGAGTACGAGGGACTGGTCCCTCGCTCAATACTTTAAACTGCTTTTTCTAACTCAAACGCATCATGCAAAGCCTGAACTGCAAGCTCCATGTATTTGCGATCCACCAGAACCGAAATTTTGATTTCGGACGTCGCAATGACCTTAATGTTCACACCTTCATCGCTAAGTGTTTTGAACATTTTGGCCGCAACACCAGATTGGCTGCGCATTCCGATGCCAACCGCAGAAATCTTGGCGACGTCTGTATCGGCAATCAGATCGTGATAATTGATGTCGCCGGCAGACTTGGCATCTTCCATCGCCTTCTCTGCACGCTTCACCTGATCGGTGGGGCAAGAGAACGTCATGTCGGTGCGCCCATCTTCGGCGATGTTCTGGATGATCATATCCACATTTACGCCCGCGTCGGACAAGGGTCCAAAAATCGCGGCTGCAATGCCGGGGCGATCTGCGACCGAAATAAGGGTCATTTTCGCTTCATCGCGGCTATAGGCGATGCCTGAGACGACGTTGGATTCCATGATTTCCTCCTCGGCGCAAACAAGCGTGCCTGCGGTATCTGATTGTTCTTCAAATGAGCTAAGTACGCGCAGCTTAACCTTGTAACGCATTGCCAATTCAACAGAACGCGTTTGCAAAACCTTCGCGCCAAGGCTGGCAAGCTCCAGCATTTCTTCAAATGCAATCTTATCAAGCTTGCGTGCTTTATCGGTGATGCGCGGGTCGGTCGTGTAAACGCCGTCGACGTCCGTGTAGATATCGCAGCGCTCTGCCTCAAATGCGGCGGCGAACGCAACGGCCGTTGTGTCTGAACCACCTCGACCCAGCGTTGTGATGCGGCCTTCTGGGCTAAGCCCTTGGAAACCTGCGACAACGGCGACTTTCATGCCCTCACCAAATTTGCCCATGATGTTATCGGTTGGGATTTCTTCAATCCGCGCCGCAGAATGCGCAGAAGTGGTTTTTACAGGCACTTGCCATCCTTGCCAGCTGCGCGCAGGCACATCCATTTCTTGCAAGGTCAGCGCCATAAGACCCGCTGTCACGTTCTCGCCAGAGCTGACGATCGCATCATATTCACGCGCATCATAAAGTGGCGAGGTCTCATTGACCCAGCCCACCAATTCATTGGTTTTGCCAGACATGGCAGAGACGATGACAATCACGTCATAGCCTTTAGCAACCTCAACACCCACGCGTTTTGCAGCGCGTTTGATGCGGTCAAGATTGGCAACAGATGTGCCTCCGAATTTCATCACGAGAACGGGCATGAAAGCGTCCTAGGTAAGAGAAGTTGCGCAGCATTTACGGCGCAAACCGTGCAAGGGCAAGAGGGGGGCGTGTGATGAAGAGGTGCGTGGCTTTAGAAAGGCATCACCGCACCGTCGTAATTTTCAAAGACGCCTGTGTGGTCTGGGCCCAGCAAATCAAATTGCGTGATCAGACCTGCCGCAGAGGTCGCGGCGTCAATATCGGCTTCCATGCCACCTATGTCGGTTTGAACCCAGCCCGGATGATAGGCCCCAACCGCGACCCCTTGGGGTTTGAGATCAATCGCAAGGTTGCGTGTTAGGTTAACAGCAGCGGCCTTGGATGCGCGATAGATAAACGCGTTTCCGCCTGCGCGTTCGGACGATCCCATTTGCGACGCAAGCACCGCAATTTTGGGCGCAGAGCTTCGACGCAACGCAGGAAGCAGGGCCTCAATCGTTTGAAAAACACCTGTGACGTTCACGGAGAACGTGTCGGCCCAGGCCTGCGCCGCGTAGCCATTGCCGAGGGATTGACCCTTATCAAGGTAGACGCCCGCGTTGCAGATCAGCAGATCGAGCGGATCTTCAAATTCAGCAGCAAATGCAGACAGCTGCGCAGTATCAGTCACATCTAGCGTGCTGCCCGTGCTGCCATCTCGCGAGGTTGCAACAACGGTCTCGCCGCGTGCGCGCAGTTGGGATGTCATTTGTGCGCCAATGCCGCGATTGCCGCCTGTTAAAACTACCTGCATCAATTGTCCTTTCTTGTGGGTCGAAACGGCAACGGCAAAACTGGCACGCCGTCTTTCAAGAGTTTGCGTGCGTCATCTAATTTTGCTTCACCATAGATCGCTTTTTTGGGTGCGTCGCCGTCATGCATGGCACGTGCTTGCTTCGCAAAATCGCTGCCCACGTATTCGCTGTTTGATTCCACCTTTTTGCGTAGGTCTACGATTCTCTGTTCTTCTGGACCAGAAGGCGTGGACAAAGGCCCGGGCGTTGGTGTTGCGATCTGCGCAGCAGGGAGATTTTTGCGGGCAGGGCGCACGGCAGGGGCCATCAGGACCTTTTTCACCTCGGATACACCGCACATCACACACGTTACCATGTTTGCGTTTTGCAATTTGTCAAAGGCAGCCGCGGATTGAAACCAGCTGTCAAACTGGTGTCCGTCACAACATTTAAGAGAATACTGGATCATGCAGTTTTACTACCGCGTGCAGGTTCGAACGTCGACTGCTTTCATTTTTTCGGTAAACGATTTGGATCAAAACTGCGAATGAGATGGGCCAATTCAGGTTCACTCACTTTTCGGGCCGCGTTAGCAAGGCTAAACCACTTGCGCTTGCGTTGCTTCACCTCGCGATAGCGATCGTGAATTGTCTTTACCTTCAGTGGATAAACAACGGCAACGCAGGGCAAGGTACGCCCAGACACGTGTTGTTTTGTGTAGGAATACAGACCAAGGCTGTTGTCGTGTAATTTGCCCTCAACACCCGCTTCTTCCAAGGCTTCAACCGCCGCACTTTGCGCGGGGCGCATTCCATCCTGCGGCCAGCCCTTAGGGATTATCCAACGCTGCGTGCGTCGGCTGGTCACTAACAGAATTTCGGGCTTTCCTTTGCGCATGCGGTAACAAAGCGCTGCAAATTGCGTGCGCAACCCCGTTTTCTTTGCGCCCAACATATCAATTGGGGCAAAGGCGCTTCCTTGATTGCGTTGCTCTTTCATCGATTGTGCCGCTCTGAATGCTCGTAAGTTTTTTATTATCACCTTTATATCACGACGATATCAGTGTTTTGAAAGCCGCGAAAGTGCTTCGAGGATGGGAGCGGTGTCAGTGATCTTTGACAGGGCAAAACTGGCGTTAGCACGTTGTCTATCCGCGGTGTCTAAATCCCTCAACTCAAGAATATTTTTGGCGATTTCTTCGGGTGTTTCGCATAAACGTGCACCATTCGTGTGATGCAGCGTTGCGTAGGGTTCAGCAAAATTCTCAAAATGCGGCCCGTGCAAAATCGCGCAGTTATGAGTGGCGGGTTCAAACGGGGTGTGACCGCCTTTATCCACTAAAGACCCTGCGACAAAGCACGTTCCTGCCATGTCATACCACTGCTCCATTTCGCCAAGCGTATCCGCAATATAGACAGTGCTTTGCGCATCAAAGGGCGCGGACACGCTGCGCAGTTGAACGTTTAACCTTAAACCCCGCGCGATCTTTGCAATGTTTGGCGCACGTTTGGGGTGGCGGGGGGCAAGGATCATCTGCATGTTTGGCACAGTCTGCAAAATATGAAGATGCGCCTGAAGTAGCGTCTGATCTTCGCCTTCGTGGGTCGATGCAGCCAACCAAACATCCCCGCGCCGCGTATGATCGCTTGCGTTTTTTGGAGCCGCATAAAGTGATTTCAACGAGATTTGTGCTCCAAACCGATCCGCCTTTGCGCCCAAGGACTGAAGGCGTTCTTGGGACGCGGTATCCTGTGCACAGATCAGATCAAATCCACCAAAAACACGTTCGCTCAACTTGGGAAACTTTGCCCAAACTTTTGCGCTTTTGGCAGACATTCGCGCGCCGATTATGGCCGTAGGGATGCCAGCCCCTTGCAGTGTCAGGCCTCTGTTTGGCCAGAAATCTGCTTCGAACAAAATAAAGTGTTTCAGATTGGTACGCGCCAAAATACGGCCGTAAATCCAACTCAGATCCAAAGGTGCCAAACGGATATCAGCGCGTTCCAAACCCCAGCTGCGTAACATTTTTTTGGCACTTGTGCTGTTGCAAGTGATCAAAAGGGTCACGTCTGGATTGTGGGCGGCTGTGGCCGCGATGATCTTACGAGCGGCTGTTAATTCCCCGTTAGACGCACCGTGTAGCCAGATAACCGCGCCCGCCGGGAAATCGCGCCAATTCCCGATACGTTCATTGAAATCACGCCAGCTTTCCTGTCGGCGCAGTACGCGAAAAAGCAAAGCTATCCCCAAAACTGGAGACAGGAGGGTGATAAGACAGCGGTAAAACAGCATTCTCTTAGGCGACTTTCTGAGTGAAACTGCGCTCAGCCCTAGCGCGCACGTTCAAAGCACGCAAGCAGCGCTTGCACGTCTTAGCAGCTTTCTAAATAGTCGCGCTATGAGAATACTGCGTAACATTATTAGCTTGGGACTTGGGGTCGTTGCGCTTGCATTGCCATTGCATGCAGACCCTGTGACGATTTTTGCGGCCTCTAGTCTGAAAACAGCGCTTGATACTGTGATCATTGATCAAAACTTGAATGCGATCGCCGTGTACGGTGGAAGCGCTGCGCTTGCGCGTCAGGTTTCACAGGGTGCACGTGCTGATATCGTTATTTTTGCGCACCCAGACTGGATGGATTGGCTCGATGAACAAGGCGCGCTTGGTTCCACAAGCCGCTGCAATTTGACTGGCAATCGCTTGGTTCTCGCAGGCGCGTCTGACGCTGGTGATTTGAGTGTTGAACAGCCAAACGATTTGATCGACGCGTTAGTGGGGGGACGGCTTGCTGTGGGGCACCTAAAGTCGGTTCCTGCAGGCCAGTATACTGCCGCTTTTCTGGACCATCATGGATGGCTTGACGCTTTGATCCCGCACTTGGCCGAGACGTCGAATGTGCGACTTGCTATGGCGTTGGTTGCACGGGGCGAGGTTTCATTGGGGTTCGTTTATGCCAGCGATGTCATTGCAGAAAAGCGTGTGCGCACCGTCTTTACGCCGTCCAGCGAAACGTATCCGGCAATCCGGTATCCAGCGGCTTTGACAAGTGAGGCCAAAGTGGATGCGGCGGGTGTTTTGCGCAAACTTTCCGCTTCAGTCGAGAATTTTGAAAATAATGGATTTATGGCCCTGCCTGCGACTGAAACAGGACGGTGTCCGTGAGTGTCAGCGCAGCGGAAATTGCAATTGTTGGCCTTTCGCTTAAGGTTGCTCTCGTCGCCACATTTTTCAGTTTACCAGTTGCGGTTGGCGTTGCATGGATCTTGGCGCGCAAGGAATTTTTCGGAAAATCTGTGCTCAACATTGCGGTGCATTTACCATTGGTCTTGCCGCCTGTTGTGACAGGGTATGCGCTTTTGCTACTGTTCGGAAAGCAAGGCGTGATCGGTGGTGCGCTTGAGGCGGCATTTGGCGTAACGCTTGCATTTAAATGGACGGGTGCCGCATTGGCGGCAGCGATCATGGGGTTTCCTTTGATGGTACGTGCAATTCGCTTGGGGTTTGAGACCGTCGATAAGGGGTTGGAAGACGCGGCGGCCACACTTGGGGCATCCAAGCGCGCCGTTTTTCGGCATGTCACGTTGCCATTGATCACACCCGCAATTCTGGCTGGGGCAGCCTTGGGATTTGCAAAAGCCATGGGCGAATTTGGGGCGACAATCACCTTTGTTGCGTCCATTCCGGGTGAAACCGAAACGCTGCCTTCGGCGATTTATACGTTGTTGCAAGTGCCGGGCGGTGAGACAGCGGCACTTCGACTGATCGCGTTGTCGATTGTGATTTCGATTGCCGCGCTCGCGGTATCCGAGGCACTTGCACGCCGCGCGGCGAAACGGGTGTTGGGACGATGAGTTTGCGTGTCGACGTTCAACTTGGGTTAGGCGCATTTCAACTTGATGCGAAATTTAATGCAGGTGCTGGAACGACTGTCCTGTATGGGCGATCAGGTAGCGGGAAGACCAGCGTTATAAATGCGATATCAGGGCTTCAGACGCCAGATATTGGTCGCATAACGCTGGGTGAAGACGTGCTTTTTGATAGCGAGACCGGGATCAATGTGCCCGTCCACAAGCGACGCATCGGATATGTGTTTCAGGACGCGCGTTTGTTTCCCCATCTCACAGTTGCGCAAAATCTGGACTTCTCAACGCGGTTTTGCGCGATCACTGTCATGGCCAAAGAACGCTCTGCGCTTATAGACATGCTTGGGATTGGCGGGCTCTTACAAAGGCATCCCGCAGCGTTGTCGGGTGGCGAAAAGCAGCGTGTTGCACTTGGGCGTGCGTTGCTGAGTTCGCCACGTCTTCTTCTGTTGGACGAACCACTTGCTGCGTTAGATGAAACGCGCAAGCAAGAAATCATGCCATATTTTGAACGTTTGCGTGCGCAGGGTGGTCCGCCAATGATCTATGTAACTCACGATATGTCCGAAATCGTGCGTCTTGCTGACACTCTGGTCGTGCTGCGCGATGGTTCATGTGTTGTGCAGGGGTTGGCCGAAGACGTGTTGGCCGATCCGAGGAACGTCAAACTAATTGGCGTCCAAGATGCGGGTGCGCTTTTGCGCGGGGTTGTTGATCACCATGCTGAAGATGGGCTGAGTGCGATTCGTCTTAGCGCCGGCATGCTGCATGTTCCACGGATGGATTTACCGATTGATCAGCAGGTGCGTCTGAAAATTAGAGCACAAGATGTGATCTTGTCGAATACGCCACCGAGTGGGCTATCTTCACAGAATACGCTGGCCGTTCAGATCACGGATATTCACCGCGGCGAGGGGCCAAGTGTGGCGATCGCATTGCGTTCTGGATCTGATCGATTGCTTGCGCGGATTACGGTGCGCGCGCTGCATGAAATGCAATTGGAAACTGGGCAAAAAATCTGGGCGATCTTAAAGTCGAATGCAGTTCCGCCCACTGCAATTGCGCTGTCCACGAAAGCATCTTCCGACGCCCTGTGAAATTCCTTGTTAGTTCTGCGGTTTTCTAACTTGACGGGGGAATTACCGTCCAGTATCCCGCGCATGTTGGCGGTATAGCTCAGTTGGTTAGAGCAGCGGAATCATAATCCGCGTGTCCGGGGTTCGTCTTTTTAAACGCAAGCACAGCAAAGTCTGGCAAGTTGCATTTACATTAGACGGACGACAGGTTCGTGTGAGCTCAAAAAAACGTATTGTTAAAGATGCTGTGCAAGCTGCTCGTGAGATTTATCTAGATTACAGGTTTAGGCAGAAGAACGGATTACCTGTAATATCCAAACGCTTT
>NZ_JABBAM010000106.1 GCF_018607965.1 Planktotalea sp.
TCGTCGCCGCGCAGATCGTGATGGACAGCACCCTCAAGCGTCATCACCTCTAAAACCAACGCATCCGATGCAAGACTGCTTACTGGGTCCGCCAACCAAGGCGTCAGTATTTCACTGGTCGTCACAACGATATCCGCTTCCTCCAAGGCCGCCGCTTGGGACGGGCGCAACGCATAGGAATGTGGCGAGGCCGTCGGTTCGATCAGTAAATCAGGTGTACCAACACCCTTCATGACTTGCGCGACAAGCGAATGAAGCGGCGCAATATCGGCAACCACGCGCGGCGCATCGGCCCAAGCGGTCGGCGCAAGAAATGTCGCAAAAAGGGCAGGCGAGAATTTTAGCATGGCGTGTCATCTTTCCGTTGGCAATGTCATGCATTTGTTATATCATAACGTTAATCGTCAAGCCTGATATGGCATAAAATCGGAATTAAAATGGATCCCATCGGATTTTCCTCACACGATCACGCGGGTTGCATTGCAGGCAATCTTGCCAGGATCGAAGCGCGCTGCAAGCAGGCCAAGCTGCAATTGACGCCCGTGCGTCGCCGCGTGTTAGAGATACTTTTGCAAGACCACCGCGCGCTTGGGGCCTATGATATTCTGGATCGCTTGCGCGATGAGGGTCTAGGCTCTCAACCTCCCGTAGCCTATCGCGCCTTGGATTTTCTGGTCAAACACGGTTTCGCCCACAAGATCGAGCGCATGAATGCGTTCGTTGCTTGCGCGCACCCCGGCGAGGACCACGCACCCGCGTTCCTGATCTGCCGCAAATGCGATATGGTGGTCGAAGCGCAAACAGAACCCGCACGTGGGCAACTTGGCTCTAGTGCGAAACTCGCAGGGTTTCTCATTGAACGCGCCGTGGTCGAGGCCGAAGGTGTCTGCCTCAATTGCGCGGAAGGGCCACAATCATGAGCCTCATTCGCGCCAAGGGCTTAAGTGTGCGCCACGGCAAAACGACGGTTTTACAAAACGTCACACTAAACATTGCCGCGGGCGAGATCGTCACAATCGTCGGTCCCAATGGTTCAGGCAAATCCACACTTCTACGCGCGCTCATTGGCGCAGTTGAAACCCACCAAGGTGAGATCATCCAAAAAGATGGATTGCGCATCGGCTACGTTCCGCAAAAATTGCATATTGGTCCAACGCTGCCGATAACGGTCGAGCGCTTTCTTTCGCTCCTGTGCAAAGTCGCGCCAAAGGCCGCAAAATCCGCACTTGACCAGGCCGGCGCAAGCACACTCATGCAGCGCCAAATGTCGGACCTCTCAGGTGGGCAATTCCAACGCGTCTTGCTTGCTCGTGCGTTGCTCGGAAATCCTGAACTACTGATCCTTGATGAGGCCACCCAAGGGTTAGACCAATCCGGTTCCGCCACCTTCTATCGTCAAATCGAAGAATTGCGCACGTCCCTTGGCTGCGCGGTCCTTATGGTCAGCCATGAATTGCACGTCGTCATGGCCGCCTCCGATCGCGTGATCTGCTTGAACGGCCATGTGTGCTGCGAAGGCGCGCCCGAAGTCGTTGCCAGCGCCCCAGAATATCGCGCATTGTTCGGGTCTGGCACACAGGGCGCGCTTGCGCTCTATCGTCACGATCACGACCACCACCACCACGCGCATGACCACAAACACGAGGACGCATGATGAATTTCCTTGATAGCTTCCTCATGCGCGCCGCCCTCGCGGGCCTCGGTGTCGCCCTCGCCGCCGCCCCACTTGGATGTTTCGTCGTCTGGCGCCGCATGGCCTATTTCGGCGAAGCGACCGCACATGCCTCCATCCTCGGTATCGCCCTCGCACTGTCTTTTTCAACGTCGATCTTTGCAGGCGTCCTTGTCGTCGCGCTCCTGATGGGTTGGACCGTTTCTGTCTTTTCAGGACGCGGATATGCGATGGACACACTGCTTGGTGTCATCGCACATTCCGCCCTCGCCATCGGCCTTGTCGCGGTATCGCTCCTCCAAGGGGTACGCATTGATTTGAACGCATATTTGTTCGGCGACATCCTCGCGGTATCTCGCGTCGATCTTGCAATCATCTGGGGCGGTGCCTTGCTTGTCATCGCTCTATTATGCTGGCGTTGGAATGCGCTGTTGACCGCCACCCTTAGCCCCGACTTGGCCTACGCCGCGGGCATCGATCCACGCCGTGAACAAATGGTGCTGACCATCGCGCTGGCCCTTGTCGTAGCAGTGGCGATCAAAGTCGTTGGCGTGCTTCTTATCGCTGCCCTGCTCATCATTCCCGCCGCCGCTGCACGCCCGTTTGCAAATACGCCTGAACGCATGGCCTATCTCGCCGCAGGCATCGGTGCATTTTCTGCAATCGGCGGCCTCCAATTGGCGTTCCTATACGACACACCAACAGGCCCCACGATTATCTGCCTCGCTGCTACCTGCTTCGCTCTCACCAGTATCTTGACCCTTCTGCGTGGATCAAACTCATGATCGACATCGACCACTTGCGCACATGGGAAACCCGAACAGAGGACCGCGACGATCTAATCGCGACTTTCCCGTCCAACGCACTCGCGGCCAGTCTGGACCGAGATGATCCCCTATATGAAATCGGCGACCCACTCCCCCCGCTTTGGCATTGGCTGCACTTTTTACCGATCCACAAATTGCAAGACAGCGGCTATGATGGTCACGCAGCACTTGGCACGTTCCTGCCACCCGTCCCGCTGCCCCGTCGCATGTGGGCTGGCAGCCGCCTGACGTTTCACGCGCCGATGAAAATTGGGCAACATCTGACCAAACGCTCTACAATCAAAAGCGTATCGCACAAGTCTGGGCGCAGCGGAGATTTGGTTTTCGTTACCGTCCAGCACGACGTATATGATCGCGACGCACAGTGCCTAAGCGAAGAACATGACATCGTTTATCGTGCCGCGGCAGCGAAAGACGCACCTCCACTCGTACCAACGCAAGCCCCAGTACACAGTGATTTTTCTAGAAAAATCGAACCCGATCCGATCCTTCTGTTTCGCTATTCAGCGCTCACGTTCAACGGTCATCGCATCCACTACGATCATCCGTTTTGCATCGAGACCGAAGGCTACGACGGCCTCGTCGTCCATGGCCCACTCCTTGCGACTTTGATGCTCGACCTGCTGCGTCGCGAAATGCCAGACGCACATGTCAGCGCTTTTGAGTTCCGCGCACACGCATCCATTTTCGACACCCACAACTTTTCTATCCACGGCCAACCTAACCCGGACGACACAATCCACCTTTGGATCCAACGTCACGATGGGGCCCTCGCCATGGACGGTAAAGCGACCCTAGGACCAAACCCATGACCGATAAATTCCAAGACATCCGCGACGCAATCCGCGCCCTTTGTGCTGAATTTTCGCCTGAATATCACCGCAAGATCGACTTTGAACGCGGCTACCCCGAAGCCTTTGTCGACGCGCTCACCAAAGCCGGTTGGATGGCAGCCCTGATTCCCGAAGAATACGGCGGTTCCGGCCTTGGCCTGACAGAGGCAAGCGTGATCATGGAAGAGATCAATCGCTCCGGGGGTAACTCTGGCGCGTGTCATGGACAGATGTACAATATGGGCACGTTGCTGCGCCACGGCTCGGCCGCGCAGAAGGCCAAGTATTTGCCACGCATCGCCTCAGGTGAGCTGCGTCTACAAAGCATGGGCGTGACCGAACCAACCACAGGAACCGACACGACCAAGATTAAAACTAAGGCTGAAAGGCGTGGCGATAAATATGTGATCAACGGTCAAAAGGTCTGGATATCACGCGTTCAGCATTCTGATCTGATGATCCTCTTAGCGCGCACAACGCCCCTTGCTGAGGTCACGAAAAAGTCGCTTGGAATGTCCATCTTCATCGTCGATCTGCGCGACGCGATTGGCAACGGTCTGGACGTAAAGCCCATCCCCAACATGGTGAACCACGAAACCAACGAACTGTTCTTCGACAATCTCGAAATCCCCGCTGAAAATCTGATTGGCGAGGAAGGGATGGGCTTCAAATATATCCTCGACGGATTGAACGCCGAACGTGCGTTGATCGCAGCGGAATGTATCGGCGACGGCTATTGGTTCACGGAAAAAGTGACTGAGTATGCCAAGACGCGCGAAGTGTTTGGCCGTCCCATCGGACAAAACCAAGGCGTGCAATTCCCTATCGCAGAAGCGCATATCGAAATCGAAGCCGCCAACCTAATGCGCTTTGAAGCCTGTAGTTTGTATGACGCGGGCGAACCTTGCGGCGCACAGGCGAATATGGCGAAATACCTCGCCGCCAAAGCAAGCTGGGAAGCCGCCAACGCCTGCATCCAGTTCCACGGTGGTTTCGGGTTTGCATCTGAATACGATGTCGAACGTAAATTCCGCGAAACGCGCCTGTACCAAGTCGCGCCGATCTCGACCAACCTAATCCTGTCCTACGTGGCCGAGCACATGCTTGGCCTGCCGAGGTCATTTTAGATGTTGCCGCTCGACGGCATCACCGTGATCGCGTTGGAACACGCGGTTGCGGCCCCCTTTGCCACACGCCAGCTTGCGGACCTCGGGGCGCGCGTCATCAAAGTCGAACGCCCCAAGACGGGCGACTTCGCACGTGGTTACGACACCCGCGCACGCGGCATGTCTTCACATTTCGTGTGGACCAATCGCTCGAAAGAAAGCCTGACGCTCGACCTCAAATCCGCAGAGGGCATGGGCATTCTAAAGGACTTGCTAAAAGACGCAGATGTCCTCGTTCAAAACCTCGCCCCCGGTGGCGCAGATCGCATGGGTCTCAACTTTGAAATGCTCCACGCAGATCACCCCAAACTGACCGTCTGCAATATCTCCGGCTACGGTCCCGATGGCCCCGAAACCGACCGCAAGGCCTATGATCTTTTGGTACAGGCTGAAGCGGGGTTTCTGTCAATCACAGGCACTGACGCCAAGCCCAGCAAAGCAGGTGTATCCGTCGCCGATATCGCTGCTGGAATGTACGCCTACACCAATATCCTCGCCGCGCTTTTGCAACGTGGCAAGACCGGCAAAGGGTCAGCGATCAACATTTCCATGCTAGAAGCGCTGGCGGAATGGATCGGCTACCCGATGTATTACGCAACTGACGGCGCAGAACCACCTACCCGCGCGGGTGCATCCCATGCGACGATCTTTCCCTATGGCCCGTTCTTTGCGGGCGACGGAAAAGAGGTCATGCTTGGCCTTCAAAACGATCGCGAATGGGCCACCTTCTGCCGTGACATCCTTGATGCACCCACTTTGGAAACCGACCCGCGCTTTAGCACCAACCAAGCGCGCTCCAGCCACAAGCTCGAACTCACCGCGATCATTCTGTCGGTCTTCTCCAAATGGACGTCAGAGGAGGTCATCGCCAAACTTTCCGCCGCTGGCATCGCCAATGCGCGCATGAACGATATGGCAGGCCTTTGGGCGCATCCCCAGCTAAAGGCGCGTAACCGTTGGCGCGAAGTGGACACGCCCGTTGGCCCCATGCCCGCACTCTTGCCCCCCGGCGGGCTTGGCGATGCGGAACCTCGCATGGATGCCATTCCAAATGTTGGACAACATACGCGTGCGATCCTGGCAGATTTGGGGATGGACTCGGGCCAGATTGACGCGCTTATTAAGCGCGGAATTGTCTAGGGAATGGAATATGGCGAAACTGAAAACCACAGCCGCAGAAATGGTCGCAAAAGCGCGCTCTGGAATTCGCGAGATCGAAACACCTGATTTGATCGAAATGGTCGGCGACGAAAACGTGGTCATCGTCGATATCCGTGACGTGCGCGAACGCCAGCGCGGTGGGTTTATCCCTGGCAGTTTTCACGCCCCACGCGGAATGATCGAATTCTGGATCGACCCAGCCAGCCCCTACTTCAAGCCCATCTTTGGCGAGGACAAGAAATTCATCTTCCACTGCGCCTCAGGCTGGCGATCCGCCCTCACTGTGCAAACCTTGCAAAACATGGGCTTTGACGCCGCACATCTGCGCGAAGGTTTTTCCACATGGCAGGCCCAAGGCGGCCCCGTTGAAAAACCCGAATGAACACCTATCGCGCCCTTCAAAAATCCAGCTACGACGTCGTCATAATCGGCGGCGCTATGATGGGATCATCGACCGCTTGGTTCCTTACTGAGAACCCCGACTTCAACGGGTCCGTGTTGGTTGTCGAGATGGACAGCAGCTACATCAACTCGTCCACCGCACATACGAATTCCTGCATGCGCCAGCAGTTCTCGAACAAACTGAACGTACGGATTTCCCAATTCGCTGCTGATTTCGTCAAGAACCTGCGCGGCTACATGGACGGCGACACGCGCGTGCCTGAACTGGACATCCAGAACTACGGTTACATGTATTTGGCCGACAACGACGGCTTTGCCGATGTGCTGCGGTCTAACCAAAAGACCCAAGTAGCTGCGGGTGCCGAAACTCAGCTACTAACACCCGAAGAGATCAAAGCGCGCTATCCATTTTATAACGTGGATGATGTGATGCTCGGCTCTATCAACCTCAAAGACGAAGGCTATTGGGACGGGGGCACCGTGTTCGATTGGTGGCGTCGCTCTGCCAAGGATCGTGGCGTGGAATACGTGACCAACCGTGCCGTCGCGATGGATGTGCAGGGCAGCAAGGTCCAATCCATCACGCTGGAAACGGGCGAGGTCATCGCTTGCGGTCAGGTCGTAAACACATCAGGCCCACGTGCCGCCGAAACCGCACGCATGGCTGGCATCGACTTACCCGTTGAGCCGCGCAAACGCTTCACTTGGATCTTCAGCGCTGAACAACCACTTGATCAAGACCTACCCCTGACCATTGACCCCTCTGGCGTTCACTTTCGCCAAGACGGCCCCAAGACGTATCTTGCAGGCGGCGCACCTAATCCAGAAGATGACATCGCCGTCGATCCAACCGATTTCAACATGGATCACAGCCGCTGGGAAAATCATATCTGGCCGATCATCGCGACACGCATTCCTCAGTTCGAGGCGATCAAAGTCGTCACCGAATGGACAGGCCACTACGCGTTCAACACACTAGATCAAAACGCAGTCCTTGGCCCCCATCCAGAGATCACAAATTTCGTCTTCCTGAACGGCTTCTCCGGCCACGGATTACAACAAAGCCCCGCAATGGGCCGCGCGACAGCTGAATGGCTGACGCACGGCGCATACCGCTCGCTTGATATGTCGTCCTTCGGGTTTGAACGCATCTTGGCGGGACGCCCGTTTGAAGAAAAGGCAATCATCTAATGGCACCTAAATTAAAGAAACTCGTCCTGACTGGCGCCGCTGGCCGGCTTGGATCGTACCTGCGGGAACCCTTAGCCAAGATGTGCGATGAATTGGTCTCTAGCGATCTGGCGGCTGACATCGGCACGCTTTATGCGCGCGAAACCTATGTGCGCGCCGATCTTAGCGATCTAGCCGCGATGGAAGCGCTGACCAAAGACGCAGATATGATCGCCCACTTCGGCGCGATTGGTGATGAGGCCGCGTTTGACGCAATCCTGCAATCCAACATCGTGGGCGCTTACAACATCTGGGAAGCCGCGCATCACAATAGCGTGCGCCGCATCATCTACGCGTCTTCGATCCACGCAGTCGGCATGTATCCCAAGACAGACTTCATCGGCACCGATGTGCCCCACCGCCCCGACACCTACTACGGCCTTGCCAAGTGTTTCGCCGAAGACCTCGCGCAGATGTTTTGGGACAAACGCGGGCTTGAGGCAGTCTGCTTACGCATCCTCAGCTGCGCAAAGGTAAGCAGCGCGCGCGGTCGGTTCATGGCTTAGCTATGATGACCTGATCCAACTCGTACAGCGCTCCATTGATACGCCCTTCACGGGGTTCACAATTGCCTACGGTGTGTCCGACAATGATCGTGCACCTGTGGATAACGCAAAAGCGTCCTTCCTCGGATACCGTCCAAAAGACAACGCTGAACAGTTTGCCGATGAAATGTTCGCACAAGACGGCCCACTTGATCCAGCCGACCCCAGCCATATGTGCCACGGCGGCCCTTTCGCATCCGTTCCCCTTGGAAACAGCGGGCAAGCGACAATGAATATCGAGGACGATACCAAGAAAAATTGATCCTCCAAGATAGTGAAAATCTTAAATACTGCGACACTGCATACAACGGTATACTATAGACGACTCTGTTCTGTTCCACTAAGGACACCTCAAATCATGCCCATTCTTATGCAAGAGGTTTTCCATGTCAGATCACAACACGCCAGATATCATCTATACACGGGTTGACGAAGCCCCCGAACTCGCCTCTGCGTCGTTCCTGCCGATCATCCAGAAATTCGCATCCGCTGCGGGCGTATCTGTTGGCACCAAAGACATCTCGCTTGCAGGTCGTATCCTTGCAACCTTCCCAGAACATCTGGCAGAGGCCCAGCGCCAGCCTGACGATCTGGCTGAACTTGGCCAATTGGTAAAAACGCCCCAAGCCAACGTAATCAAACTACCAAACATCTCTGCCTCTGTCCCCCAGTTGGTCGCGGCCGTAAAAGAACTCCAGTCCCAAGGCTACGGCCTGCCAGATTATCCAGAGACACCAGCGACGGACGCCGAAAAAGCGATCCGCACGAAATACGACACGCTCAAGGGCTCTGCTGTGAACCCCGTCCTGCGCGAAGGCAACTCTGATCGCCGCGCCGCAAAGGCCGTCAAAAGCTACGCACAAAACAACCCGCATCGCATGGGCGAATGGACGGCTGACAGCAAAACACGCGTGTCTTCCATGTCCGGTGGTGATTTCTTTTCTAACGAAACATCCGTGACACTGGCAAAAGAAGCCACCGCCAAGATCGTTCTGGAAACAGCAACAGGCGAAACGGTTCTGAAAGAGGGTCTAACCTACCCAACGGGCACCGTCGTTGACGCAACGTTCATGAGTGCAGCCAAGCTAGACGCCTTTCTTGCAGAAGAAATCGCCAGCACGACAGCGGACGGCACGCTCTTCTCGCTCCACATGAAAGCAACCATGATGAAGGTCTCCGACCCGATCATCTTTGGTCACGCTGTTAAAGTCTTCCTCAAGCCCGTGTTCGATCTGTTCGGCGCTGAAATGGCCGACCTTGGTGTGAACCCGAATTCTGGCATGGGTGACCTGCTCAAGCGTGTGAAAGACCAGCCAGCAATCATGTCCGCAATCGACGCCTGCATGAAAAAGCGCCCACCACTTTACATGGTTGATAGCGACAAAGGCATCACCAACTTGCACGTTCCCTCCGACGTGATCATCGACGCCTCCATGCCTGCGCTGATCCGTGCTGGCGGCAAAGGTTGGGGTCCAGATGGATCTGAATCCGATGCGAACTGCGTGATTCCTGACAATTCATACGCACCAGTTTATGATGAAACCGTTAAGTTCTTCAAAGAGAACGGCAAGCTGAACCCAGCGACAGCCGGCACAGTCCAGAACATCGGCCTGATGGCGCAAAAGGCCGAAGAATACGGCTCACACCCGACAACGTTCGAAATGCCCACTGGCGGCACGGTCAAAATGATCCTCGACGACGGCACGGTCCTGCACCAACACAAAGTCGAAGAGAACGACATCTGGCGTTCCGCATCTGCGCGCAAAGCCCCTATCGAAGACTGGGTGAACCTCGCCATTGCACGTCAAAAGGCCGAGGGCTGTGAAGCCATCTTCTGGCTCGACGCAGATCGCGCACACGACGCTGAATTGATCGCCTACGTCAAACCAATCCTTGCGGCCCAAGGCGTTGCGGACAAGTTTCAGATCATGGCCCCACGCGCAGCAACACGCGCATCCTTGGAAACGATCACAAAGGGTGAAAACTCCATCGCGATCACAGGCAACGTGCTGCGCGACTACCTGACAGATCTGTTCCCAATCCTAGAACTCGCAACGTCTGCCAAGATGCTGTCCATCGTAAAGCTGATGCAGGGTGGCGGTCTGTTTGAAACAGGCGCGGGCGGCTCTGCCCCCAAGCACGTTCAGCAATTGATGGAAGAAAACCACCTGCGCTGGGACAGCCTTGGCGAATTCTGCGCCCTTGGAGAAAGCCTTCAATTCCTTGCGGATGCACGTTCTAACGAAAAAGCGCGCGTCTTGGGCCAAGCGGTCGACACGGCCACACAAGGCATCTTGGATGACAACCGTTCCCCATCGCGCAAAGTGGGCGAACCTGACAACCGCGACAGCCACTACTGGTTCGCACGCTACTGGGCAGACGCACTTGCTATGCAAAATAGCGATGCAGAGCTGGCGGCTTACTTCGCACCCATTGCCAAAGCCCTTGCAGACGGCGAAGCAGCAATCCTATCCGAACTGGCAGCAGCCCAAGGCCCTGCCGTTGATCTAGGTGGATACTACCACGGCGACGCGGCAAAGACGGCCGCTGTGATGCGCGCATCCGCAACGCTAAACGCGATCATCGGATAACAAACAAATAAACACTGGCCGCGCTCTTCACCACAGCGCGGCCATTTTCAACTAAGGTGCACCACAGGCAACTTACGCGCTGCGAGCGCGCTGAATACTAACATCCCCCCCGCCACGAACAAACACAGCGCAAGACCGCCAAGTTGATAGCTTAGGCCCGACAGAACCGTGCCTAACAGCCGACCGCTGGCGTTCGCCATGTAGTAAAATCCGACATCCATCGTTACACGCTCAGCTGTCGTAAACCGCAGGATCAGATACGAATGCAGCGCCGAATTCAGCGCAAACAACGCCCCGAAAAGGAAAAGGCCAACGATCAAAACCGGCGTCAGGTTTGCAAGATCAAGCCAAACCAATGCACCTAGAACAATTGGAACAAGCGCCAGCACTCCCGCCAAACCAGACGCACTTTGCACTGGCAACTGCGACAACACCCTTGGTGCGAACCCTTGCACAATCCCATAAAAGATCACCCAAAGCGCCATGAAACTCCCGATCAAAAAGAACGCGGCTTTGTTACTTTCCTCGCTCCCGTCCGACCAAATCGCATAGAAATAAATCGGGATACCAACGACGAACCACACATCCCGCGCACCAAACAGAAAGACACGGGCAAGGCTTAGCCAATTGACGTTTGCATCGGTCGAAAACACTGCGCTGAATTTTGTACCCTTGATACCCGTCGGCAAGCCGCCAGGCATGTTCCAAGCGACCCCTGTAAACACCAAGGCAAGCGCCACAGCCATCCCCAGCAGCGCACCTTCAAATCCCCAGACCGCCAACAAAGTTGCGCCCAAAAGAAAGCCCAAACCCTTCACGGCATTCTTGGACCCCGTCAGAACCGCGACCCACTTGAACAGCGCGTCGCCCTCCGAGGGGGCAAGCAGTTTCACCGCCGATTTGCTGCTCATCTTCGCCAAATCCTTGGCCACGCCAGACAGCCCCTGCACGCACATGACGAACGCCACTGACGCGAACGTGCCCCACGCAGAGTCAAGCTGCGTCAAAGCTAGCAGCGCTACGATCTGCAAACCAAGCCCCGCGTACAGCGTCGCGCTCAACCCAAATCGCAAGGCAAGCCATCCCGCACACAGGTTGGTCACGACCCCTGTGATCTCGTACAGAACAAATAGATAGGCCAATTGAACAGGCGAAAAGCCAAGCGCATGAAAGTGCAACAACACCAACATGCGCAAAGCGCCGTCCGTCAACATAAACGCCCAATATGCGGCAGTTACGGCAAGGTAGGCCGCAAATCCCGCAGGGCGCGTCACAGGGCGTCACCGACCATGCGTGCCACATCAACCAAACGGTGCGCATAGCCCCACTCATTGTCGTACCACGCATAGATTTTGACCTGCGTGCCGTTGATCACCATCGTGGAGGGCGCATCAACGATACTGCTGCGCGCGTCATTCACGTAGTCAGCCGACACTAAGGGGCGCGTCTCATATCCAAGGATCCCCTTCAGCGAACCGTGCTCGGACGCGGCCTTGAAAAAGGCGTTCACTTCTTCAGCCGTCGTCTCACGTGCGACCTCGAACACACAATCGGTCAAGGACGCGTTCAGTAAAGGAACACGCACCGCATGGCCATTCAGTTTGCCCGTCAATTCTGGGTAAATCAGCATGATCGCAGTCGCTGAACCCGTTGTCGTCGGAATCAAGGAATTCAAAGCAGAGCGCGCACGGCGCAGGTCCTTCGCAGGGCGATCCACGATAGTCTGCGTATTGGTCACGTCATGAATGGTGGTGATAGAACCGTGCTTGATCCCAAGGTTTTCATGAATAACTTTCACAACTGGCGCGAGACAGTTTGTCGTGCAAGAGGCCGCGGTAATGATGCGATGTACATCAGGATCGTATGTGTCGTCATTCACACCAAATACGATGTTCGCCGCACTGTCTTCTTTGACAGGAGCAGAGACGATGACTTTGGTCACACCCGCTGCGAAATACGACGCAAGCTTGGCCTCGGTTTTGAAGGCACCTGTGCAATCGATCACGACATCGACGCCATCCAGCGGAAGCTCATCTAGGGCGCGCGTATTACACAGTGGCAGGCGGGCACCATCAATCGTGATGCTATCCTTGTCGTATGAAAAATCAGCCTTCCAACGCCCATGAACAGTGTCAAACTCCAACAAATGCGCATGCATTTCAGGATCGCCAATCGCATCATTGAGGAACGCAATCTTTGCGCCGCTTTCGATAAGTGGTCTTAATGCAAGCTTTCCGATACGGCCCAAACCGTTGATGGCATATGTGGTCATGTGAAATCTCCTGCGAGCGGCATAGCTGATATGTGTAACAATTTTACGATGGGTGCGTGATATCACGCACCTTACGGGGATTCACGTGATCTTAATCGAGTTCGCGCAGAATCACCCCATGTCAAATTATCGCCGCCCCCAGACACCTGGGGCCACCATCTTTTTCACTGTCAGCCTCCGCGCCCAAGGGTCAAACCTTTTGCTGCAAGAGATCACCCTCTTGCGCAGCGCTGTGCAAAGAACCCTGCGCGAACGTCCTGTCACGGTGAATGCATGGGCCGTTCTGCCAGATCACATGCATTGCATCTGGACACTACCCGCAGAGGATCATGATTTTTCAACACGCTGGCGCATTATCAAAGCACGCTTTTCTCGTGGGCTCCCAAAGGGGCCGCGAACAAGCAGCCAGATCAAACGCCAAGAGCGCGGCATTTGGCACCGCAGGTTTTGGGAACATCACATTCGCAGCAAAGTCGATTTCGACGCGCATATGGAACATTGCTGGTTGGATCCCGTACGCCACGGCCTTGTTCAAAAGCCAGAGCATTGGGAATTCACGTCATTCGCAAAAATGCGACGCGCAAGCGTGGCTTAAGGTGCGTTATATCACGCACCCCTCAAGCTCAATCAGTCCATCTTAAGCGCGGAAATAAACGCTTCCTGGGGGATATCCACCTTGCCGAATTGACGCATCTTCTTCTTACCCGCTTTTTGCTTTTC
>NZ_JABBAM010000056.1 GCF_018607965.1 Planktotalea sp.
AACAGAAGCATACACAACACCATAAGTCGAAAACGACTTGGACAACGTTAATTTTTTGGAAGCACCCAGTTAATTACTGCGTGGGGACGTCAATTTTGCTCCGCAAGATCGACTGCCTCCCACCAGAAGTACTGCGTACTTTTTGTTTGGATTACTTGGTTTGGTGGTCATAGCATGAGTGAAACACCCGGTCCCATCCCGAACCCGGAAGTTAAGCACCATCGCGCCAATGGTACTGCGTCTTAAGGCGTGGGAGAGTAGGTCACCGCCAATCCCAGTAATCCAAAACTCTATGCGATCTTAAGAAATCTCCAAAACAAAGTAAGAACACGTGACAAGTGGCAAAACGCTTGCTGCTTTAGGCGTTAAAATTTCTTGTTTAGTGAAAAGATATTTGTTTTATGGAAGCGTAAAGAGCAAAACGCATACGTAAAGAGATACCAACCCTATCGCTAGGCTCCGAACACTTCAATGACATCTCAGTTTTGAAATGTCATTTGTGAGAGTTCTAATTTCAATCAAATCAACGTCATGAAAACACTATGTTTTCCAAGCATTTACCTTTGCTCGTGCTGCTTGCATTAAGAGCACAACGTCGATCGCTACTGCCATAAAACTGTAGCCCATCTCTGCATAAGATCTCGCTGTTTTATCGTTCAAAGCGAGTGAACCCGCCGACTTCCCAGTTCTCGCAATAACCTCACTAGCGCGCTGCATTTCTGCGGCGACTTCTGGGGCAGCGGAATTCCCTGGGAAACCCATATCAGCAGACAAATCAGCTGGTCCAATAAACACGCCATCAACGCCATCTACGTTGGCAATAGCTTCCAAATTGGACATACCCTTAACGGTTTCCACTTGGACAATGAGAGCAATTTCTGCATTTGCAGTAACGGCGTAATCGCTCATTTCGCCAAACCGAGTAGCACGTGCGAGTGTTGCGCCCATTCCGCGGGTGCCCTCTGGTGGATAACGCATCGCTGATGCAATATTCTTGGCCTGTTCTGCAGTTTCTACCATGGGGATCAAAAGGGTTTGGGCACCGACATCGAGCGCCTGCTTGATCATCCAGACTTCATCAGACGGCAAACGAACAACCGCATTAGACGCGCTATTTTCCAGCGCCATCAATTGATCACGAACAGATCGAATATCATTCGGCCCGTGTTCTGCATCTATTACCAACCAGTCAAAACCAGCCGTACCCATCATCTCGGCACAATTTGCCTCACCAAAGCCTAACCAGCATCCGATTGCGCGCTCTTTCGACGCGAGCATCTTTTTGAAAGGGTTGGGAATGGCAGCCATTAGAAGTACCTCAGATTGTTCACAGGGACATTACTGGACAAGGAAGTAACGTCAACAGGTCTAGCCAATACGCGTGCGTTAGGGCAAAAACATAAATCTCTACAGGATGGAACAAATGATGTACCTAAGTGCGCAACCAGAAATCGTGCAGCAGATTGCAGGATATACGTTTCAAGGTTGTGACATAGCCAAAGGTTGGCTTCTTAGCCCCGCAGCGTGGTCTCAATTCATTCTACTCGTCGTTGCCTATCTAATGGCGGTCTATCTAACAAAAAAACTGCGTCCCCTATTGACACGAACGCTGACACCTAAGGGTGAGCAAGAAAACATTATCACGCCTGCGCGCCGCTTTGTTTTGATATTTCTACCCCTGCTTTTGCCGCTAATCGCGTATGCGCTGACTGGAATTGGTGAACAAGTTACCAGCTCCATCTTTGGTAGCAGTGCGGTTATTGCCTTTGGCAAACGAGTATTCTTATTCTTGGCGGCTCACCTATTGGTTCAACAGATAATCACCGATGGGTTTCTAAAGCTGCTTGGGAAATTCGTCCTAGTTCCCGTTGCGGCGCTGTATGCAATTGGTTTTCTTGATGTAGCAACCGAACGCCTTGAAACGCTAATTGTCCCATTGGGCAACCTGTCCTTCTCTGTTCTATTCGCAATCCGATTTGTAGTCGTCGGCGGAATCATTTTCGGATTGGTCGCTGGTCTAACGATCAATCTAACACGTTCATCGCAAAGCAGGACGAGATGCGTCCAGCGACTCAGCAACTCGCATCTAAAACTGCTGAAATCGCAATCTTTGGAGCGGCTTTCTTGTTTTTGATGAACATCATGGGCATTTCGCTTAGCTCTTTAGCAGTCCTCGGTGGTGCGATTGGTGTGGGCCTTGGCTTTGGTCTTCAAAAGATCGCCTCTAACTTTATTTCTGGTGTCATCCTTTTGCTGGAAGGTCAGGCAACGGTTGGTGATTACGTTGAACTTGACGGAGGTGAGGCAGGCACGATCGTCAAGATGACCGCGAGGGCAGCCTTTCTTGAAACCTATGATGGGCGCTGGATTGTTGTTCCGAACGAAGATTTCATCACGATCCGCGTTGTTAACTATTCCGACAGTGGTTCTGCAAACCGATATGAGGCGCCTTTTTCGGTCAGTTATGACACCGATATCAATCTTGTACCTGCAATCGTAGAGCAGGCCGTTGCCAAGCATCCAGAAGTTTTGACCCACCCGTTTTCTCCAGATTGCGAACTTCGAGGATTTGGAGGCAGCGGCTTCAATTTTTCTGCGGAATTTTGGGTGAATGGAATCGATGATGGCCAAAATAAATTCACGTCCGACGTTCTGTTTTTAATTTGGAACGCGCTCAAAGATAACGATATTCAAATTCCTTATCCTCAACGTGTTGTGGAACTTAAAGGTGAAATCAAAACGATTTCAGATAAGGCTTCAAAATGAAAACGGCACTAGTAGTTGGCGGGGGACCCGCGGGGCTCATTGCTGCAGATGAGCTTTCGCGCGCAGGTGCTAAGGTTATAGTGATTGATGCTAAACCGTCAGTAGGGCGGAAATTTCTGATGGCGGGCAAGTCGGGTTTGAACCTGACGAAATACGAGGCTCTTGGGCCTTTTGTCGAAAATTATTCCGATGCGCAAAGCTGGCTGGGTCCAATTCTTAATACATTTGGACCAGAGCAGGTTGTTCAATTCGCTGAACGTCTTGAGCAAAGTGTTTTTACGGGAACGTCTGACCGAATTTTTCCTGATGCGATGAAGGCATCGCCCTTACTTCGGGCTTGGATCAATAGACTATCCGAGCAGGGTGTAGAGTTTCGCACTAAATGGCGTTGGCTTGGATGGGACGGCAGTACCTTAACGTTTGAGACACCCGAAGGCGCGCAAAGTGTTGAAGCCGACGGGACTGTATTCGCACTTGGCGGCGCAAGTTGGGCACGTCTGGGCTCCGATGGCCACTGGGCTAAAATCTTCGCTAAGGAAGGGTTCAAACTTGCACCATTTGGTGCGTCGAACGCTGGTATTGGTGTCGCGTGGAGTGCGCATATGGAGCCCCACTTTGGCACGCCCCTCAAGGCGGTCGCATTTAGGTCCGGCACATATAGCAGTCGAGGCGAAGCAATTATTTCCAAAGGTGGCCTAGAGGGCGGCGGTATCTATTCCGTTTCGCGTGGGGTGCGTGAGGGCGGCGACCTCTATTTCGACCTCATGCCAGATTGGACAATTGATCGCGTGCGACATGCGCTGGCAAAACCGCGTGGGAAGAATTCGCTGACGAACCACATTCGCAAAACGCTAAATCTGAAGAAACACGAATTGGCCCTGTTGGGCGAATGGGCGCGTCCCCTTCCAAGTGACGCCAAAGATCTGGCTCCGGTCATAAAGAACTTGAAAGTAGGCCATAGTGGCCTTCGTCCGATGGACGAAGCGATCTCGACAAGCGGTGGCGTTGCGCAAGCCGCATTCGATGAGAACCTTATGTTACACGCAAGACCCGGAACGTTCTGCGCTGGCGAAATGCTGGATTGGGAAGCACCGACAGGCGGCTACCTTTTAACCGCTTGCTTCGCAACAGGCTACACCGCAGGTCGCGGTGCGGCCCGTTACTTGGGACTTACTCCAACGCCCTAACGCGCTTGAACGCATCACGCGCGCGCATTTCTTTCGCATAGGCTGTCATTTTGTCACTGGTGTGCTCGAACTTGGCACCAACAGCCCAGTTCAGGCAGTGGGTCAAAAGGATGTCTGTGATCGTAAATGTCTCGCCTGCAGCGAACGGTGTGGTGATGCGATCCGCAAGTCGGTGAATGTTGCGGTCAAATTCCCACTTTAGGGAGGGTTTAACGTCGGGTACGCGGCGTTCCTCTGGCAAAACGAAGCTGTGGCGCGCACCTGCCCACAGAACGGCGTCAATTTCATCAATCACAGCGTGCGTGATCGCGTCTTGTTGAGCCCGCTCAATCGTTCCGGCAGGCACGATCAAAGCACCGTGTTTGTCAGCAAGGTATGTCATGATCGCGGTTGAATCGGTGATGATCTGATCATCAACCTTTAGTGCAGGAACTTTGCCAGCGGGATAGATGGCAGTCAAAACAGGATCATGCGGTTTCGCGTGGATCAGTGTGTAGGGCACGCCCAATTCTTCCAGTGCCCAAAGGACACGGAACGCGCGACTGGCGATGCTTCCAAAGACTTCATACATTCTCAAACTCTCCCAATTATTTTATTTTCGCGCCATCATTGCGAGGCGGATCAAACAGCGCTCAACCAACACCATCGCAGGGGCGTGCTGCCCGGCGCTGCGCAGTTTTAGATCGGTGTCGACTAAAAGGCTCAGTGCTGCCTCAAGGTTATAGATCCCCCAGCCTTGGGCTTGGCGCAGCATTCTATCGCGACGCGGGCCAAAAACAGGGGGGCGCAGTTTCCCAATACCTTGTGCTGCACCACCGGGATCACTGGCCGCAGCATAAAGCGTTTTGAAATGGCGCAATGTGGCGATGCATAAACCGACAGGCTGTACGCCCTGCGCCTGTAATTTGCGCATGATTGGACCGATCTCACCTGAACGGGCCTCTGCAACAATGTTAATCACATCATCCAAAGCGGCCTCTGTTGATGCGGGCGCGCAGGCGGCGATGTCTTCACTGCTGAGCGGCGCAGAATCGTTCAACTTATAAAGCGCGAGCTTTTCCAGCGTCTGACGAAAATCACCCAGATCAAGTTCACGCGAGAGGGTCGTCAAATCGTCCATTACGTCACGCTCTGGCATCGTTATTTGCGCGCGCAACAACTCTGCCTCGATTTCCGCACGCGACGGCGGCTCGTCGTAAATCGCAACTGCGAACGCGTTGTTATGACCCTCAAACATCTTGCGCAGCGCGGACTTCGCGGTGAGCTGACTTGCAGTGACGACAATCTGCGCATCGCCCGTGCGCCATTCTTCAAGCGCTGGTGCGATAATCTTGGCAATTGCATCTGTTGCGTCCTCGACGAATGCGACCCGTGGACCGGGAAAAAAGCTTTGCGCGGTCATCGCGTCGATTAGGATCGCAGGGTCTTTTCGCAAATTTGCCGAAGGGATACGTGTCAGCCGCATTTCTTCTTCACCGCTTGGGCCGATCAATGTAGCGATGACTTGCTGGCGCTTCAGCGCGATGCGCATAGCATCGGGGCCGTAAATCAAAAGCCCCGTTTTGCCCGCGTCGGGTTTGGCGAAATAGCCAGTTGCCTCACGCGGGGAAAGTTTCATGGCAACAGCGCAGGATCGATCAAGTGCAAACGATCAACTAATTGATCTGCAAGGATATACATCAGGCGTTCAATCGCAGCACTTTCAGCTGCGAGGCTGGCCGCAGTATTTCCCGTCGCGGAATAGCCAGTAAAATTGGTGAGGCGTCCTTTGTCTATCATCTCACCCGTGCTTGTATTCTTGAGACTGTAGCTAAGAGCCCCAACGCGATGTAGTCGCGTGGTGGATCCCGTTGCAGTCGTGCCCAGACCCGATGCGCTATGGGAAACTGAGTATGTCAATGTCATGGGTGCTGGGTCAGACCGACCAAGCCGCGTTTCTAGACGCCGCGTTAGAAGATACTGTTCTCTCGTTGAGGGCGCTGATACGGAAATGCGCCCGTCAAGTTTGGAACCCGCAGCATCTGGGCCATAAACAGGCGTAAATTTGCAGGCGCTGGTGAATAAAACCACCGCACCCAGCATGAGCTTTCTTCGATTAGACAACAACATTCACAATCCGCCCTGGCACTACGATCACCTTTTTAGGCGTTGCGCCATCAAGTGTTCGAACGACAGCCTCATCGCTAAGCGCGACTTTTTCAATGTCTTCTTTTGACATATCCGTGGGTACAGTGATTTCAGCGCGGCGTTTGCCGTTGATCTGGATCGGCATCGTGACGTTATTTTCAACAAGCATCGCGTCATCGGCTACGGGCCAAGGGGCGTTGATGATCAAACCCTCACCCCCTTGGTGTGCCCAAATATCTTCGGCCAAATGCGGCGTCATGGGGGCCATCAGTTGGGCCAATGTCATGACTGCTTGGCGCTGCACGCTTTGGCTGGCATCGGATTTGCCGAGCGCGTTGGTAAATCCATAAAGTTTTGCAATAGCTGCGTTAAAGCCGAAGCTTTCGACACTCAGCGTTACATCGCGGATGGCTTTATGCATGTCGCGCAGCAGATCTTCGTCGCCAGTCCCCTTGATGCTTGGGTCTAACTTGGAGACACGATCACAGATCGTCCACACGCGACCCAAATGTTTGAACGACGCTTCGGCGCCAGAGGCGGTCCATTCAACATCCCGCTCAGGAGGGGAGTCAGACAGGACGAACCAACGTGCAGTATCTGCGCCGAATGCAGAAATAATGTTCAGCGGATCAACCACGTTATTCTTGGACTTGGACATTTTTGCAGACGGGATCACGTCCACTTCTGCGCTGCCATCTTTAAGGAAAGCCTTGCCGTCTTTTAGGTCAACTTGCTCAGGATAATGGTAAACGGGACGCCCGTTGTCGCCCTCAGTCTTGTAAATCGCGTGGGTCACCATGCCTTGGGTAAACAAAGCATCAAAGGGCTCAATCGCTTTGGCTGGCAAGTTACCCGTGATCTGCATCGCGCGTGCAAAGAATCGTGAATACAGCAGGTGCAAAATCGCGTGCTCGATCCCGCCGATATATTGATCGACGTTCATCCAATAGTCTGCATCCGCCATATCGACAGGCGTTTCTGCATTAGGCGATGTAAAACGCGCAAAGTACCATGAGCTGTCAACGAACGTGTCCATCGTATCGGTTTCGCGCTGCGCAGGGCTGCCGCAAGTTGGGCAGGAACAGTTGCGCCAAGTGGGGTGACGATCCAAAGGGTTGCCGGGCGTATCGAAGGTCACGTCATAGGGCAGCTCAATCGGTAGGTTCTCTTTCTTTTCAGGAACCACACCACAGTCAGAGCAATGCACAACAGGGATCGGGCAACCCCAATAGCGCTGACGCGAAAGGCCCCAATCGCGCAGGCGATATTTTGTGACGCCTTGGCCAATGCCGTTTTCTTCGCAGAACGCGATTGCGCTATCGATGGCTTCGTTACCTGTCTGCCACTGCTCGCCCGCGAAACCGCCGTTGTAGAAAACCTTTTCGATTTTCGCAGGAACGTAAGCAGCTTTGACCTTTGGATCGGCGTCTTCAGACGGCAGATAGGTCGATGTGATCGGCAAGCCGTATTTCGTCGCGAATTCAAAATCGCGCTCATCATGGGCAGGACAGCCAAAAATTGCGCCTGTGCCATAATCCATCAGAATGAAGTTGGCGATATAGACGGGCAGCTCCCAGCTTGTGTCAAACGGGTGGCGCACGCGCAGGCCAGTGTCGTAGCCTTTTTTCTCTGCCGTTTCGATCGCCTCAGCTGTGGTTCCACCTTGGCGACAGTCCTCATTGAACGCGGCCAGTTCAGCGTTGTCCTTTTCAAGTTGCTTGGCCAGCGGATGATCTGGCGATATACCAACGAACGAGGCACCGTTCAGCGTATCAGGGCGCGTTGTGTAAACCTCTATCCGGTCATGGCCGTCGGGCGCTTCAATTGTAGAGAACGCAAACTGAAGACCGCGTGATTTGCCGATCCAGTTTTCTTGCATCAGTTTCACTTTGGCAGGCCAGTTATCAAGACCGTCCAATGCAGAGAGCAATTCATCTGAATGATCTGAAATCTTGAAGAACCACTGCGTGAGTTCGCGACGTTCCACCAAAGCGCCTGAACGCCAGCCGCGACCGGCCTCAACCTGCTCGTTCGCCAAAACAGTCATGTCCACTGGATCCCAGTTCACAACGGCGTTCTTGCGATAGACCAGACCTTCATCAAGGAATTCGAGGAACAGCGCTTGTTGCTGACCGTAGTATTCAACGTCACAGGTCGCGAATTCACGGGACCAATCAATCGACAACCCCAGCGGCTTCATTTGCGAACGCATGTCCGCAATATTGTTGTAGGTCCAATCTTTCGGGTGTCCGCCAATCGCCATCGCGGCGTTTTCTGCTGGCATGCCGAATGCGTCCCAACCCATTGGGTGCAACACGTTATGGCCTGTGCTCATCTTATAGCGCGCGATCACATCGCCCATTGTGTAGTTGCGCACGTGACCCATATGGATGCGGCCAGATGGGTAGGGAAACATTTCCAAAACGTAGTATTTTGGCTTGGACGGATCGCGCGTCGCTTTAAAAGTGTCGGCAAGGTTCCACGCATCTTGCCATTTCGCTTCGATGGAGGGGGCGTCATAGCGTTGCATGGGCATGTCCTTATCGCGCATCTCGCGCCTTAAAATACTGTTGCAAGGGTGATATGCGATGGGTGTTTCAGGGTCCAGAGCGTTCGCAACCAAGAATTCGCCATTGGCGCGACACAATGGTGTTTCTATAGTCGACAAAAAACGAAGGCAGGCCGTTTTTTATGCGTATCTTAATTATTCACCAAAATTTCCCTGGGCAGTACAAACATTTGGCACCTGCTTTGGTCGAACAAGGCCACAAAGTGTATTCAATGACACCCAAGGTCGAAAAGCAGACCGTCTGGAAGGGCGTGACACTGCTGCCTTACAAAATTACGCGATCGTCCTCAAAGGATGTGCATCCTTGGTTGTCCGATCTGGAAACCAAAGTGATCCGTGCTGAGGCCTGCTATCGCCAAGCTTTGGCGCTGAAAGAGAAGGGCCTAGAGCCTGACGTGATCCCTGCGCACCACGGTTGGGGCTAGGCGATGTTCCTGAAAGACGTCTGGCCGAACGCCAAAACGCCAAGATGGGCCTGTATTGTGAATTGTATCGCTTGGATTCAGGCGAAACGGTCAACTTTGATCCTGAATTCACAACGAAAGATTTGCGCGGTAATGCGCTACGCTTGTGGCTGCGCAATCTCAACAATTCGCTACATTTTGACATTGGCGACGCAGGAATTAGCCCGACAGAATTTCAAGCCGATACCTTCCCCCAGCCGCAACGCTGCGCGTTCGCGAACATCAAACACTGACGCGCGATGATGAGGTGATAACGTTCATCAATCGCAATCTTGAACCCTATCGTGGGTATCACGTTTTCATGCGAGCTTTGCCCAAACTCCTAAAGACACGTCCGAATGCGCAAGTTGTGCTGCTTGGTAGCGATGAAGTCAGTTATGGATCAAAGCCGCCAAAGGGCAAAACGTGGAAACAACTTTGTATAGACGAAGTCCGATCCGAGATTTCCGACGAAGATTGGGAGCGCGTGCATTTCTTGGGCCGTGTGCCATATGATGCGTTCCTCTCGATGATGCAGGTCAGCCGTCTACACATATATATGACATACCCGTTCGTTCTAAGCTGGTCGTTGCTTGAAGCGATGAGCGCCGAGGCTGCCATTCTTGCGTCCGACACTGCGCCGGTTCTGGAGGCTATTCGACATGATGAAACGGGCTGGCTGACAGATTTCTTTTATACGGATGCATTGGTCGAAAAGGCGAATGTGCTCTTGTGCGACAAAGAAAAACGCGAACGACTTGGAAAAGCGACACGCAAATTCGTGTTGGAAACTTATAATCTAAAAACCCATTGTCTGCCAAAGTAGCTTGAATGGGTTTCTAACTTGGCAAAAACCTAAAGCTATAGACGGCCGTCTGCGATACGCAGTTGACGTGCGCGTGCCAGAATTGCGTCTTCGACTGCGCGCGCAGTTGCAGCACTTACTGGGCCACTGCGTGTTTGCATTGCTACATTCAAGGAACGGGCTTCTAGCGCTGGATCGTTCACCAAAATCGTTGCGCGATACGCACGACCGCCGCCGGGTGGGCGACCATATCCAGTGGATATTACACCTGAAAACGGATCAACCGATTCCACGGGCAAGAAATTCAAGACATCTAAAGAGGCTTTCCAGATATACTTGTTCACCTGAACATTGGTGTTTGCATCTGACTTGCGCAAAGCGTCCCAAATAGTGACAGGTTCGATTACGCCTTCGGAAGCACTGCTACCAGATCCGTTTCCGGAACCAAGTCCCCCACAGCCAGCAAGCAAAACGCAAACGGCTGATATGGCAGAAAGTCTGGCGGGGCGATTGTTCAACATTTGGTATGCCTCGTCTTTGTTTCATTAGTCATAAACTTGCAAAGAGGAGGGAGCAAGGCCTTTGATAAGAGGTTTGATGCCGACGCGTTGCACAAACGCGTGCCCAACGTATATCTGTTTATTGATACATTTCTATGACATGCCTCCCGAGAGGTTAGGATGACACAAGTCTACTATAGAATGTAACTTGGTGCTTACTAAGTGTGGCAAAGCTGCATCATTTTCCCAAGCTTTGACACAGTGCGATCTGGGAACCTTGCAAAGATACCCTGAAAAGAGCGAAACAACTTCAAGGCCTAGTGCGGATTCCCCGAGCTAGGCACTTATTAAAAAAACCCGAGGGAAAAACGATGAAAAAAATTCTTATCGCTACAACAGCATTGATAGCAACAGCTGGCGTTGCTTCTGCAGACGTAACAGTAGGTGGTTACGGTTTTATGGGCGTAGTATATAACGGCACAGACGTCGATTTATCAAGCAGGATGCGTCTTACGTTCAAAGGTACCGTTGAAACAGATGCCGGTATGAGCTTTACAGCGTCTTCACGGATCAACATTACAAACGGTACTACAGCTAGTGCGATGGAGCGCGGCAAGGTATCTATGACCTCCGGCGGCTTGACGCTTGCTGTGGGCGCAACAAACGGTGCGATGAAATCTTTGGCTCGTGTTGCAAACTACCAAGGCTTCAATGATGGTGGTGTTATCGGCTTCGATACTAACACTAGCGGTATCAACGACTCGGGTAACAATGTTTACGTGAGCTATGCGATGGGTGATTTCAAAGCCGGTATCGGTTCAAACGCGGCTGGAACCGAGACGGATATTGCGGCGAGCTACACTGTCAGCGGCTTCACGATCGGCCTTGGCGCAAACAACAACGACGAATGGATGGTTTCTGGAAAGCTATCTAGTGGCGAAGTTAGTGCAGCAGTTGGCTATAACAGCGACGATACTGCCGTGTTGTCAGTAGGCTACGACCTTTCGGACGCGACATCTCTTAGCTTTGGCTACAAATCCGCGACTGCGGGCGATAGCTATGGCGTAAGTGTTAGCCAAGATCTAGGTGGTGCTTCACTCACTGGTACAATTGGCCGGACTGCTGCTGGTACTAACGTTGCAGGTTTGGGCGTACTGTTCAGCTTCTAATCCACTTTGGATTTGGATTAATGGAAAGAGCGGGCTTTGGTCCGCTCTTTTCACGTTTTGGGTATGATTTTTTTGTTAGAGCGGCACTAACTCGCCAACCACAGCGGCATACTCAACTACAGCACGGTGTAGGTGCGCTTTGTGCTGTTGCGATGTGACGGATGTTGTTGAAGTTGGATGTGTGTTGCTTGTCTTAACTCAGTTACAGCACACTTGCTTGACTTTGACAGAACAGGTTTATGCCTAACTTTGATACTGTGCGCGCACAGTTGATAGCTCGATATTTACCCTGTGTAAGCCATAATCACATTGCGCTTGTAGATGCGAATCCAGTCCCAGAACGTGCTAATCACTGCTGAGCCATTAACTATATCAGCTCTACTGCCTGTGCCAGCTGTGTGTCGTTGACGTCAATATAGCGCTGCGTGGTGCTGATGTGTTGATGTCCAGCAAGTTCTGCCAGCAAGCGTACATTGATGCCTGTGTTGGCCAGTTTTGTAATAAATGTTCTGCGTCCACTGTGACTGCTGGCACCTTTTAGTCCGCAATCTTTGTATATCTGTAAGAATAGCTGACACATAGTGTTGGCAGAGAAGCGTGTGCGTATCTGTGTTTGGAACAGCAGATCAGTTGGCGAGCGATACTGTATTGACGGATAGTACTGCTGTAGCACACGTTTAAGCTTGCGACTTACATACACAGCACGAGTGTGACCGCCTTTGCTCTGTGACCCTGTGACCCTGTGATGCTGAACTGATCACGTACAGCACCAGTGTGATCATACACATCACCAATGCTGTGTCCTGCGATCTCCATTGAACGGAGTCCTGCAAGAAAGCTCACGTGTATGATGGTCTGGTCACGCTGCGTGTGCTTGCGAGTGTTACAGAATGCGATCACTTGTCGGTACTGCGTGTCTGTGAGTGTTAGTGCTTGTCTCATATGTGCATCTCTCAGCTTTTGTGTGCTCACAGCATATGATCTAATCGAACGGTTGGGCGACCGGATATGTGAAGCACTGTGAGTTAAATGATTACAGTGGGTTAGCTCTATGTCTCAACAAATACATATTATGTGAGAGAGCTGTACTGTGCCAAAACACATCAAAAGTGAACACTGCGAGCGAGCAATGCGTGTGAGCTAAAAAACCGTTTTGAACAGGGCATTTGGCGCAGTGGATAAATAACTGTGTAAGGCAAAATAGGCATTTGAAAAACAAGGTTAGGCACTGAGCATTTGAAACGCAGGCGCTACCGGCAACAAAACAGGCAACGAAACAAACTGGATTAAGGTTAGCACGCCGATTGTAATAGTGCCGCAAGCCCGTTTTGATGTGTGACGGTGAGTAAATGTAGTGCTAGTTATACACTTCAATCAACTATCCCATCCTCGTCGGT